>JAHEDH010000012.1 GCA_024641285.1 bacterium | reverse complement strand
ATGAGGTCTGGAAGGTCGTGGTCTGGAACGACCCCGTCAACCTCGTGTCCTACGTGGCCTGGGTCCTGCGGACGCTGTTCGGGCATTCCAAGGAGAAGGCGATGCGATTGACGATGCAGGTGCACAACGAGGGGCGGGCGATCGTCAACGACGGACCGCGGGAACAGGCCGAGATGGACTGCTACCGGCTGCATCAGCACGGCCTGTGGGCGACGATGGAGACATGAAGATCTCCAGACACCGCGACGGCCTTGAACTCCAGATGCCCGACTGGATGGTCACCTTCCTCTCGGACATCCCCGAGCTACTGGCGACAATTGGTTCGGTCGGGGAGGATCCGGCTGCCGAGCGCCTCCAGGTCCCTGTCTACCTCGACGACGCCGAGGCCAACGAGGACTGGTGGCGCTGGATGGGCGGCGAGCTGAATGAGTCGAAAATAGCCGACCGCTCTGCGTTCGCCGAGATCCTGGCGGTCGCCGACGAGGGGGTCGTCATCTCCGAGCTGGAGGCTTACGCCATGCTGCGCGTGTTGACCGAGACCAGGCTGGTCATCGCCGCCCGGGCCGGTCTCGAGATCGAAGCCGACTACGAAACCCTCGACGAGCACACCCTGGCAGTCCTCAACACCCTCGCCCTGCTGCAAGAGAGCCTGATCGAAGCCCTGGGGGGCTGATACCCCCGGCTGCCGGCTACCAGCTTCCAGCCTTCCTCGCAGGCAAGGGCGACGCCGAAGGTCCCAGCCCAAGGCAGGCAACCAGGTCCCCGTCAGACTCCGACGGCACACGCCCACCTCCTCGTGGAGCCGAGAGCCGAAAGCCGAAAGCGCCGAGCCGGTAGGCGAGGAAACGGGGTGACAGAGTCATCGACTCTGCCACCCCGTCGTGTGGAGGGCCGCCCCGGGCCTGTTGAGACCCGATGCGGCTGTTCGACCGACGAATTCACGTCAGCCGAAACCGAAGCCCAGCTCCCAGCCTTCCTCTCGCATGGAAGGTCGGCGCCGGAGGTCCCAGCCCAAGGCAGGCAACCAGGTCCCCATCAGACTCCGACGGCACACGCACACCTCCCCGTGGAGCCGACAGCTGACAGCCGAGGGCCAAAAGCGCCGAACCGCCAGGCGAGGCAAAAACCTCACTGCGCCAGACGGACGAACGACGGCAGACCCTGGAGGTTCTGGAGCCCGCTCAAGGTGTCCGAGAACGGGAACGACAGGGTGTTGCGGTACGGCTCGATGATCGGCGCCGTGAAGAGCACGACGTAGGGCAGATCCTCCGCCAGGATCGCGTCCATCTGCTTGATCACTCCGCGTGCCTCGTCCACGTCGGTCGTCGACTGGAATTGCGCCGCCAAGGCGTCGAACGTCGGATTCGAGTATCCCGGGTAGTTGTTTCCACCGGCAGTCGAGTCGTTCGACGAGGCGAAGAAGTCGACGATGTGATCGGGGAAGGGGGTGAGCGACCACCCGAGGATGTACATGTCGAACGGAGCGCTGCGATCGGTGATGGCGTCCACGATCACGTTGAACCCCGTCGGCTCGGCGGTCAACGGGACGCCGAGATCCTGGGCCCACTCCTCGATGAACAGGGAGTAGGTGGCGCGCAGCGGGTCGTAACCCGGTCCGGGAGCGAGCAACTCGAGGTCCGGAACGGTTGTTCCGTCCGGGCCACGGAGTCCCTCGCCCTTCGGCAGCGCATCGAGGTTGTCCGCGTCCCACAGGGGCTCGACGTCCCACGTCCATCCGGCATCCTTGAGGATGCGGGTCGCCTCCGCGAGACGCTCCTCCTGCGTCAACCCCTCGCACAACCTCGGCGCGTCCGGGTTGTACCAGAAGGCATTGGCCTCGGGGACCTGGCTCCAGGCGGGTATGGCCGAGCCCTGCAGCACGTTGTTCGCCATGAACTCCTTGTCGATCATGCAGCCCATCGCCTGGCGGAATGCAACCTCCGACATCGGGAAGCGCCGAGTGTTGAACGCCAGATACCGATACGAGTTGGCTGGGTTCACCACGATGTCGAGGGACGGGTCGGCGAGCACCAGCGATTGGAGACCTCGTTGGAGACCGAGGGAGTTGAGCATGAAGTCGACCTCACCGCTCGTCAGCGCCAGCACGGCGGCGTTCTGGTCGGTGTAGATCGAGTACGTCACGTCCTCTGCGTACGGGCCTTCGGTGTACTCGTACCCCACACTGCCCGTGCCGTCGCCATAGAACTGCTCGTCGATGCCGTCGGCGGAGAACTCATAGGTGCCGTCGTCGTAGATGCGGGTGGTCGAACCGGCGAACGGGTAGTTGGCGTTGGCGGTGTTCCTCGCAAAGGCACCCGGCTCACGCTCGGTGAAGTCGTACGCCCACATTCCCGGGGCGCCGAGACCCGGCGCGGCGTATAGATCCGCCGAAGTCGCCGAGTCGGCCACGACAGCCGCCCAGTAGTGCTCGGGGAGGATCGGTGCGAGGCCGACCCCGAACTGCCAGAGTGAAAGTCCCGGCGTCTGGTTGAACGTGTACTCGACGGTGTGGTCGTCGATTGCCGTGACGGCGGTCAGACCTGGAAGCGACTCGTCGTCGTCGGTGGCGGGATCGTCCTCGGATGCGATCGGATAGCTGGAGAACCACTGACCTCCCAGCACGAGGTCACGCACGGTCTCGTACGTGAAGACGATGTCACCGGCGGTGATTTCCTCGCCATCCGACCAGGTGAGGCCCTGTTTGATGGTCTGGGTGACCGTCCAGGTGTCGCCGGTCTGGACGGGTTCGACCGGCAGGCCTTCGCTCACCTGTGGGACGAGTTGGAGCGTGGGCGATGCGTACTGGAACAGCGCCGGCGCCTGGTTTCCGAACACGTAGCTGTTCCAGACCGAGTTCTCCGGATCTAGATACGCCCAGAAGTTGTCCGTCGTGAGGTCTTCGAAGATGGCGATCGACAGCTCGAACGATTCGTCGGAGCCGGAGTCTGCCGGCGGCGTGACATCGGTCTGGGTGGGAGCGTCGTCTGCTGCTGTAGTCGTGGACAGGTCGTCGGTCGCCTCCGAGGAGCACGCCGCGACGATGACAGCGGAGATCGCTGTGAGCGCGACCCAGCGTGTGAAGTTGGTTCTCATGGATTCACCTCTCGTCCTGCGGGGAGGCAGCCCCCGATACGAAGTCCATGCACGGCGACCGCGCTGTGTGTCAGTGACGGCGGCACGACCGGTGCCTCCGCACGCAGCTGCGAGGGGAAGCCGGTAGCCGGCTCAAGGCTCGAAGACCTTCGACCGATAGTTGACAACCATGACCATGGTTCGCTGCCCGACGTGCAACAGGAAGATCGACACCAGCTTCTATGGGGCGTGTCTCGACTGCGGGACGATGCTCCCGATCGAAGGGCTGGAATCGGCGCCCTCGCCTGCACCGTTGCCGGAGCCGACGGGCTGGGAGCCCGAACCGGCGACGCTCGAATCGGGGCAGGCCTTCGAAGCCGCAGCCTCGACCTCGGAGCCGGCGGCCGGGGCGCAACCGTCCGTTCTGGCGCGCATCGGCGGTGGCCTGCTGATCCGACTCATCCTGCTCGGTGTCTTCTTGGGAGGCGGCGCGATCTGGGGCTTCCTCACCAGCGCCGATCGCAGCGAGGGTGGCTCGATCATCGATGCGGGGACCCTGGGCGCCGCTGAGCTCCAGATCGGTGACTGCCTGGACTGGCCGGGATCCGGCGGCGATGACATCGAGGTGTTCGACTCCGTGAATGCCCGTCCATGCTCGGACCCGCACGACATGGAGGTCTTCGCGATCGTCGAGTACCCGTCGGTTTCGGGGACGGCCTATCCGGGAGACGATGCGTTGACCGATTGGGGTTTCGACAAGTGCTTCGCCGGCTTCCACTCGTACATCGGTGCCCCGTACCAGCAGGTGCCCGACGTCGACATCACCATCTTCTGGCCGAGCGAAGACGGCTGGCGAGAGGACGACCGCACGGTTCACTGTCTCATGGTCGCCTACGAAGACGGTGTGAAGCTCACAGGCAGCCTCCTCGGCAGGGACGCCTGACCCAGCGCCTACCGTTGCGAGGGTGACCGACATCCTCAGACTCGACATCGATGCCATGGCAAACGGGGGTGACGGCATCGCCCGCAGAGACGGCAAAGCCGTCTTCGTGCCCGGAGCCATCCCAGGCGACGTGGCCGACATCGAGATCGTCGAGGTCAAGAAGCGATTCGAGCGCGGCCGGCTTGTCGAGATCGTGGAGGCGTCGCCCAGTCGGGTCGAGCCACCGTGCCGCTACTTCGGCGAATGCGGGGGATGCTCGTGGCAGCACGCCGACTACGCCGCTCAGCTGACGTGGAAGACGGCGACGGTGGCGGGACAACTCCGCCACCTCGGTGGGATCGGTGACGTCGACGTGCGGGACATCATCGCTCCGGGCGACCCGTACCACTATCGCAACCGGATCGACCTCCGCGTCGACCGAGGCCGGCCCGCCTTGATGAGGGGCGGTTCGAACCAGGTCGTCCCCATCGACGTCTGCCTCCTGGCAGACGAGGCCATCGTCGAGCTGTTCGGCCGGCTCGGCGACCTGCGCGGGGTGGATCGACTCTCGCTCCGAACCGGGGTCAACACCGGAGAGACGATCATCGTGCTCGACGGGGAGCTGCCGATCTCGTCGGACGATTGGGGGGTGCCGTTCGGCGGCGACGACATCGTCTTCCACGAGATCGTCGCCGGCCACGCCTTCCAGATCACCGGCTCCGCCTTCTTCCAGAACAACACCGCAGGGGCCGAGGCGCTCGTCGAGCTGGTCCGGGAGGCGGCGACGATCGAGGCCGGCGACCGGGTCCTCGACGCCTACGCCGGCGGGGGGCTGTTCACCGCCACCGTTGCCGGCGACGCAGACGAAGTGGTCGCCATCGAGTCGGACCCGCTCGCTCTCGAAGACCTCCTCGTCAATACGGAGGTGGAGGTCATCGAGGCGACCGTCGCCGATGGTCTCGCCGAGCTCCCGGCCGACTGGGACGTCGTGATGGTCGATCCCCCCAGAGTGGGGCTCGGTCCCGAGGTCACCGGACTCCTCGTCGAGCTCCGGCCGGCAGTGATCGCCTCGGTCTCGTGTGACGTGGCGAGCTTCGCCAGGGACGCAGCCGCGCTGATCGCCGGTGGCTACCACCTCGAGTGGGTACAGCCGGTCGACATGTTCCCGCAGACTCCGCACATCGAAACGGTTGCGAGGTTCAGCCTGCGCCGGTGATCGCACAGTTCAAGGCAGGAGATCGCTTTGACGGGTGCCTCATGGCCCTCAAGACCCTGGCTGGGCAGCCCGATAGACCTTCGTGGACATCAAGGGCAGACGGCGCATCCCCGGGTACAGCATGCCGGCATTGGTTTGGTCGGGGACGTGGACGATGGTACTTGCGTTTGCACCTGCAGAACCGGATCGAACATGGTCTCTCATCAGTGACATCGGACTCTTGTTCGGCGCAGCACTCACCGCCTATGCGCTGTTCGTGGGGACCCGCCGTCTCCCGGCCGAAGGGCGCAGGGGCTGGACGACCTTGACTGCCGCTTTTGCGGCACTGAGCGTCGGCGACATCATCTGGTCTGCGAGCGGCCTCCGTGGCATTGATCCGTCCTATCCCGGGCCGGCGGACGTCGCCTACTCGGCCGGCTTCCTCCTGCTGTTCGTCGCTTCCCTTCGCCTGCCAGCGCGACGGAGCTTGCCTGCAGCGCGCACGAAATGGCTGCTCGACGCCACGATTGCCACGCTGACGGCGGCAGTTCTCATGTGGCACACGTACCTCGGCGAGATGTTCGCCTTGGCCACGGCCTCGGGTTCATTGCTCACACGTCTCGTGTCAGGGGCATATCCGCTGTTCGATCTCTTGAAGATCACGGCGTTGGTTCTCCTCATGGTCCGCCCCACCCGCTACGTGCTCGACCGTCGGATCCTTGCCGTGGGAGGCGCCATCGCAACGCTGGTGGTTGCCAACGCGCTCTACATGGAGGAGCTGGCAAAAGGGACATACTGGTCGGGCAACGCCATCAGCGCTCTCTGGTTTCTCACCTACCTCCTCATGGCAGTAGCTGCTGCGCTCATCGACCGACCCGGGCCTCTTGCGACTCTCGAACGTGCCGATCGATGGTGGAGGACAGCCCCGGTCTACCTTGCGGTGGGCGCCATGATGTTCCACGAGATCTCCGACACGTTGAGCGGACACGTCGATTCGACCTTGAGCATCGGTTCAGCGGCCGTCGTCCTCCTGGTGGTTGCACGCCAAACGGTGTCCAACCGGGAGAGCACCCAGCTGCTGGAGAAGCAGAGGAACGATCTCGTCGCCTCGGTGTCCCATGAGCTCCGCACGCCGCTGGCCGCCGTTCACGGATTCACTGCGCTGTTGATCGACGACGAGATCCCGCTCGAGGACAGGAACGAGGCCCTGGTGATGGTCCACGAACAGTCGAGCTACCTGAATCGGATCGTGTCGGACCTGGTTGCATCGGCACGCGGCAGCCTGCATCAGGAAAAGCTCACCGTCGAACCGATTGCGGTCGAGGACGTGATACGTCCGGCCATCGCCGCCTCGTTGCTCGAGTCACGGACAGATCTCCACATTCCGAATGCGCTCACGGCACTTTGCGACCCCGAGCGCTCGCGCCAGATCCTCATCAACCTGCTGAGCAACGCTGGTCGCTACGGCCGTGGACGCATCGCAATCGTTGCGCAGCGGGCCGGCTCGGCGATAGCCATCGAGGTGCACGACGACGGTCCGGGCGTCCCTCGGAAGTACCAGGACTTGATCTGGGAGCAGTTCGAACGCGGGGCCCACCGTCTCGATGCTCGCATCCCGGGATCTGGATTGGGCTTGTCGATCGCGCGGGCTCTGGCCATCGCACAAGGCGGCTCGATGTCCTACCGATCCTCGGAGCGTCTGGGCGGCGCCTGCTTCTCGCTCATCGTCCCCGCGTCGACCGTTCCGTCCGCACGGCTTCAGCCGGATCCGGCCTGAGCCAGGTCACAAGGGCAATGCAGCCCCTTTTCATGTTCGGTCAGACGCCGGACACCGAGACGGTCTCCCCCTTCGTCATCGCATGCTGACCGCGCCGCCGCCCACGAGCTGATCCGGACCTGGGGAGCCAGGACGGGAACCTCACGCAGGGTGGCTGCCGTCAGAGGGTGGACCAAGGAGGTCACCTGATGAAGCGAAACCGACTGACACTCATCGTGCTCACCGTGATCATCGCCCTCGTGGCCTCGGCATGCAGCAGCGGGGACGACGGCACCGAAGCGATCAACGTCGCCCCTGAGGCGGCGAGCTCCGACGACGCCGGGGGCCTCGACCAGATGGCGCTCAGCGGCGAAGCAGTCCGGGAAGGCGACCTCGCCACCGGAGGCGACAGTGCAGAGAGCCCGCTCGAGGACCCGCTCGGCTCCGGCGCCCTCACCGTGCAGGCAAATCCGATCGACCTCGGTCGCGACATCGTCTACACCGCGTCGATCGCCGTCGAAGTGAACGACGTCGCCGAGGCGACGCGTGAAGCGAGCCGGATCATGCAGCGCTTCGGCGGGCTGTTGTTCGGCCAGGAGACCACCGGCAGCCCGGAGCCGCGGACGATGCTGGTGTTCCGAGTGCTTCCCGAGGACTTCTCCGAGGCGCTCGATGCACTCGGTTCGATCGGCACCGTTCGCAACCAGCAGGTGTCGGCCGATGACGTGACCGAGCGGGTCGTCGATCTCGAGAGCAGGATCAACACGGCCGCTGCCAGCGTCGAGCGCCTGCGCACGCTGCTCGAGAACGCCACGAACATCAATGACATCGCCGACCTGGAGAATCAGCTCCTTCAGCGCGAGACCAATCTCGAAGCGCTTCGGGGTCAGCTCCGGACGGTCCAGGATCAGGTCGACCTCGCCACCATCACACTCACCATCACCGAAGCGGTCATCCGGCCCTCGATCTCGGTCTCCGTCACCTCCTACCCGGGTGCCGCCGATCAGGGGCTGTCTTGTCCCGGATCCGCCAATCTCGTCGTCGACGAGGGCACGCTGACGACGGTCTGCTTCGAGATCCGCAACACCGGCGACACCTCGCTCACCGACATCCAGCTGAACGACCCGGTCCTGGAGCTCGAACTCGACGATCTCACCCCGGTGTTCATCCAACCCGAGGAGATCCTCGAGCCGGGTCAGTCTGCGGTCTACTTCTACGAGCTGACAGCCGAGCAGACGTTCCGACTCCAGACCAGGGTGTCGGCGGTCGCCATAGACGAGAACGGCGATCCCCTGCCTGGCCGCGGCGTTGCGAGCACCGCCACGGCGACGCTCCAAGCCGTCGATCCGGGCGGCCTGCCCACGTTCCGTGACGGGCTCGAGGCCTCGTGGGAGGCACTCGTCACGCTGGGCGAACTGCTGGTTCTCGCTGTCGGGGCGATCCTCCCGTTCGTCTGGATCGTGCCGATCGTGTGGTATGTCCGGCGCCGCCGCACGACCGTGCCGACCGTCGTGACCCGGGACGAGTCCGACACCGAGCCCGAGCTGGTCGACGTCTGAGAGGCGTAGGGGGCCGCGGGAATGGAGACGTTCCCGCGGCCCCGCCTCATCTCGTTCCGCGGACCGCCTGGGACGGGGGGATCGCTGCGGCACGCGAGGCGGGGTACAGGCCGGCCAGCGTTCCGATCAGGAGGGCCACGCCGACGGCCCCGAAGAGCGCCTCGATCGGAACGGTGACCGGAAGTCCACGGGCTGCGGCGAAGCCCCACGTGATCCCCGCGCCCAACCCGACACCAACCAGCCCTCCGATGGCGGCCAACAGAATCGCTTCGGTGAGAAACTGCCTCCGAATGTGTCCCCTGGTCGCACCGAGGGACCTTCTCACGCCGATCTCCATCCTCCGCTCGAGCACCGACATCACCATGATGTTGGCGATGGCTACGCCTCCGACGATCAGCGCAACGGAGCCCAAGGCGATGAGCAGCTGCGTCAGCGCGGCGTCGGCCGCCTCTCGAGCAGCGAGGGCATCAGACGGGCGCGTGATCTCGACCCGATCCGGGCTTTCGGGGTTGACCGTCGTCGGAATGACCTCGACCACGTCATCGATGCTGGTGGGATCGACCCGCACGTACATCGCCGACAGAGGCGCCTCGCCGATCTCGGCGGTGGCGACATCGAATCCCACGAGGGCCGATCGCTCCAAGTCGGGGTGGAGCTGGAGTCCATCTGCGATCCCCACGACGACGAACTCCTGCCCATCGATCGTGACCATCTGCTGATAGGCGAGCGTCGACACGCCGAGGCGCTCGGCGGCGACGGAGCCGAGCACGGTCGCCGGAAGGCGGGACGAGCCGGCATCGAGGAACGTTCCCGCCGCCATCTCTCCTCCGAGCACGTCGAACAGATCGGGTTCGACGGCTACGACCGACAGGCCTCCGGTCTCGACTTCTGGGATCAACTCGGTCCTCCGGACGGTCGCGTCCAGGCGGGCAACCGCGCTCACCGCCTCGACGGGGCCGACCCTGGCGGTCATCGCCGGCGCGTCCTCCGGGAGTTCGGCCGGCCCGCCGAGGATCCCCTGGCCCGCCGAGACCCGCAGGAGGTTGGTGCCGAGCCGATCGAGCGCGGCGAGCAGATCGGCGCGCCCGGAGGCCGAGATCCCGATCACGGCCACAACCGCGGCGATCCCGATGGCGATCCCCAGCGACGTCAGCGCCGTCCTGCCGGACCGCGCACGGAGGCCGAGCCAGGCCAACCCGAGCGTGTCGGCGAACCGAAGCTTCGACTTCACGACATCTCCAGGCGCCCGTCACGGAGCCGGACCTGGCGCGGAAACCGGCTCGCCAGTTCGTGATCGTGGGTGATCACGACAATCGTCGAACCCTCGGCGTTGAGGGCGAGAAACAGTTCGATGATCTCACCGGAAGTCACCGAGTCGAGGTTTCCGGTCGGCTCGTCGGCAAACATGATCGCAGGGTCGCCGACGAGCGCTCGGGCGATCGCCACTCGCTGCCGCTCACCTCCCGAGAGCTGGCTCGGCAGGTGCCCCAGTCGACCTCCCAGCCCGACGCGCTCGAGCGCCGATCTCGCCCGTTTGCTGCGCTCGTCCGGACCGATCCCCCGGTAGAGCAGCCCTTGCGCGACATTCTCGGTGGCCGAGACTCCGTCGATCAGGAAGAACTCCTGGAAGACGAAGCCGAGCGTGTGGGCGCGGAGCGCCGAAAGCTCGCGATCGGACATCGAAGCGACCGCGTTCCCGTCGACCACCACGTCACCGGACGTGGGGAGGTCGAGGGCTCCCATGATGTGGAGCAGTGTGCTCTTGCCGGAGCCGCTCGGTCCCACGACCGCGACGAGTTCGCCGGCTTCGACATCGAGGCTGATCCCGTCGACCGCCCGGACCGGAGGGGGCCCCGGATACTCCTTCACCACATCGGCCAGGGACAGGACGATCGCCACGTCAACCGGCCGGGACGACAACGGAATCGCCTTCGTCGAGGTCACCCTCGATCTCGACGAGCCCGCCGGCGAAGTCCCCGATGGAGACACCTATCAGCCGTGAGTCGGCTCCTTCTCGGACCTCCACTGCGTAGCCGCCGTCGGAGAGCGAAACCAGTGCCCTCACGGGGACCGCCAGGACACCTGAGGCTCGATCGCTCTCGACCTCGACTTCCACCGGCGCCCGCTCGAGGTCGAACGAGGTCGCATCGATCGAGACGATGACGTCGAGCACCCCCGGGCTGTCGGGCTCGGGGCCCGACCGTCGGACGACTTTGCCGATCTCTGCGATCTCGCCCGGCACTTCGGTGTCGTCCGGTAACACGACCGTCACCACCGCACCGAGTGTCACCAGATCGAGGTCGTTGGGGTCGAGTTCGATCACCACCTCCTGATCGAGACTGCTGGTCTCGTAGACCGCGCCTCCCGGCGCCACCGTCGAACCCTTCGCTGCGATCAGCGCCCCCACCCGGAACCCGGTCGCGGCGAAGGCAACCGTCCCGAGTTCGATTTGGCCGGTGACCTCGCGCCCGCGGTCCTCCTGCCAGGCTTCGATCGCAGCGATCGTGTCGTCGTCGAACTCGCGATCGGGTTCACCCGGGTCGTATCCGAGTCGTTGGAGATTGCGTTCGAGCTGCTCGACGTCGGCGCCGTCGTCCATCCCGTCGAGGAACGGGCGCCAGGCAGGTCGCTCGCCTTGGAGGAGCTCGACAGGAATCCCGTCGAGCTCGAATGCCGTGTCGCCGATCTCGAGTCGCGTTCCCTCTTCCGGGAGGTCGGTGATGGTGCCGGCCGCTTGCGAGAGCAGGCGATCAGGGTCGGCGAACCTCAGCGAGCCGTCGAGCGTCTCGGTTTGGACGAGATCTGTGCGAATCACGTCGGCGAACTCGACCGGGAGCCGAGTCGACTCGGTGATCTCGGGGTCGTCGGACCCCAGCTGTGTGGCGATGACGCCGGCCGCCGCTCCGACGACCAGGACTCCGATCAGCAGCGCGAGGCGCCTCATCCCCCGTTCACAGTCAGGTTGCCGAGCAGTTCCTGGCACGCCACCAGGGCTTTCTGAAAGGCAGGATCGGAGAAGGGTATCTCTTCGAACGGGTACGGCGAGCCGGTGCCCGTGAACGCCGGATCCGGATCCGGGAAGTCTCTCAGCCCCTCACGCCGGGCGCATTCGGAGAACTCCTGTAGCTGATCGATGATCACCGCCTGCAACTCCGGATCGGTGCGGAGATCGAGCGCCCCGGCCCGGGTGAGGATCGAGGCGCACTCCGCCAGCGCGACGCGGAACTCCGCGGTCGTGGTGTCGACCGATTCGATCAGGTCGTCGAGCACCGGACGTCCCTGGGCGTCCAGTCGGATGTCGGGGGTGTCGATCCCCTGCTCTCGCATGCAGGCGGTGAACTCGAGCGTCGCCTGTTCCAACCCGAGTCGGCCGAGGGTCGTGGTGGTGGTGTCCGCCGACGCGTCGGCCGATGCGGAGAGGTCCTCGGAGCTGGGAATCGTGGATTCGGGGGGCTCCTCGGCCCCTTGGCTGCACGCAACCGCCAGCACGGCGAGTGTGAGAACGAGAGCGATCCGACGCATGCTCATGAGGGTAGAGGCCGGGAACCGGTATCCGCGAGCGTCACGCCTCACGCCACACGCCACACGCGACACGCGACACGCCACACGCCCCGTGTACCTCCAACGCGCCTGTCCGGAAGTCGGCCGGCAAGACCACACGCACGATCACAACAACCCACCCGAACCCCGCGAGCGGCAGCCCCGGCCGACCGGCGTCTGTTCCGGACTCGTGACTCCCCGTGTACCTCCAACGCACCTGTCCGGAAGTCGGCCGGCAAGAACACAGCATGACGGGGCGACCTGTTGGCCGCCCCGTCTTACTGCCCGATGCCTCACAATCAGCGGCGGTGTCGAGCTTCCCCGAAGCCCGCTGGTGCTAGGAGGTCCGAGCCTGTCGGCCCACCAGCGAAGATCGAATCCCGACTTCCCGATCCGAACAGTCCCGGGTTGGCGCCTGAGACCGTCTGTTCGGTGATGTCGAGCTCTACCGCTCCGCACCGCCTGCACGTCGACCTGGAAATCCCCACACCCACCGCAATCGGTGCGGAGAAATCATGCCGGCCGGATCTGCATTCTGTTGTCGCCCTCGGCATCCGATAGCCCTCTGTGTGTTTGCCCATCCCACGGTCAATGTACAACCACTCTCCGTGAACTTTAGCGCTATTCAAGTTCCGCGCGTTCGGGCTAGTCATCCACCGGCGCCACACCTTGATTCAGCGCATCGTCTGGGCTGGTGGAACCACGCCACACGACATCGTCCAAGCAAGGCAACGCGACGCTGAGCGCGAACATCGATCGACGCATGCACCGGTCAGTCGTAGCCGTCGGTCAGCAGCTGGGCGACGTCGCGAACGCGCACCTCGTCGCCCTTGCCGAGCTCCTTCACGCCGTCGTCGATCATCACGTAGCAGTAGGGACAGGAGACGGCGATCTCGCTCGCTCCCGTGGCGAGCGCCTCTTCGGCGCGCTCGATGTTCACTTTCTTGCCGGTGTGCTCCTCCATCCAGAAGCGCGAGCCGCCGGCACCACAGCACAGCCCTCGGGTCCCATGGCGGGGCATCTCGACCATCTCGACGTTGCCGGAGGCGGCCACGACCTCTCGTGGAGCGAGATAGATGTCGTTGTGGCGGCCGAGATAACACGGGTCGTGATAGGTGACCTTCTTCTTCTCCGAGCCCTTCGCCGAGCCATTGAGCCGATTCTGGCGGACCAGCTCGGCGAGCACCTCGGTGTGGTGCACGACCTCGTAGTCGCCACCCATCTGCGGGTACTCGTTTGCGAGCGTGTTGAAGCAGTGCGGGCATTGGGTGATGACCTTCTTCACGCCGAGGTCGTCGAACGTCTCGATGTTCTGGAGGGCGAGCTGCTGCCAGATGAACTCGTTCCCGGACCGTCTGGCAGGGTCGCCGTTGCACATCTCGCGGGGGCCGAGAATCGCGAAGTCGATGCCGGCCTCGTTGAGGAGCTTGGCGAGTGAGATCGTCACATGCTGGTTGCGATCGTCGAAGCTGCCCGCACAGCCCACATACCAGAGGTACTCGGCGGAGTCGACGCCATCCTCCCCGAGGATCTTCACGTCGAAATCGAGCTTCGACGTCCAGTCGGCCCGGTTGTGCTGGCCCATCCCCCAGGGGTTGCCCTGGTTCTCCATCGCCATGTAGGCCTTGCCGAGCTCGCTCGGGAAGTTCGATTCCATCAGCGACAGGTAGCGGCGCATGTCCAGGATCTTGTCGAGGATCTCGATGTTGACCGGGCAGATCTCGTCGCACGCTCGACAGGTGGTGCAGGCCCAGACCTCTTCGGGCTGGATCCGCTGGAACACCGACTCGCCGTCGATGACGATCCCCGGTGCCATCCCGACCGGAGGCGAGACCACCGGGCTGCCGCTGGCCGTCATCACCTGGCCGGTCTTGAGGACCATCTCGCGGGGGTCCAACGGTTTGCCGGTGATGTTCGCCGGGCAGACCGAGGTGCACCGCCCGCAGACGGTGCACGCATCGGTGTCGAAGAGTTGCTTCCAGCTGAACTCCGATATCGTCGAGGCACCGATGACGTCGATGTCCTCGGCCTCCAGCAGGTTCGGCATCTGCTTCATTGCACCCTTGGGGCGGTCCTTCGGAGAGAGGAACATGTTCGCCGGCGACGTGACCATGTGCCGGAGCTTCGTGGTCGGCAACACCACCAGGAAGGCGGCAAACGAAACGGCGTGCGCCACCCAGAACGCCTGATGCCAGCCGGCCGCCGTCGCCTCGGGCACCAGCGAGGACAACGGATGTCCGACGAACGACCACACCTCGAAGTCGGGCTGGCCCATCACTCGGATGCGGGCCGCCTCGGTGGCGAGCCCCGTGAATCCGATGATCGCCAGCGTGGCGAGGATCCACGCATCCTCGTGCCTGGTCTTTGAGCGCAACCGCCAAGGACGCTGGACGTAGCGGCGGACGAACGCCCATCCGAGGCCTCCCAGATACACCAGCGAAGCGGCGTCGAGGACGGCCGAGTACCCCTGATAGAAGATCCCCTGGAGGAACTTGAGATTGGAGGGCAGCAGATTGTCGATCTCGAGCGTGACGGTGCCGACGAACAGCACGATGAACCCGAAATACACCATCGAGTGCATCAGACCGGCCTGGCGGTCCCGCAGCAGCGTCCGCATGCTGACCCCGCGTTCGAACGCCTTGTACCGCTCGAGCCAGCGTCCGGTGCGCCGCTCCGACTGTCCCCGCGACCAGTTCTTCGCCCGCAACGAGAAGAGATAGAACATGATCCCGACCGTGACGCCGGTGGTGACGTAGAACGACGCCTTGACGAACCCTGGGATGTTGCCGAAGATCTCCCGGCCGACCTCTGGGACAAACTTCGCACTGATCGATCCCAGCGGCCACGCCGCCATGATCGCCAGCGCTGCCACCACACCCGATCCGAGCAGGATCTGGCTCGGCGTCGGACGTCGGGATCCCCCGACTTCCGCCTCGGTGTTGTCGTCTGTGTCCGGGCGCTCGGCGGTCGCTGTCATGGGGCGAAATACTACGCCACACCACTCCCGCGCCCCAAGAACTTGAACATCGACTCAAACACACGCTCGCCGCCGGGACCCACCACAATGCCGAGCGTGTTCGATCAACTCCTCGCGCATCCGGACGTCTCCGAGCACGTCGACCTGAGATCCCCGGTCGGTGTCATGGCGCTCCACGGTGGGATCGAAAAGGGGACGGCCCGGATCGCCCGGTCGATCGCCGCCCGCACCGGAGCGTCGCTCTACGTCGTCACCCAGTCGGACGCGCTGGCATGGCACGTCCCCTCGATCCACTACGACCCGGCAACGAGCGACCGGCTGGCGCGCTTCATCGACCACGTGGACATTGCGGTCTCACTCCACGGCTTCGGTCGCCGCCATCTCGAACGCACGGTGCTGGTGGGTGGCGGTTCTGGCGGTTTGGCGGGCGAGATGGCCGACAGGCTCCGTCACGGCACCGACCTCGATGTGGTCACCGGCGACGACATCCCCAGCGGGCTGCGAGGGGCGCACCCCGCCAACCCGGTCAACCTCCCTCGACGCGGGGGTGTGCAGCTCGAGCTCTCACACAGCTGTCGCCATGCCCCGCACGTCGAACCACTGATTGCCGCGGTGTCGGCGTTCGTCGGGTCGCTCGACCCCGGCTGAT
Source organism: bacterium (assembly GCA_024641285.1). Lineage (GTDB taxonomy): Bacteria > Actinomycetota > Acidimicrobiia > Spongiisociales > ZC4RG35 > JAHEDH01. Next base: position 24,672 of record JAHEDH010000012.1, on the reverse strand, counting down.
CAGCCGATGCCGAGGGCCGCCTTCAAACGGTCGACATGGCCCGTCGCCTTGACGTTTCTCAGCTCCTGGAGGATGGTCCCGTCGGCATCGATGACGAACGTCGAGCGAATCAGCCCCTCGTATTCGCGCCCGTAGTTCTTCTTCGTTCCCCACGCCCCGAACGCATCGGCCACGACGTGGTTCGGGTCGGAGAGCAAAGCGAACGGGAGGTCGTGCTTCTCCTTGAAGGCGGCGTTCCGATCCGGGCTGTCCGGGCTGATCCCGACGATTCGATAGCCGGCGTCGGTGAACGCCGAATAGTCGTCGCGGAAGTCACAGGCCTCGGCGGTGCATCCCGGTGTCATCGCCGCCGGATAGAAGAAGATCACGAGCTTGCTCCCGAGAAGGTCCTTCAGCGAGACCGACCCGCCATCGCTGCTCGTGAGCGAGAACCCCGGTGCCTGCTGCATCATCTTCGACCGACCAGTGCTCTCACGAAGAACGTCAGATTGGCCGGGCGCTCGGCCAGTCGCCTCGTCAGGTATGCGTACCACTCCGAGCCGAACGGAACGTAGATCCGCACCGAGTGCCCGGATTCGACGAGCTCGGTCTGCAGGGCGGGCCGCACGCCGTAGAGCATCTGCATCTCCCACGGTCCCCTTCGGCGTTCGGCCAGCTTGGTGGCGAGCGCTATCAACCTTCCGTCGTGGGTGGCGATCGCCGGCTTGACCTCGTCGACGCCCATCAGGCGCTCCAGCAGGCGGGCGAAGGCGGCATCGACGTCGTCGTCGGATTGGAACGCGATCGCCGACGGCTCGACGTACGCACCCTTGCAGAGCCGGATGTGTCCTCCGAGCGGCAGGAGGCGCTCGAGGTCCTCGGGGGTCCTGTGGAGGTAGGCCTGCAGGCACAGCCCCAGGTTTCCATGGGTCTTCTGCGCCGTCTCGTAGAGACCGACGGTCGCATCGGTGAACTCTGACGCCTCCATGTCGATGGTCACCGTCGACCCGATCTCGGCCGCCCGAGCCGCCAACCGTTCGACGCTCTCGGCGGCGAGCCCCTCGTCGAACGCCAGGCCCAGTTGGGTGAGCTTGATCGAGATGTTGCCATCGATCCCGGCCGATGCGATCCGCTCGATCGATGCCAGATACTCGTCGGTGGCTGCCATGGCCGACTCCCGATCGTGGACCTCCTCCCCGAGGAGATCCAGCGAGACGGTCAGACCATGGCCGTTGAGGCCGAGCGCGGCGCTGGTCGCTCCGTCGAGGTCGTCGCCGGCGACGAAACGCTCGGCGACCAGACGTCCCGGCGCAGTGCCCGTGACGGTTCTGGTCACCAACGGGTGCTGGGTGGCCGACAAGACGACCTTGGAGAAGAGACTCATCACAATCAACATACACCGGGCCGAAGCCGGCGCCGTCAGTCGACCGAGCCCAGTTCTCGCGAGCGTTTCGCGGCGGCGCGAACGGCGTCCTCGACCAGGGCGCGAAAGCCCCGCTCTTCGAGGACGTGGACTGCTGCCGCAGTCGTGCCGCCCGGCGACGTGACCTGGCTGCGCAACCTCGGCGCACCCACCCCCGTCTCGGTCAGCAGGTGACCGGCACCGCGGATCGTCTGGTGGACGAACGTCTCGGCGACCCGGCGAGACATGCCCTCTCGGATCGCCGCCTCGATGAGTGCTTCCGCGAGGAGAAACACGTAGGCCGGGCCCGTCCCCGACACGGCGGTGACGGCGTCGAGCACCGTCTCGTCGAGAACCTCGACCACGCCAACGGCCTCGAGGACCGAGATGGCTCGCTCCAGTTGGGCTTCGGTGGTGTGATGGCCCACCGCGGCGCCGGCGACGCCCTCTCCGACGATCGCCGGTGTGTTGGGCATCGAGCGGACGACCGCACGGTCGACCAGCACGGATTCGATGGCAGCGACCGTCACGCCGGCGGCAACCGACAACACCACCGCGTCGGCTTCGAGATGGTCGGAGATCACGGTGAGCACGGACTCCACATCCTTGGGTTTCACGGCGATCACCACGACCGAGGCACCCGGGATCGCCTGGGCTGCATCTGTTGCCGCCTCGATTCCGAGCGACTCGGCGAGCTCGGAAGCCCGATCGGCGGTCCGCACCAGGGCAGCCACCGAGTGCGGCTCCCATCCACTGGCGAGCAGGCCGCGCACGATCGCCTCGCCCATGGCTCCGACTCCGACGACTGCAACGTTCACCGACATCCGAGAGATCGTAGACCCCCTGAGGGGACGACGAGTTGGACGGGGCTCAGATGAAGCGAGCGCGCATCAACTCGATGATCGTTGCCACCGCACCGATCCGCATACCGCCGGGGATGATGATGTCGGCGTGGCGCTTCGATGGCTCCACGAACTGGAGGTGCATGGGTCTGACCGTTGCCAGATACTGGCGCAACACCGAATCCGGTGTTCGTCCGCGCTCGGTCATGTCACGCTCGAGCCGCCTGGCGAGCCTCAGATCGGCGTCGGTGTCGACGAACACCTTCAGGTCCATGTGGTCTCGCAGTTCGGGCTCGGCGAGCACGAGGATGCCTTCGACCACCACGACGGGAGCGGGAGCAATGGTGATGGTCACGTCCGACCTCACGTGGTTGGTGAAGTCGTAGGTCGGCTTGTCGATCGGCTGACCGTCTCGCAGCATCCCCAGGTGCTTGGCGAGCAGATCGGTCTCCAGCGAGTCGGGGTGGTCGTAGTTGAGTAATGCCCGCTGTTCGAGCGTCAGCTCCGGCCGATGACGGTAGTAGTCGTCGTGACGGATGAAGGTGACGCCGTCGATCGCATCGGCGAGTGCCTCGGCGATCGTCGTCTTGCCCGAGCCCGAACCGCCGGCGATGCCGATCACGAGCGGCGAGGCGCTCGCCCAGGCTGACGGGTCGAAATGGGGCGGCGGTGGCAGTGACATCGCCATCAGGCTACGCCCGCTCTGTCCCGGCCGGGCTGCGAAGATCGAGTGTCAGTCCTCGTTGTCGGAAGCGGCTGCCGCCTGACGGAAGCGGGTGCCGAGATCCCCGAGCACTCCGGAGACGAGTGCGGTCTCGGGAGGCGAGACGAGCGATCGCACCGTTCGACGCAGCGATCCGTCCCCGTCGTGGGGAGCCGCATCCATGGTGGAGGGCGCCTCCGCAGCTGCGGGGTCTCCGGCCGCTTCGGACAGCAGCTTCGACTCGTCGTCGGCTTGATTGACGACGGCGGCTGCGCCACCAGCCTCGGCAGCGGCGCGGATGGCGGCCGAGAGGGACGAAACGCCGCTCGGCGCCGGTGCGGGATCCACCGCCGGTTCCGCCGGGCTGTCGACGGAGGGGACGACGATCGAATCGTCGGCGGCTTGCGCCACGATCGGCCGGACGTCTTCGACAGCTTCGGGGACGATCATGGCGTCGCCGGGCTCCTCGCCGGGAGTCATCCAGGCATCGCGAAACGCCTCTGCGAGGGCAGCGTCGACCTCGGCATCACCCTCACCTTCGAGGTCCGACGGCTCATCCTGGACATGCGGCTCCTCGTGGATGTACGACTCCTCGTGGACGTACGTTTCATCGTGGGCGTACTGTTCATCGTGGGCATACGGATCGCCTAGGGCGGGCGACTCCTCCAAGACCACGATCGGGTTCGGTTCCTCCGGAGCGACCACGATCGGTTCGTTCTGGGCGGCCGGCAGCTCGACGTCCTCGAGTACCGCTTCCAGGATGCCGAGATCCCGGAACTGCTCGATGGTTGCGACGGCGCCGGCGCGTCCGAGCCGCGCTTCGAGCTCGGGGAAGGTGAATGCCGGGATCGATGCCGAGATGGCGTTCCACACCTGCTCGGAGAGGATGATCGGCTCTTCGATGGTCTGGGCGAGCCGCAGACCGCGCGCCGCCAGCAGCCCGGTCTCGTCGAGGTGCTTCTCGGCCTCGAGGTGCTCGCCGGCGAGCTCGAGCGCCTCGGCGACGGGGATCGGGTCCACGGTGCGCGACGGCACCTCACCCTTGATCTCGAAGGTGCCTTCGCCGAGCAACTCCAGGACGTACACCGCCTCGATGACTTCGTCGCGGGGGTGCTCGCCGGCACCGCCGCCGAGAGACACGTCGGCGTTGACGATGGCACCGCCTTCGAAGTGCACCACGCCGGCCCGATCGGCCCCGGACACGTGAAGCGAAGCCGTCTTCTTGGTGATGTGGAGCATCTGCAGGAGGTCGCCGACACTCCAGTCGGTCAGGTTGCCAGAAAGCATCATCGTCGGTTCTCCTCGATTACCACTGTCGAGCTGTCATCGGCCGGCCGCGCGGGCGCCTTGAGGAGAAGAATCCGGCCGCCAGGCGGTCGAACCGGCTTTCCGGGGCTGTCCGCCCACGGGGGCCATTACCGTCCCCGACCCAGCGATCAGGAGCGCACATGGCTGCCCAGACCAAGATCCTTCTCGACGAATCCGAGATGCCGACCCAGTGGTACAACATCATCCCGGACCTCCCGACGCCGCCCCCTCCCCCGCTCCACCCTGGCACGCACGAGCCGATCGGACCCGACGACCTCGCCCCGCTGTTCCCGATGGCCCTCATCGAACAGGAGGTGTCCAGCGAGAGTTACATCGACATCCCCGGCGAGGTCCTCGACGTGTACCGGTTGTGGCGGCCGTCACCGCTGTATCGGGCGCACCGGCTCGAGAAGCTCCTCGATACGCCCGCCCGTATCTACTACAAGTACGAGGGCGTCTCGCCCGCCGGGTCGCACAAGCCCAACACCTCGGTGCCACAGGCGTATTACAACCACTCCGAGGGCGTCAAGAAGCTGACGACCGAGACCGGAGCCGGACAGTGGGGCTCGGCGCTGGCGTTCGCCACCGCCCAGTACGGGATGGAGTGCGAGGTGTGGCAGGTGCGCGCCTCCTACGACCAGAAGCCGTATCGGAGAACGATGATGCAGGTCTGGGGGGCGACCGTGCATCCCAGCCCATCGGACCTCACAGGAGCCGGTCGGGCGATCCTCGCCAGGGATCCCGATTCTCCCGGAAGCCTCGGCATCGCCATCTCCGAGGCCGTGGAGGCAGCCGTCGGCGACCCCGACACCAAGTACGCGCTCGGCTCGGTGCTCAACCACGTGCTGATGCACCAGACGATCATCGGAGAGGAAGCCCTGCTGCAGCTCGCCAAGATCGGCGAGACCCCCGACCTCCTGGTCGGGTGCACCGGCGGCGGGTCGAACTTCGGTGGCCTCTCGTTCCCGTTCCTCAGGGAGAAGATGGCGGGCCGGATGAACCCGACGATCCGCTGCGTCGAGCCTGCGGCCTGCCCGTCGCTGACCAAGGGTGAGTACCGGTATGACTTCGGTGACACGATGGGAATGACGCCGCTCGTGAAGATGCACACGCTCGGCCATGACTTCATCCCTGATCCGATCCACGCCGGAGGGCTGCGCTACCACGGCATGGCACCGCTGGTCTCGCACATCTACGAGTCGGGCCTGGTCGAGGCCGAGGCGATCCATCAGAACGAGTGCTTCGACGCCGCCATCAAGTTCGCCAAGAGCGAAGGCATCGTGCCGGCACCGGAGCCGACCCACGCGATCGCCGCTGCGATCCGGGAGGCCAACCGTGCCAAGGAGACAGGCGAAGAGACGGTCATCCTGACGGCGCTGTGTGGTCACGGTCACTTCGACCTGAAGTCCTATGAGGCGTATCTCTCAGGCGAGCTCGTCGACTACGACTACCCCGAGGAGAAGGTCCGCGCCGCGATGGCGAACGTCCCAGTCATCGCCTGACCCGTTTCACGTTTCACGTTTCACGATTCAACCTGGAACGTGGAACGTCACCCTGCCTTGACGCAGAGGACGGGGACGGGGGCGTCGTGGAGGATGTCGAGGGCGTTGGAGCCCAGCAGCAGCTTCCCGGTGGCGGACCGCTTGCGAATGCCGATGACGATGAGCTCGGCGTCGTGGACCTTGGCAGCAGTCACGATGTCCTCGGCTGGCGACTTGCCGCGCACGTATTCGTGGGACGAGTACTCAACACCCGATTCCGAGAGGAGCTGCTCGATTCGCTCGATCGCCTCGGCGGATGCGAGATACTCCGATCCCTTCTCGTGGCCACCGCCCACCATTGAATGGAGAATGACGATCGACGTGGACCGCAACTTGGCTTCATCGATCGCCGACTGGACTGCGGCGTTGCCCTCCGGTGTGTCGATGAATCCGACGACGATGCTCACGCTGTGACTCCTTCTCGATACCTGGGCCTCACTCTATGGGTTCGCGAGAGCACCGGGAGCCTCCGTCCGTCACCTTTCCGAGGCCGAATGTCCCGACCGCCCAGGATGCTGCGCCGACCGCGGGTAGCTTCAATCGGATGACCGAATCACAGACACCTGGACCGCTGGCCGGGACACGCGTGGTCGAATTCGGCAATCTGATCGCCGCTCCATTCTGCGCGATGCTCCTCGCCGACCTCGGCGCGGACGTGGTGAAGGTCGAGCCCCCATCGGGCGACCTCGGCCGCCAGTTCGGCCCGTACATCAACGGGGAATCGGCCTTCTTCCTCTCCACCAACCGTGGCAAGCGCTCCATCGTGGTCGACTTCCGCTCCGATGCCGGACGGCGCAAGGCCTTCGAGCTCGCCGCCTCTGCCGACGTGGTGGTCAACAACCTCAGGCACGGGGCGATGGCGCGGCTCGGTCTGGACGAGGAGGCGGTCCGCTCGGCGAACCCTGACGTGATCTATGCCGTGGTGTCCGCGTTCGGCGCCGACGGCCCCGACGCCGAGCGGACCGGGATCGACGTCATCTTCCAGGCCGAGTCGGGGATGATGTCGCTGACCGGCGAGCCGGGATCGCCGCCTGGCAAGACCGCCACCACGATCGGCGACTATGTCGCCGCCACCAATACCGCGCTCGCGATCTGCGCCGCCCTCGTGGGGCGCTCGAGCTCCGGCTCGGGTCATCGCGTCGATGTCTCGTTACGCGACAGCCTGATCGCCGTGCAGGCCGGCTGGAACGCCATCGCCTTCGCCCTCGGCGAACAGCCCGAACGAACCGGCACGGCGTCCCCGTTTCTCGCACCGAACCGGATGTTCGAGACCGCCGATGGCCACTTCGTGATCGCGATCGTGTCGGACCGCCACTACCAGATCATGTGCGAGGCCCTCGGCCGGGTCGATCTGATCGACCCGTTCATGGGCAACGATGCCCGCCTGGCGAATCGCGAGGCGCTCGAGGACATCCTCGAACCAATCTTCGCCTCCGAGACCACCGCTCACTGGCTGGACCTCTTCACGGGAGCCGGCCTCCCGTGTGGTCGGGTTCTGACCCTCCCCGAGGTGTGGGAGGACCCTCAGGTCCGCCACAACGAGATGGTCCACGAGTACGACCATCCGGTCGCCGGCCGTGTCCGCGGCCTGGGGTCGCCGATCAGGATCGATGGACGCCAGGTCCGCTCGACCCTCCCGCCACCGCCGTTGGACCAGTGACCATCCCCGATTCTGGTGCCGGCCCGGCGCCGCCCGCGTATCGTGCGACCAGTGATCAGAACCGATGATGCGATCGCAACGCTGTTGTCCCACCTCACCGATGCCGTGGTGTTCCAGGCCGATGACGTGGACGACGACTGGGTTCACATCGCAGCCGAGCTGAACGAAGCCTTCGTTGCGACCCGGCCGGCGGCGATCGACGGGCGCCCAGTCGTGTACATCGTGTCTTCGGACGCGCTGCTCGGTCGCACCGGCGCAGGCAACGCCATGGTCGCCACCGGCCTGCTGTCGGCGGCGAGGACCCTGGCGGTCGAGATGGCGAAGTCCGGCGTCCCCGTCAATGTCCTCGGTGTCGGCGACGATGCACCGCCATCGATCGTCGCTGCCTGGGTCGAGCGGCTACTCGAACCCGGCGGTCCCACCGGTGAGCTCGTCCAGCTCAGAGGAGCCCAGATCGGCAAGGCGCTTCCGTGACCGTCGGCATCGTGACCGGCGCGGCGCGGGGCATCGGCGCAGCGATCGCTCAGCGGCTGGCAGCCGAGGTCGATCGACTCGTCCTCGTCGACCTCGCCCCCGAGCTGGCGGACACCGCCGTTGAGATCTCCGCCACCGGAACCGAGGTGTCTCCCGTCCAGGTCGACCTCACGAACGACGACGGCATCGCGGCGGTGGCAGCCGCCCTGCACGACGAGCCCATCGGCATGTTGGTCAACAACGCCGGGATCACGCGGGACGCCCGCCTGGTCAACATGACCGAAGCAGACTTCGCCGCGGTGCTGGCGGTCAATCTCGGGGCGCCGCACCGGCTCATCCAGGCACTCTCCGGACGCTTCGACCAGGGCGCCGGGATCGTCAACATCGCCTCACGGGCGTACCTCGGCAACTTCGGGCAGTTCAACTACTCGATGTCCAAAGGCGGGATCGTCGGGCTGACCAGGGCGCTGGCCATCGAGCTCGCACCCCGCGTCCACGTGAACGCCGTCGCCCCCGGGCTGATCGCCACAGAGATGGCGATGGGAATTCCCGACGACATCCGGGCGAGGATGATCGAGGCGATCCCCATGAAGCGGATGGGCGAGCCCTCGGAGGTCGCCGAGCTCGTTGCGTTCCTGGCGTCGGCCCGATCGTCGTACATCACCGGCCACGTCCACGTGATCGGTGGCGGGAGGAGCCTGACGTGACCGAACCGATCCGCAGACCCAAAGTCCTGATCGCAGACGAGATCGCCGACACCGGCACCGACCTGCTCCGGGAGCACTTCGACGTCGACATCGAGCTCGGGCCGACACCGGAGCGACTCACAGCCATCATCGGCGAGTACGAGGGCATCGTGGTTCGCAGCGCAACGAAGGTGACTGCCGATGTGATCGCTCGGGCGACCCATCTCAAGGTCATCGCCAGGGCGGGAGCCGGGCTGGACACCATCGACGTTCCGGCGGCGCTCGACGCCGGTGTTCAGGTGATCAACAGCCCCGACGCCAACACGATCGCCGTCGCCGAGCTCACGCTCGCGCTCGTCCTGGCCCTCGCGCGGAACCTGCCCAAGGCCGATGCGAGCCTCAAGGAGGGCCGATGGGAGAAGTCGGCGCTCATGGGCACCGGGCTCTCGGGCAAGACGCTCGGGATCATCGGATTCGGCCGTATCGGACGCTCGGTTGCCGAACGCGCCCGCGCCTTCGACATGGACATCGTCACCAACCAACGCAGGCCCACCCCCGAGCTGTATCTCGATGCCGGCGTCGCGCCTGTCGACCTCGACGACCTCCTCGCCCACTCCGACTTCGTGACGATCCACGTGCCCGCGACCGAAGAGACCGAGGGTCTCGTCGATGCCGACTTCCTCTCGAAGATGAAGCCATCCGCCTGGCTCATCAACACCTCCCGCGGCTCGGTCGTGGACGAGCAGGCACTGCTCGACGCCCTGGACGACGATCGCATCAGGGGGGCGGCCCTCGACGTCTTCGCAACCGAGCCGGCCGTGGACTCTCGACTCGCCCGGCACCCAAAGGTCATCGCCACCCCGCACATCGGCGCGTCGACCAGCGACGCGCAGACGACGGCGGCGATCGACGTCGCCCGACAGATGATCGACCTGCTGACCGACATCGAGCCCAGAACGGTCCTCCCGGTCCGGGTCATCGAGACAGCCTCGCTCGTGCCGCACGAGGCTCACGACAACCGTCGGGTCGATGCGCTGGCGGAACGCCTCCGCACCGAGGACACGCTGCGCAACCCTCCGATCGTCACGCCGGTCGAGGACCATTTCGTGCTCCTCGACGGCGCCACCCGGTCCGAGGCGCTGCGCCGGGCCGGGTTCGAGCACATGGTCGTCCAGGTGGTCCAGGCCGACGATTCGCTCCAGCTCGAGACGTGGAGCCACGGTCTCCTGGACACCACGTTCTCCGAAGCCGTTGCCGCGGTAGAGGCCACCGAGGGCTTGTTCACCGAGCCGACCCGAGCGGCGATCGCGATCGACATGCTCCTCGAACAGGGCGGCGTCTGCGCGGTGATCGATCCTGCAGGTGACGCCGTGGTCGTCCTGGCCGAGCACGGCGTGAATCGCTTCCAGGCTGCCGAACGTGCCACCCGCGCCTACACCGACGTGTCCACGGTCGCCCGGACGCTCGAGCGCGACCTGTCCAACGTCGTCGCCGAATTTCCCGAGCTGGCAGCGATGGTGGTCTTCCCGCATTTCTCGGTGGAACAGGTCCTGCTCGCCGCCCGATCGGGTCAGCTGCTTCCCGCAGGGGTCACGCGCTTCATCGTCCCCGGTCGAGTGCTCCACCTCGACATCGACCTTCGATGGCTGGCCTCCGACGCCAGCGTCCCCGAGAAGAACCGTGAGCTCCACGAACAGCTGCGAGCCCGCCACCACCGCGGCGAGATCCGCTATTACCGCGAGCCCGTCTACCTCCTGGACGAGTGAGGAGCTCGCTCGTCTGGCAGCGGACTGAGAACTGATGACCGACAACCGAGAACGAGCCGAGGCGAGGCGCAGCCGAGCCAGGCGGCCGCGTAAGGTACCGGGCATGCAAGTGCTGGGATCGGGTCTCGATGTTCGTTCGGCGGACTTCATCGCCAATCGGGACGCCATGATCGAGAAACTCGATGAGTTCGAGGCGCTGCAGGCTCAGGCGCGCCAGGGCGGCGGACCGAAGTACATCGACCGCCATCGCAAGCGCGGGAAGCTGCTGGTCAGGGAGCGGATCGAGCTGCTCATCGATCACGACACCGCATTCCTCGAGTTCTCGACACTTGCGGCATGGGGCAGCCAGAAGCCGCTGGGAGCCAACGTGGTCACCGGCATCGGCGTAGTCGAGGGCGTCGAGTGCGTCATCTCGGCGAACGACCCGACGTCGCAGGCCGGCTCGTCGAACCGGTTCACCCTCGCCAAGACGCTGCGGGCCCAAGACATCGCCCTCCAGAACCGGATGCCCCTCATCAACCTGGTCGAGTCCGGCGGGGCCGACCTCCCCGACCAGGCCGAGGTCTTTCTGACTGGCGGCAAGTGGTTCAGGAACCTCGCCCACATGTCGAAGCTCGGCATCCCGACCATCGCCCTCGTGTTCGGCAACTCGACCGCTGGCGGCGCCTATGTGCCCGCGATGTGCGACTACGCGGTACTCGTGAAAGAGGCCGCGAAGGTGTTCCTCGGTGGCCCGCCGCTCGTCAAGATGGCGACCGGCGAGGAATCCACGGACGAGGAGCTGGGCGGAGCAGAGATGCACAGCCGGATCTCCGGGCTCGGTGACTACTTCGCACAGGACGAGCACGACGCGCTCAGGATGGGGCGTCAGATCGTCGCTCACCTGAACCACCGCAAACAAGGCCCGGGCCCGACGATGTCGCCCGACGATCCGGTCCATGATCCCGAGCATCTCCTCGGGATCATCCCACGCGACCTGAAGATCCCGATGGACATGCGCGAGGTGCTCGCCCGGGTGCTCGACGGCTCGCGTTTCGACGAGTACAAGCAGGTGTACGGAACCTCGATGGTGACGGGATGGGGCTCGATCCACGGATTCCCGGTCGGCGTCATCGCCAATCAGCAGGGCGTGATCTTCAGCGAGGAGGCCCACAAGTCGACCGAGTTCATCCAGCTGTGCAACCGCTACGACACCCCGCTCGTGTTCATCCACAACGCAACCGGCTACATGGTCGGCCGCCAGTACGAGCAGCGGGGGATCATCAAGGACGGAGCGAAGATGATCAACGCCGTGGCCAACAGCACGGTGCCCCACATCTCCCTCATGGCAGGGGTCTCGTATGGGGCGGGCAACTACGGAATGTCGGGCCGGAGCTACGACCCGCGCTTCGTCTTCGGTTGGCCGAACCACAAGGTCGCAGTCATGGGGCCAACCCAACTGGCCGGGGTGATGTCGATCATCTCGCGAGCCGCCGCCGAGGCGCGCGGCGCCGAGTTCGACGAAGAGGCCGACCAGAACCGGACCACCGCCATCGAGGCCCAGATCGGGTTCGAGGAGCAGGCCTACTTCTCCACCGCTCGGGTCCGCGACGACGGTCTCTTCGACCCGCGGGACACCCGCACCGTGCTCGGCATCGGGCTGTCGGCCGTCCACACCGGGCCGGTCGAGGGGACGTCGGAATTCGGCGTCTTCAGGATGTGATCATGCGTTTCACGTTCGACGTATCACAATCCACGTACCGGCTCGACTTGCGGGAGAGACGGCTGTGATCTCGAAGTTGCTCGTTGCGAATCGGGGGGAGATCGCCGTTCGGGTGTTCGAGACGGCGGCCAAGATGGGCATCTCCACGGTGGCGGTCTACTCCGACCCCGACCGGCATGCGGTGTTCACCCGCGCCGCCGACGAGGCGGTCTCGATCGGCGGGTCGTCACCCGCCGAGTCGTACCTGCGCGGCGACGCCATCATCGAGGCGGCCAGGGCGGCGGAAGCAAGTGCGATCCACCCCGGATACGGCTTCCTCTCCGAGAACGCGGCCTTCGCCAGGGCGGTGCTCGATGCCGGCCTGATCTGGGTCGGGCCCCCGCCGAACGCGATCGACGTGATGGGCTCCAAACTCGCCTCCAAGAAGCTCGTGGCCCAGGCCGGCGTTCCGACGCTCCCCAGCATCGACGTCACCGACGGCGGCGCTGGGGAAGCCGCCAGTCGGATCGGCTATCCCGTCCTGATCAAGGCGAGTGCCGGTGGCGGCGGCAAAGGGATGCGCATCGTCGACGATCCCGATTCGCTCGAGGACGCCGTCGCCGGGGCGAAGCGGGAGGCAGCGTCGGCGTTCGGCGACGACACCGTCTTCCTCGAGAAGTACCTCGAAGCACCCCGCCACATCGAGATCCAGGTCTTTGCCGACCACACCGGCCGGGCGCTGTCACTGTTCGAACGCGAGTGCTCGATCCAGCGGCGCCATCAGAAGATCATCGAGGAGAGCCCTTCCGTGGCGATCGACGCCGAGTTGCGGGCGAAGATGGGCGCAGCGGCGGTCGACGCCGCCGAGGCCGTCGGCTACGTCGGCGCCGGAACGGTCGAGTTCCTCTTCAAAGACGGCGACTTCTGGTTCCTCGAGATGAACACGCGCCTCCAGGTCGAGCATCCGGTGACCGAGATGGTGACCGGTCTCGATCTCGTCGAGCTCCAGCTCCTGACCGCGATGGGCGACGACCTCCCGCCTCGAGCCTGGACGCCCTCGATCTCCGGTCATGCCATCGAGGCGCGCCTCTATGCCGAGGACCCTCTGAACGACTATCTGCCGGTCACGGGTCGCCTGATCGAATTCCGCGTGCCCGACTCGGTTCGCACCGACACCGGCGTGGCCGCCGGATCGGTCGTCAGCGTCCACTACGACCCGATGCTCGCCAAGGTCATCGCCCACGGCGACGACCGGGCGAGCGCCGCACGGCTCCTCGCGTTGGCGCTACGGCGGTCTGTCGTTGCAGGGATGACCACCAATCGCGAGCTGCTGGTCGGCATCCTCGAGCACCCCGAGTTCATGTCGGGAGAGATCGACACCCACTTCCTCGAACGCCATGATCCCGTCGGGTTGTCCACCCCCTTCCTGACACCTGCGGAGCTGCATGGGGCGGCCGTCGTCGCCGCGCTCGACGCGTCGGTCCGCCGCCGGAGCAAGGCCACCGTTCTCCGGTCTATCCCGTCCGGCTGGCGCAACAACCCGTCGTCGATGCAGAGCGTCTCGTTCTCGTCGCCGGCAGCTCGAGAGCCGATCGATGTCCGGTACGTCTCGACTGGGAAGAGCACGTTCATGGTCGAGGTGGGCGACGAACTGATCGAAGCCCGCTACCAGCCGGACTCACCCGCGATCTTCGAACTCGGCGGGAAGATCACCCGTCCCCGCATCAGCTGGACCGGTGACGTCGCCCACGTCGTGACTTTCGACGGAACGGCCGAGCTGTGGATGCTCCCGCGGTTCGCGCCGTCGCAGATCGACATCGATCCCGGGAGCCTGCAGTCTCCCATGCCGGGAAAGATCCTCCAGGTGCTGACCGAAGAGGGGGCAGAAGTCGAACAGGGAGACGCACTGATCGTGATGGAGGCGATGAAGATGGAACACACCCTTCGATCCCCCACGGCGGGAACCGTGGCATCGATCCTCGTCCAGGTGGGAGACCAGGTGGAGGGCGACGCCGTGCTGGCGATCGTGCACGAAGCATGATCGGGTTCATCGGCATCGGGATCATGGGGTCCGGCATGGCCGCCAACCTGGTCCGGTTCGGACACGACGTTGCGGTGTGGAACCGCACTCCCGAGAAGGCGTTCGCCATCGAGGGCGCCACCGTCGTCGACGAGCCGACGCGACTGTTCGAGATCTGCGACACCGTGATGATCTGCGTGTCGGACACACCGGACGTGGTCCACCTGATCGAGGGCAGCCACCGGCTCATCGATGCCGTCGAGGGACGTCATCTGATCGTGGACCACTCGACCATCAGCCCGTCGGAGACGATCCGGCTCGGCGAGCTGGTCGCCGAGCGTGGCGGAGCGTGGCTCGATGCCCCGGTGTCCGGGGGCAGCGAAGGAGCCCAGAACGGGACCCTGTCGGTGATGGCCGGAGGCGATGACCACGCCTTCCATCGGGCGAAGCCGATCCTCGAGGCGTACGCCACCACGATCACCCACGTCGGGGGGCTCGGTGACGGTCAGACCGTCAAACTGGTCAACCAGATCCTGGTGGTCGTCAATCAACTGGCCGTCTCCGAGGCGCTGCTGTTCGCTGAGGCGGCCGGCCTCGATCTCGAACGCACGCTGGATGCCGTAGCCGGCGGAGCGGCCGGGTCCTGGATGCTGTCGAACCGCGGTCCGCAGATGATCGCCGACGACTGGCGTCCGGGTTTCACGATCGACCTGCAACAGAAGGATCTCAGGCTCGTGCTCGAACGTGCAGACCAGCTCGGTGTGCCCGTGATCGCCACCTCGCTGATCCATCAGCTGTACCGCACGCTCCAGCAGCAGGGGCTGGGCGGCGAAGGCAATCATGCGCTGGTCAAGGCGCTCTACCGGCTGACCGGTCAGGCGTAAAGCACCCCGCTCCTGGGAATCGGACAGGTACCGTCGGACTTCATGGACATCAGACGGTACGAACCATCAGACCTCGCCGCCATCCAGCGGATCTGGAAGGAATGCGGCTGGATCGAGTCGGACGAGGAGGCAGCCGCCCTCGAACAGTTCTTCACCGATGCCATCGGCACGGTTGCGGTCATGGCCGGCGAAGCAGAATGCTCCGCCACCGTCCATCGCGGCGCCATCTCCTACGCCGGCATCGACCTTCCGCTCGCCGGAGTCACGTCCGTGACGACATCGCTGATCGGCCGCAAGCAGGGGCTCGCCAGGGCAGTGACGGCCGACGTCGTCGCCCGAGCAGCGAACGAAGGCGCCGCCGTTGCGCTGCTCGGTATCTTCGAACAGGGTTTCTACGACCTTCTCGGTTTCGGCAGCGGGCCATACTCACTCCACTATCGGTTCGACCCGGCCACGCTCATCGTGCCGCATCCGCAACGGCCGCCGGTTCGACTCTCGAACGACGACGTCGAGGAGATACACGAGGCCCTGCTGGCGAGGAAGCGGTCCCACGGTGGGATCCGGCTGGACTCGACGAACATGTTGACTGCCGAATTGGCGTGGGAGTCGCCTTCCTTCGGCCTGGGATTCCGCGACCCAAGCGGCCAGCTCACCCATTTCGTGTGGGGGAAGACGAAGGGGGAATCCGGTCCGTACCAGGTGGGCGCCCTCGCCTACCGGGACACCGATCAGCTCTTCGAGTTGCTCGGTATGATCAAGTCGCTCGGGGACCAGGTCCGCTCGGTCGATCTGATGGAACCGCCCGAGATCCAGATCCAGGACCTCATCCGCCATCCGAACCGCCAGCGGATCGTGACCCGGAAGACCGACTTCGAGGTCGGTGGCCGTTCGCACGCCTGGTGGCAGGCCAGGATCCTGGACCTCGACGCCTGCGTCGCTGCCCGCCGTTGGTCGGGTGAGCCCATCCGATTCAACCTGGCTCTCTCCGACCCGATCGGCGAGACCGACGTCGGGTGGCCGGGGATCGCAGGCGACTACACGGTCACGATCGCCGCAGATTCGACGGTCGAGACCGGCACGACAACCGGGCTTCCGACACTCGACACGCCCGTCGGGCCCTTCACCAGGATGTGGCTCGGCGCCCGACCGGCAAGCTCACTCGCCCTGACGACCGCGCTCACCGGCCCTCGCGACCTGCTCGCTGCCCTCGACGACGCCTTCCGCCTCCCCACCCCCCACACGGGCCTCTACCTCTAGAGGGAGCGCGTTGCCCGCCTCCGCAGCCGCCGGAGAGCCAAGACGGTCCGAATCCGAAGGGCTGGTAGCCGGCAGCCGGCAGCCGGAAGCCGGAAGCCGCAACAGCTAGCCTCGCTCTTCGATGCGACGGGCCATCAAAGACTTTCTGGCTGAGCGGGCCGAGCTGATCGACATCCTCGAGGCGGCCGGCCCCAGGAGCTTCGACCTGCCGACCCCCGCGCAGCCGTGGATGGTGCGAGATCAGGTCTCTCATCTGGCGTTCTTCGACGACGAGGCGACCAAGGCGGTATCGGATCCTGACGCCTTCTTCGCCGGCGTCGCCGCCATGGCCGAGGTCGGAGCCGACGTGTACATGGACCAACACCTGGCTCGCGGGCGTGAAATGGAGCCCGGCGAGCTGATCGAGTGGCTCGTTCGCTCAGGCGACGACCTGGCGTCGGCGCTCGAAGGGCGCGATCCCGATGAGCGGATCCCCTGGTACGGACCGCCGATGCGGGCTCGCTCGTTCGTCATCGCCAGGATCATGGAGACCTGGGCGCATGGCCAGGACATCGTCGACGCGCTAGGCGTCGACCGGCAGCCGACCGACCGCCTGTTCCACATCGCCGAGTTGGGAATCCGGACCTTCCGGTTCTCCTATGAGAACCGAGGATTGGAGGCTCCGGACGAGCGAGTCCGCGTGGCCTTGCGCGGGCCGACGGGCACCGTGAGAGTGTGGAACGACGCGTCGTCGAACTCGGTGACCGGACCGCTCGAGGACTTCTGCCTCGTCGTCACCCAGCGGCGACACCTCGACGACACGCACCTGGTCATGGAAGGCCCGATCGCCCACGAGTGGATGTCGATCGCCCAGGCCTTCGCCGGCCCCCCCGGCCCCGGCCGCAGTCCGTTGTGAGGTCGTTCTTGTGACGCTGAACCACCACATGGGTGGTCAGGCGTCACAAGAACGGGCTCACCAGTGGCCGGTGAGGGCGTCGCGCAGCAGGGCGGTGTAGAGCTCGGGCTCGGTCAGGAACGAATCGTGGCCTTTGTCCGAGTGAACGGTGAACCGCCTCACCGGCACCCTCGAGCGTTTCAGCGTCTCGACCATGTCGGTCTGCTCGTCGGGATAGAAGCAGACGTCCGAATCGATGGTGAAGATCTGCCAGCGCTGATCACGGCAGCGCTCGAGCAGCTGCGGGATCGAGCCGCCACCCACCTCCCCGACGAGATCGAACTGCTGCCACACCATCATGATCCGCAGGTAGGTGTTGGCGTCGAAGCGCCGCGTGAACTTCTGCGCCTGGTGCAGCATGTAGGACTCGATCGGATGACCGACCTCGTAGCCACCGATGTTCACGTGCGACGCGATCTCACTCCGGGCCCGCTCCTGCAGCGCGTCGAGCGACACGAAGGTCTTGTGCCCGATCATCCTGGCGAGGCTCAGACCCAGCTCTGGGCCCGGCCCGGGGTAGTAGTCGCCTCCCTTGAAGGCCGGGTCGGTGACGATGGCGAACATCTGCTCGAAGTTGTGCAGCACCTGCAACGAGGTCACGCCGAATCCGGCGGCGATCGGGATGACGACCTTCACCCGATCCGGATACTTCGTTGCGAAGACGGCGCACATCAACCCGCCGACCGAACCCCCGATCACGGCGTGCAGCGTGTGGATGCCGAGCTCGTCGAGGAGCCGGGCCTGCGAATCGACGATGTCGGTCAGCGTGAGCGTCGGGAACGAGCCGCCGTACGGTGAGCCCGTCGAAGGATCGATCGACGCCGGTCCGGTCGATCCGTAGCACCCACCGAGGTAGTTCACGCACAACACCGCATACCTGTCCGTGTCGATCCCGCGCTCGGGGCCGACGTAGCCGTCCCACCAGCCTGTCCGGAGGTCGTCGGTCCAGCGTTCACCGACCACTGGCACGGCGTCACATTGTCCGGCTGCGTGCTGGCTGCCGGTGAGGGCATGGAACACGAGGATGACGTTGTCGCGCCGATCGTTGATCTCGCCATACAGCTCGTAGGCCAGATCGACCTCGGGAAGCACCGCTCCGGACTGCGTGACGAACTCACCGGAGAGCCGGTGGATGTGCGTTTGCGTTGGTCCGACGGAGCGGGACGTGTGCATCGGTTTGTCCTGAGACTGTGGGGTCACAACCCTAGATCAGGCGTCGCCGCTTGCGACGTCGGAGACGTCTGCGAGGTCGAGGTCGATCGAGAAGTGCGTCTCACTGCCGAAGCGCTCATAGACGAGTTTGGTGCCCATCAGGTCGGCGAGCATCCGGGAGACGTTCAGTCCCAGACCCATCGACCCCTCGACTCCGGAGCTGGCGACATGCCCGAAGCTCCCGAAGATCTGGGCGACACGCTCGTCGGTGAGACCCGGTCCGTCGTCGATCACCGAGATCCTCAGCCGGCGACCGACCGATGTGACCTCGATCCGCCGGTTGGGGCCGCCGTACCGGTCGGCGTTGGTGACGAGGTTGCGGATGATCTGGCGTGTTCGGACCGGGTCGGCGACGGCGTACGTCCCGGTCGCGTCCGACGCCTCCAGCTTGCTGCCGGTGGTCTCGACGACGCCGCGAACCAGCAGCCCGACGTCGAAGGGCTCACGAACGATCTTGAGCGCCGCCATCTCGGCGGATGCGGCGGCCATCAGGTCATCCAGGATGTAGGAGATCTCGGCGCTCTGACGGTTGATCAACGTCGCCATCTCCCGGATCACCTCGGGCTCGTACAGGTCCAGGTTGTTCGACAGCTCGGAAGAGAAGCCGACGACCCCCGCCAGGGGGTTTCGCATCTCGTGCGCGATCGTGGCGATGAACTCGTTCTTGGCCTGATCGAGGGTGCTGAGCCGCGCCTGGGCTTCCTTGAGCTCGGTGATGTTCATCCCGGTCACGATCGTGCGGGACAGGTCGCGTGTCTCGTCGTCCGGGATGATGTGCCTCACCCGATACCACGCTCCGACCTCGCCGGGTCCCGAGAGCCAGATGACACCATCCCACTGACGCTCACCACGGCCGATCGCCGCCAACCACGAGGAGCCGGCATCACGGTTCGAGGGGTGGACCCCCGTCCACGCCGGTGCCGGGAACTCGACGCCATTCGCCGCCAGGTCTGCTTCCGCCGCGGCGTTCATGTCCCGAACCCGGACCCTCGAGAAGAGATCGTCCAAGAGGTCCCGGTCGGAACGGAGCGCCACCTCGAGGTCGCCGTGACGGCTGTGCAGTTCCGCCAGTTCGGGGGCGATCGGCGAGAAGTCGAAGTCGAGGATCGGCACGAGCGATCGGGACACGAGCGCATCCGACCGCAACCGTGCCCGTTGGCTGCGGCGGTAGGCCGCCTGCAATTCGAGCTGGATCCAGAGCATGAACACCAGGCCGCCGGCGAGGCCCAAGCCGAACGCCAGGCCGCCATCCGGATCCCACCAGACGGACAGTCCGACGAGGGCAACCGCCCAGACGCCGCCTGCGATGAGCTGCAGCCGTCGATGCAGGAAGGTTGCGGCGGCCACACCGAGCACGACGAGGGACACGCCCGAGAGCGGCCGGGCCTCGGGCACGTTCACGATCCCCTGGGAAACGGCGATGACGAGTGCCGCCCACCCGACCGCGAGCTCGAGTCGTGGTTTCGCTACCAGGAGCTGAACCGCCGGGACGCCGGCGGCCACGATGGCGCTGATCGCCGCGCCGTACCACGCATTGTCGGAGGTGATCAGGCCGATCGCGCCGAATGTCAGGGCGGCAACGGTGAGGATGATCACTCCCGCCGACAGCAGCCGCCGATCGGTTCTCTCGGCCATCACCGACCTCCGCTCAACCCGGTCAGGAACCGGGTGATCTCCCGGTTGACGTCTTCTGCCTGGTCGTAGAGGGCGTTGTGACCGGCTCCGTCGAGCACGACGGACTCGCAGCCTTCGATGAGCGACGACAACCTGAGTCCTGCCCGTGGGGGTGTCATCCTGTCGGCGCCTCCCAGCAGGGCGAGTGCCCGAGTCCGAGCCCTCATAGCTGCGATCGTCGGGTCGTGGGCATTGCATGTGGCGAGATCGATGCCGAGTGCACCGAGGTTTGCCTCGAGCAGTGCGCGGGACAGGCCCATCGACCACGAGCCCGCGCTGCGATGCCCGCCGTACCGCTGCTTGCCGGAGTGCATCCAACCGATCATCAGGTCGATGGCTTGCGTGTCCTGGCAGGCGGCGGTCTCGAGCAGTTCGGGATGGACCTGCATGCGGTCGGATGTCGCCACGAGCACGATTCCAAGTACCGATTCGGGCGCAGACGTTGCACGTTCGAGCGCGACGAACGATCCCATCGAGTGACCCGCCAGCACCGCCGTCTCGCTTCCGAGGTTGGAGAGCACCTCCCCCAGCCAGCCCTGCATCTCTGCAATGCTCTCCAGGGCCGGGCCTTCGCTCCGCCCGTGGCCAGGCAGGTCGGGCGCGAACACCCGGTGCCCGCGACCTGCGAGGGCGCGCGTCTGGAATCGCCAGACGCTGTGATCGAAACCGGCGCCGTGCACGAGCGCCACATCCGGGGCTTCTGTATCGACCTGCGGCAACTCGAGGTGCACCGCGGCCGTCCTCCCCCAGATCGTGATCTCTCTCATGCGCGCTGGGAGACCTTCAGCGCCCGCCGGAGGTCGGCGATCAGATCGTCGGGATCCTCGAGGCCGACCGAGAGGCGAATCAGCTCCTCGCCGATGCCCGCGGCGGCGAGCTGATCTGCCGTCATCTGCTGATGGGTGGTCGAACCGGGATGGATGACCAGCGACCGGACGTCGCCCACGTTGGCGAGGTGCGACCACAGCTCGAGAGACTCGATGAACGCCGCCCCCGCCTTGCGGCCGCCCCGAATGCCGAACGAGAAGATCGAGCCCGCTCCATGTGGGAGGAGCCTCGAAGACAGTTCGCGGTCGGGGTGGCTGTCCAGCCCCGGGTAGGCCACCCAGAGGACCTCGGGTGCCGCCTCGAGGAACTCGGCGACCGCTGTCGCGTTTGCCACGTGGCGCGCCATGCGGATCGGGAGCGTCTCGAGGCCCTGGATCATCGAGAACGCCGTGTCGGCCGCCATCACGGCGCCGAAGTCCCGGAGGCCTTCGGCCCGAGCCCGAGACACGAATGCCGCCGGGCCGAACTCGTCGACGAAGTCGATGTCGTGATATGCGGCGTAGGGCTCCGTCAGGGTCGGGAAGCGGCCCGAAGCCTCCCAATCGAAGCGCCCACCGTCCACGAGCACTCCTCCGACGACGGTTCCATGACCACCGATGAATTTGGTCGCCGAGTGCATGACGATGTCTGCTCCCCACTCGATCGGGCGGCACAGCGCAGGACTGGCGAAGGTCGAGTCGACCATGAGCGGTACGTCGTTGCGATGCGCGATCGTCGAGACCGCCGCGATGTCGAGTACCGGCATGGACGGGTTGCCGATCGTCTCGCCGTGGACGAGCCGCGTCTCGTCGGTGATGGCCGCCTCGATCGCCGCGTGATCACGTGGATCGACGAACGTGGTCGTGATCCCGAATCTCGGCAGCGTGTGGAGGAACAGGTTGGCGGTGCCGCCGTAGACCGCGGATGAGCTGACGATGTGGCCACCAGATCCCATCAGGGTGGCGACCGCCAGAAACAGCGCCGCCTGGCCCGAGGCGGTCGCGACAGCTCCGACACCGCCTTCGAGCGCCGCCATGCGCTCCTCGAACACGGCGACGGTCGGATTCGAAATCCGCGAGTAGATGTGTCCGGGCACCTCCAGGTTGAACAGCGCTGCGGCGTGCTCGGTGCTCTCGAACATGAACGACGTGGTCTTGTAGATCGGCGTCGTCCGAGCGCCGGTCACCGGATCCGGCTGAGCCCCTGCGTGGATCGTGAGCGTCTCGAACGACGGGATGTCTGGCTTCACGGCCATTGAGGCTACCCACTCATCGACGAGCGGACCCGATCCGTTCGGCGCGCTCCTTGACCCCGAACAGCTGCCGGCGAACCATGACGAAATCGCCCGGCCCGAGCAGGTATCTGATGAGCGGATCGAGCCACCGGCCTCGGTTCGAGACCCCGCGAACCCGCACAACCACTCGCGTGGAGTGCTCGCCCCAGGGCTCGAGCAGATACGCAAGCGAGAAGGACATGATCGATGACGGGGCCAACGAGACAACCAGGTGCCGACCGGGAGCGACCTCGGCGGTCGAGAACTCGATCCCGGCCATCGAGCCCATCGAGACTCCGGGCTCGGTGATGACCCACTCGGGGTGGATCTCACGAGCGCTCTCGACTCCGGCGTTGTCGATCCGGTCGTAGCTGTACCAGCCTGCGCGACCCGGTCCCATCTGGGCGAACCATGCAAAGACCTCGTCCGGTGTGACGTCGACGACGATCGCCCTGGTGGCGCTCATCGCGGGGGACGCGATCAACCCATCTCCGGGGATCGTCCGCTCTGCATCGAAGGGCAGCGTTCCCCACCGTTCGGTCCATTCGACCAGTGCGTGCCAGCCGCAGGTGACGGCGACCAGCCCCACCAGTCGCTTCACGCCGGCACGACCTCCACCGGGATTCCGTTGAGGACCGCATTGCCGGACAGTGGGTCGATCTTCGAGCGGTCGGTGAGGATGTTGGTGTTCACACCAGGGCGCCTCGAGGCCGTCCCGAGCCTCGACCCCTCCCGATCATGACCCCATCCGTACGGAAGGCTGACGACGCCGGCCATCATCTCATCGTTGACCTCGACTTCGACTGCGACCTCGCCTACCGAGGACCTCACGCGGGCCGTGTCCCCGTCGGCGAGGGACAGCCTGGAGGCATCGTCGGGGTGGAGGCGGAGCGTGCACCGGTTGCGTCCCTTGACGAGCACCTCGATGTTGTGCAGCCAGGAGTTGTTCGACCGAAGCTCACGTCGCCCGACCAGCACGAGCCCGTCTGGCCTGCGTTCGATGCGCTCGGAGAGCCGTCCGAGATCCTCGATGATCGGCTCGGGAGCAAGTTCGACCTTGCCGGAGGGGGTGGCCAGCATCTCGGGAATTCTCGATTCGAGCGGGCCGAGATCGACGCCGTGCTCATGGCGTTGCAGTCGTCCCAGCGACCACCCTTCGGGATCGGAGACGAATCCGTCTCCTCTGGCGGAGGTGCGGATCATGAGGTCGAGAAACCGCTCAGTGATCTCGGGATGGACGGACAGCTCTCGGAGGATCTCATCGGGGTCGCGTCCTTCGATCGGTGACCCCGGTTCGCCGACCGCCGAGCCGACCCGCGCCGCAAGGGTCGCCTCTGCAGCCATCTGCGGGTCGACGTCTGGTCCGGCCCCGCTGAGGATCACCGTCAACTTCACGAGGATGTCGAACTCCGACGGGTGTCCGGTCGGCCGGTCGTAGACGGGCGCAGACCACATCGCGTAGTTGCGAACCGACAGCGACGTGAAGGCGGCGTCGTAATGCGATTTTTCGAGCGCAGACGGAGGCGGTAGCAGCACGTCTGCGTGCCGAGTGGTCTCGTTGAGGTACGGGTCCACGCTGACCATGAACTCCAGCGAGTCGAGCGCTTCGTTCAGCGCCTCGGAGTCCGGTGAGGTCAGCGCCGGGTTACCGCCGATGGTGATCATCGCCCTGATCTGGCCGACGCCAGGCTCGGTCATCTCATCGACCATCGTCGAGGCAGGCAACTCGCCCAGGACCTCCGGCAGATCGCGGACCCGGCTGCGCCAGCGGCCGGTCTTGAAGCCACGCGCCGCCCTGGTCGACTGTTGGTGGAGTGCCAGCGGGAACATCATCCCGCCCGGCTCGTCGAGATTGCCGGTGAGCGTCGAGATCACGTCGACCGCCCAGGATGCGATCGTTCCGAACTCGACGGTGTGGGTACCGATCCGCCCGTACACCGCGGCGCTCTCGGCGGCGGCGATCTCCCGTGCGAGCGCCCGGATCGTGTCTGCGTCGACTCCGGTGAACGGCGCCACGGTCTCGGGAGTGAAGGCGAGCGCTGCGGCTGCGACCTCCTCGACGCCCGCGAGGTGGCTCTCCAGCCGCCCGAGGTCGACCAACGACTCGTCGAACAGCACCGCTATCACCGCCATGAGGAGTGCCGCGTCGGTGCCCGGGACGATCGGGATGTGTTGGTCGGCGTTCTCCGCCGTCTTCGTTCGCCTCGGATCCACGACGACGACCCGCCCGCCCCGTGCGCGCAGGGCCTCGAGCCGCCCAGGCCAGTCGGGCGCCGTTGCGAGACTGCCGTTCGACTCGTACGGGTTGGCGCCCAGGATGACGATCAGATCGGTCCGGTCGATGTCGGGGACCGGAATGGCACCGGGCGAGCCGAACATGTGACCGGCCGAGACGTGCTTCGGCATCTGATCGAGGGTCGACGCCGAGAAGATGTTCGGTGAGCCCAACGCCTTGGCGAGCGGGCGGATCGCCAGAGAATTCTGATAGCTGTGGGCGTTCGGGTTCCCGATGTAGAGCGAGAGGGACTGCGAGCCGTGCCGATCCCTGACCTCGCCGAGGCCTCGATGG
>JAHEDH010000105.1 GCA_024641285.1 bacterium | reverse complement strand
GAGGCGGCCTCTGGAATCCATGACACCAAGAGGCTATCGAGTACCGGACATCGGTCGACGGCGCCGGCGCATTCTCAGCAGGTTCTCAGATTCCCAGGAACCTCTCGACCCATTCGTCGGCGGGATCGGTGGTCAGCTCGCTCCAGGTTCCCTGCTGGATGATCCTGCCACCACGCATGAGCGCGATGCGTCCTGCGACCGACCTCGCCTCGTCGTGATCGTGGGTGACATAGATCGCCGGTGTCGTGGTCTCGTGGAGCAGTTGGCGTATCTCGTGGAGGAGCCGGTCGCGGATGAGCCGGTCGAGCGACCCGAGCGGCTCGTCGAGCATGACGAGCCTCGGTCGGGGAGAGAGAGTCCGCGCCAGTGCGACCCGCTGCTTCTCGCCCCCGGAGAGGCCATCGATCTTGCGGTCGGCCATGTCGGCCATCCCGACCCATTCGAGTGCCTCGCGGACCCTCCGCTGACGTTCGGGGGCCGGCACGTCGTCCATCTCGAGGCCGAACGCGACGTTCTGTCCGACCGTGCGATGCGGGAACAGCGCGAAGGTCTGGAACATGAGGCCGAAGTCGCGTAGGTGCACCGGCGTGTCGGTGATGTCGGTGTCGTCCCAGAGCACACGGCCGCTGTCGGGTTGCTCGAGCCCGGCGATCACCCGCAACAGCGTCGACTTGCCGCATCCCGACGGCCCGAGGATCGCCACGGTCTCGTCGGCGACATCGAGGGAGACATCGTCGAGGGCCATCGTGGTGCCGAACCGTTTGGAGATCCCTCTGACCGACAGCATCAGAACTCTCCGAGTTCACCGGCGCGGAGCCGGTCGATCGAGAGGATGAGTGCGGCGGTCAGGACCATGAGCACGACAGACAGTGCCATGGCCGCCGTGAACGTGACGGCCCCGGGCCGGCCAAGAAGGCGGAAGATCAGGGTCGGGATGGTCACGCTGTTCGGTCGGACGATGAACGACGTCGCTCCGAACTCGCCGAGCGACACGGCGGCGGCGAACCCGGCCCCGACCATCGCCGCACGAGCGACGATCGCCAGGTCGACATGACGGAACACCCGTCGGGGCGATGCGCCGAGCGTGGCCGCAGCCTCACGCAGGTCCGGTCGGATCGCGCGCAGCGTCGGGAGTGTCGATCGGACCACGAAGGGGATTGCGACCAGCGCGTGCGCCAGCGGCACGAGGATGATCGAGCCTCGCAGATCGATCGGCTCGTCGAGGGCGACCAGGAACCCGAAACCGATGGTCACAGCCGACGTTCCGAGCGGGAGCATCAGCACCGTGTCGAAGGTGGATGCCATCACCGATGAGCCGCGGGCGATCAACGACGCCGCCATCAGGCCGACGGTCGTGGCGATGGCGGCGCCGACCACGGCGAACATCAGGGAGTTGGCGATCGCCTCTCCCGGTGTGATCGCCAGCCGCCCGGGATCGATGAGGAACCGCCAGCCTCCCAACCCACCTCGGAACGAGCGCGCGACCAGGACTCCGAGCGGCCAGGCGACGAGGCCGAGCGTGCCGACGACCACCGACCACAGAGTTGCCTTCTCCCGCAGTGTTCGCGGGTCGCGCAGGACCTGCTCCTCGGGTGCCAGTTCGAGGCCGACGCTGCGGGTGCGTTGGTAGCGCCCGTATGCCCAGAGGATCCCTACGACGCCGACCAACTGCAGGAGTGCCAGCGTGCCCGCCGCCTCGAGGTTCAGGAATGTGGTCGCCTGCTGATAGATCTGCACCTCGATCGTCCGATAGGTGAGCCCGCCCAGGATCAGCACGACTCCGAAGGAGGTGAAGGTGAAGAGGAACACGATCGACAGTGACGCCGCGATCGACGGTCCCAGGATCGGCAGCGTCGCCCGGAGAAAGGCGGTGATCGGAGGGGCACCGAGCGAGCGGGCAGCATCGACGACCCCGCGATCGAGGCGCGACCAGACGCCTCCCACGGTCCGCACCACCACGGCGATGTTGAAGAAGACGTGGGCGGCGAGGATCCCCCAGACACTCCCGGTGAGCCCGAGCGCGACGAACGCCGATCCGACCACCACGGTCGGGAGCACGAACGGGACCGTGATGAGCGCCCTGACCAGCGCCCTGCCCCGGAACGCGAACGTCGAGAGCACCGCCGTGAGCGGCATCGCAACGACGAAGGTCAGCACCGTCGACGCCACTGCCTGCCACACGGTGAACCAGATCGCCGACCGGGTCGATCCCGACGAGAACACATCGCCGAAGCCGCCCCCCAGCGACATCACGAGGATGCGCGTCACCGGATAGACGAACAGGTATCCGATGAAGCCGACGGGAAGGACCGCGAGCGCGACCCTCCCCGCTCTCGAGCTCACGATCCGAGCACGAGTTCGGACCACTCTTCGATCCAGCGCTCCCGGTTGGCTTCGACGAGGGCGGGTTCAAGCGAGATCGGCGACGCCGGGATGATCGTGTAGTCCACGAATTCCTGTGGCAGTTCGACGGCTTCGTTGGCGGGGAACACGAACCACGTGAGCGGGATGGACTCTTGGAAGTCGGGGCTCAACATGAAGTCCACCAGCAGCTGGGATGCTTCGACATCGTCCGAACCGGCGAGGATCCCTGCGAACTCGATCTGGCGGTAACACGTCTCGTCGATCACTCCGGTCGGCGCCTCGTCGGCTGGCGGATCGGCGAAGATCACCTCGGCGGGTGGGGACGAGGCATACGACACGACCAATGGGTCGTCACCGCCCCAGTGGCTGAACTCCTGGTAGTAGGCGGTGTCCCAATCCGAGACGATGTTCACGCCGTTGTCGACCAGTTGCCGCCAGTAGTCCTGCCAGCCGTCCTCGCCGAACGTGGCGATCGTCGCCAGCAGGAATGCGAGCCCCGGTGACGAGGTCGCCGGGCTCTCCACCACGAGATCCGCGGCGAACTCGGGATTCGCCAGCTGTTCGATGTTGAGGGGAGGGGCCGTAGTCGAGTACGCCGACACGTCATAGTTGACGCAGACGTCCCCGTAGTCGATCGGCGTGACGCGGTGCTCCGGATCGAGTTGGAGTCGATCGGGGACGTCGGCGAGCAGCGCCGACTCGTACGGCTCGAAGATCGCCTCGTCGAATGCCCGCGACAGGAAGCTGTCGTCGATCCCGAAGAGGACGTCGGCGACAGGGTTTTCCTTCGTGAGAATCGCCTGGTTGGTCATCGATCCGGCATCACCGGCGGGCAGGACCTCCACCTCGATGCCGGTCTCGGCGGTGAACGCCGCGAACGTCTCGTCGGTCACTCCGCCCGCGAACGAGTCGTGAGAGATGATCGTCAGCGTATCGGGCAGTTCGGCAGTCGTCGTCGAAGCTGCAACCGTGGTGGTCGTGGCCTCATCGGTCGTGGTCGTGTCCTGTTGATCGGTCGTGTCACCGTCGGCGCCACAGGCCGTCAACAGCAACCCGACTGCCAGGATCAATGCGGTCGTCCTCTTGGACATGGTTCGCTCCTTGTTCCTCGTCAGTCAGGAGCGGGGGGATCGGCTGAGTACTCCCTGTCTCGGCATTACCCGTGTCAGGTTCGTACGGTCGGAGCTCCGCAGCTCCCTCTCAGCCCGGTCACGCCGAGCTCCCGTGTTCGAAGCGAAGGCTAGGCCGTGTCGGGGGGTATCGCGTCACGCGATCCATGATGCTGTCGGCCTTCGCGCGTCGGCTCTCGGCTCGGGCAGCATGCGTAGGCTCTGCTCATGACAACAGAGAGCAGCCCGGACCGCCCGTTCGATCTCGTCGTGTTCGGGGCGACGAGCTTCGCCGGTCAGATCCTGTGTCGCCACCTCGTCTCGCGCCACGGCACCGACGGTGACCTGCGGTGGGCGATCGCTGCGAGGAACCCCGCCAAACTCGCCGATGTCGTCGACTCCACCGGCGCCGACGTTCCACGGATCATCGCTGACGCGTCGAGTCCAGAAGACATGGCTCGGCTCGCCCAGTCGTCCCGCGTCGTGGTGTCGACGGTCGGGCCGTACGCTCTGTATGGGTCGGAACTGGTCGCTGCGGTCGCAGGGGCAGGGACCGATTACTGCGACCTCACCGGCGAGCCGCACTGGATGCAGCAGATGATCGACGCCCATTCGGCGACGGCAGCCGCTAGCGGCGCCAGGATCGTGCACACCTGTGGAGTCGATTCGATCCCGTCCGATCTTGGAGTGCTGTTCACCCAGCATCAGGCGATATCGAGGCTCGGGACCCACTGCAATCGGATCAGGATGCGGGTGAAGGCCTTCAAGGGTGGGTTCAGCGGCGGAACGATCGCCACGATGATGAACATCATGGAGGAACAGTCGTCTGACCCCGGTCTCCGCAAGGTGCTGGCCAATCCGTATGCCCTCGCCCCCGAAGGCCAGCGGTCCGGGGTGCGCCAGCCCAATGTCTCGGTCCCCGAGCGGGACGAGGCGTCCGGATCATGGGTGGCACCGTTCGCGATGGGATCGGTCAACAGCAGGGTCGTGCATCGGACGAACGCGCTGCTCGCCTATCCGTGGGGCGCGGACTTCCGGTACGACGAGGCCTGGATGATGGGGACCGGAATCGGCGGCGCCGCACGAGCGACGGCGATGTCCGCAGGACTCGGCGCCTTCATCGGGGCCGCGGCGATCGGCCCGGTTCGCTCCCTGCTCGACAAGTTGCTCCCGCAACCCGGTTCCGGTCCCACTCCCGAGGCGCAGGAGAACGGCTTCTTCGACATTCGATTCTTCGGCTCGACCGCCGATGGCAGAACGATCTCGACCAAGGTGACGGGCGACCGCGACCCCGGGTACGGCTCCACCGGCAAGATGCTCGGCGAAGCCGCCCATGCCCTGGCGAACCTCGATCGAAGCGCGGTGGGAGGCGGCTTCTGGACCCCGGCGACCGCCTTCGGTGAGTCGCTCATCGAACCGCTGGTGACCCACGCCGGGCTGACCTTCGACGTCCTGACATAGGGGTGGTTGCGTGGTGCCGATCCTGATCGGACTCGGCTTGGTCGGCTTCGGCGTCTACCTCCACCGGACGAAACGTGTCCCGGCCGACGCGCTCGTCGTATGCGGAAGTGTGATCGACGTCGTGCCGAGGCGTTCGTCGATTCGACGGAAGCAGACGTTGTATGGACCGGTCATCGCCTTCGACCACCCGGTCACGGGCAAGCATGAGGAGCTGCATCCAACTTCATTCCGTCCTCGCAAGCCAGAACTGGGTGAATCGATCGAGGTGGCTTACAGCCCCGCCACCGGTCGAGTGCTCCGGGTTCCCGAGCGCTGGCGGGAGGACCTGGTGGTGGCAGGGGTCGGGATCGTGCTCATCGCGCTGCAGATCGTCGACTGGGTTCTCTAGGGGGCCGAGAACACCAACACGACGTTGTGCCCACCGAACCCGAACGAGTTCGAGATCGCCACGGTCGGCTCCCAGCGTCTGGGCTCGATGACGATGTCCTTAAGCTCGATCTCGGGATCCTGGGTGGTCAGTCCGACATTCGGGGGCAACTCCGCCCGATTCAACGCGATCAGACAGGCGACCGCTTCGACCGCTCCGCTCGCCCCGAGGGCGTGACCCGTCGTGCCCTTGATCGACGAGACGGGTGGATGGTCCTCGCCGAAGATCCGGAGGAGGACCTGCGACTCGGTGAGATCGTTGAGGGTGGTCCCGGTCCCGTGGGCGTTGATGTAGCCCACGTCGCCTGGACGCATGTCGGCGTCTTCGAGTGCGAGGCGCACCGCCCGCTCGGCGCCGTCGCCGACCGGGTGGGGCGCCGTCATGTGGTGGGCGTCCGCCGTCGCCGCCGACCCCGAGATCTCGGCGAATATGGTCGCGCCTCGCGCCAGTGCGGTCTCGCGTTCCTCCAGCACGAGGATGCCTGCGCCCTCACCGGCGACGAACCCGTCACGGTCGACGTCGAAGGGCCGAGCGACATTCGAGGGGCTCAGAGCCCGCATCGCCGAGAAGCCCTCGATGGTCGGTGGTCTCAGTGCTCCCTCGGCTCCACCGGCGACTGCAGCGTCGGCGTATCCCCATGCGATCTGACGGCTCGCCTCGAGGATCGCCTGTCCACCGGCGGCACACGCCACCACCGGCGTGCTGGCCTGCCCGCCGAATCCGTATTTGATCGAGACGGCAGCAGTGGCTGCGTTGCACATCATCATCGGGATCCAAATAGGCGACAGCCGCGTCTCGCCCTCGGCGTAGGTGTTGAGAATGAGGTCTTCCAGCGCCTTGAGACCGCCGACTCCGGTGGCGACGTTGACAGTCACCCGGTTCGGGTCGATGTGGTCGAGCCCTCCGGCCATCTCGAGGGCCTCGTGTGTGGCGACCAGCCCGAACTGGGTGAATCGGTCGTAGCGCCGCGCCTCCCGCTTGGGGATCCAGGGCTCGGGGTCCCAGTTCTGAACCGAGTGGGGTCCCAGGCCCGGCACGATCTGCAGGCCCTTCCAGAAGGATTCCTCTCCGATGCCGGCGGCCGACACGACGCCGAATCCGGTGATGACGACTCTTCGCTGTTCCACGTGGACCATTCTGCCCGCTTCCGGGGCGAATGTCTGGTTCGAGCCCGCCGGCTCCATACTTGCGCCCGATCATGTTCCTTCCGAGTCGACGGTTCGATGCTTGGATAGGGGGCGTCTCATGACGACCCTGCTGATCCACATGGCTGCCACGTGGGCGATGGTTGGGTTCATCTGGACGATCCAGGTGCTGCAGTACCCGCTCATGGCCCACGTTCCAACGGAGGCGTTTCCTCGATTCGAGTCGGTCCATCAGCGGCGGGTCACGGCCGTCATCGCACTGTTCGGCCCGGTCGAGGTGGTGATGGCAGCGCTGGTGTTCCTCACGGTCGAACAGGTGCCCGGTTGGCTGTCCTTCTCGTCGGGTGCTGTGCTCGCAGCCATCTGGACGTCGACGGCCTTCTTCTACGCCCCACTCCATGCCCGACTCGCCGGTGGTTTCGACGAGCGGCTGCAGCGACTGCTCGTGTCGACGAACTGGCTCCGCACCATCGCCTGGACGGCGCGCGGCGTCGCAGCGGCGTGGATGCTCACGTTCTGAGAGATCGTCACCAACCCGCCCCTGAGGTGATTGACTGGTGGGCACGCGACCTACGAGAAGAGGGTCATGGACATCGCAACGCACAAGCCTGCACCGGGTGCGGACTACGTCATTCGGGTCGACCTCGCCGACCACGGCATGCCCGGACGCAGTGAACAGATATGGGTCGAGCAGGTCGGCTCCAACCGCTTCGTCGTCCGAAGCCTGCCCTTCTTCTCGTACGGCATCCGGCCAGGAGACACGGTCGAAACCGACAGCAGCTACACGGTCCGTCGAGTCATAAAGCAATCTGGTAAACAAGTCCTCCGTATTGCTGTCGAGCCGCAAGCGGTCGACCGTATCCAACGCCCCCTCCACGAAGTACTCGAGGAGCTTGCGCTGCCACACGAATGGCACCGGGATGGCTATGTGGCGGTCGAACTCGCGGACGAGGAGATCCCGGAGCGGCTGACGACGCTCCTGGACGAAGGTCGGGGAGAACTCCATCACGAGTTCGGATGATCGGCCGGTGCGTGTCGAGTACCGCCTTCTGCTGGATTCCTTGCTATCGAATCCCGCTCGGGCTCGACGTGAACCGCCTTTCGGACGTGCGGATGTTCGAATCAATCGCTGTGTGACCTGACCACGGCCGCCTCGATCGGATACCGTTTGGGCGACGGACAGGCGAACTCGAGGACGCACGGTGGTTGAGACAGCAGGACAAGACGGACACGTGACTGAGTCGACAACCGAGTTGGAGCAGCTGCGAGCCGAGGTCGATCAACTCCGGTCCGAGCGCGACAAGCTGCGAGCCTTGCTCGAGAAGGACGCTCCGCTCCACCCGTTCCAGGTCGAGTTGCTGAAACTGCAGCGTCACCTCGAAGCGCAACAGATCCCCATGATCGTGCTGTTCGAGGGCCGGGATGCGTCCGGCAAAGGCGGGACGATCCGTCGGATCACGCGGTTCATGAACGAGAAGCGGTTCCGGGTTGTGGCGCTGGGAAGACCGACCGACGCGCAGAAGACCCAGTGGTACTTCCAGCGGTACGTCACGCAGTTCCCGTCGGGCGGCGAGATCGTGCTGTTCGACCGGTCCTGGTACAACCGGGCGCTCGTCGAGCCGGTGTTCGGGTTCTGCACGATGGACGACTACCGCGACTTCCTCAAAGGTGTCCAAGGGTTCGAGAAGGACCTGGTCCGTCAGGGAACCGTGCTGGTCAAGCTGTATTTCAGTGTCGACAAGGCCACCCAGGCCGACCGATTCGCCAGACGGAAGAACGATCCTCTGCGGCAGTGGAAGCTGAGCGAGATCGACCTCCAGGCGCAGGAGCACTGGGACGAGTTCACCGAGATGAAGCACCGGATGCTGGAGCGCACGTCGACGAGCGCTGCGCCGTGGACGATCATCCGGTCGAACTCGAAGGGCAAGGCGCGGCTCAACGCCATGAAGGCCATCCTCAATGCAGTGGACTACGACGGCCGCGACCGCGATCTCGATTTCACTCCGGATCCGGCAATCGTGATCCCGGGTGAAGCCGAGCTCGATCGGATGGATCAGGAGCGGGACCGACTGGGCCGTTCGCTCTTCTGACGTTCTTCTCAGAGCGGTCGGGGCGGTCCTGGGACGGCGTTGTTCCGCGGATCGGCGTGTGGCAGCGCGTATGCACACGATGTATATTTCGAGTATCCGATTCCGGGCAGGGTGTTCTGCGCTCATCTTGCCCGGAATCGTTGTGTTCAGAGCTTGAGTTCCTCGTTCGACAGTTGGAACAGCGACTGCGCCGGAGCGAGCACCGCCCCCAGCAGGCCGTTCGCAGTGGGGAGGATCTGCTCGCAGTAGAACCGTGCGATGG
Source organism: bacterium (assembly GCA_024641285.1). Classification (GTDB taxonomy): domain Bacteria; phylum Actinomycetota; class Acidimicrobiia; order Spongiisociales; family ZC4RG35; genus JAHEDH01. The sequence continues at coordinate 3,366 of JAHEDH010000105.1, read as the reverse complement.
AATGCTTCGCACTCATACCCTCGCCGCTTCCCAGCCCTGCGGTGGCGATCGCCGATCTGGCCAGGAAGGCTCCACCGACCACCGTGCCCCACATCCGCGTGAACGGCGTAGCTCCGGCGACCGCATCGGCGTACTCGCCCGAAGCCATCTTCGCCCCGACGTGGGTCGACGCCTCGGCCAGGACGCCGACCGCCCGGTCGAGCTCGTCGGCGGCGCGCTCAAAGCCTTCCAGGGTCCGTAGCTCGCCGGCAATGCCGCTCATCTCGGTGAGATACTCCTTGACGACCTGTCCCTCCCGCAGCGTCACCTTGCGGGTGACGAGATCGAGCGCCTGGATGCCGTTGGTGCCCTCGTAGATCGGGGCGATCCGGGCGTCCCTGAGGAATTGCGCTGCTCCGGTCTCCTCGACGTAGCCCATCCCGCCGTGGACCTGAACCCCGAGCGATGCCATCTCCACGCCGAGATCGGTGCACCAGGTCTTGAGGATCGGGATCATCAATGCAACGCGCTCCGATGCCTTCGTGCGAGCGTGTTCGTCTTCGCCGTGGTTCTCGATGTCGATCCTGGCGGCGGTGTCGTAGAGCGCCGCCCGCATGGCCTCGTTGTTGGCGCGCATGGTCAGCAGCATCCGGCGGACGTCCGGATGGTTGATGATCGCCGCCGGCTTGTCGCCGCCGAGCGGCTTCGACTGGATCCGCTCCGAGGCGTACGTGGCCGCCTTCTGATACGCCATCTCGCCGATGGCGAGTCCCTCGACCGCCACCCCGATGCGGGCCGAGTTCATCATCGTGAACATGTACTTCATGCCGCGCTGCTCCTCGCCCACGAGATAGCCGACGGCTCCGCCCTCGTCGCCGAAGGCGAGCACGCATGTCGGGGAGGCGTTGATACCCATCTTGTGTTCGATCGAGACGACCTTCACGTCATTGCGCTCGCCAGGGTTGCCGTCAGTGTCGGGGATGAACTTCGGGACGATGAACATCGAGATGCCCCGCGTCCCCGGGCCTGCTTCGGGTGTCTTGGCGAGGACCAGGTGGATGATGTTCTCGGTGAGATCGTGCTCGCCCCACGTGATGTAGATCTTCTGCCCGGTGATCCGATAGGTCCCGTCGTCCTGTTTGACCGCTTTCGTGGAAATCGTCCCCAGATCGGACCCGGCATGTGGCTCGGTGAGGCACATCGTCCCCGTCCATTCGCCGGTGGCGAGCTTCTCGAGATAGGCGGCCTGCTGTTCATCCGAGCCGTGTTCGATGAGCGCATCGATCGCCCCCTGGGTGAGCAGGGGAGCGAGAGAGAAGGCCATGTTCGCCGAGGTGAACATCTCCTGGAGGGCGATGCCGATCGCATACGGGAAGCCGCCGCCGCCCGCCTGCTCGGGGAGATGGACTCCGGGCCAGCCGGCGGCCACGAACTTGGCGTAGGCCTCCTTGAATCCGTCCGGGGTCGTCACCGTTCCGTCCGGGTTGAGCACCGACCCCTGCTGGTCGCCGACCCAGTTGGTCGGGGCGATGACTTCGGAGAAGAACCTGGCCGCCTCCGAGAGGACACCGATTGCGGTGTCGGGGTCGGCGTGTTGGAAGCCGTTGAGCTTCGACACGCGTTCGAGATCGGAAACGTGCCGGAGCACGAACTCCATGTCGTCGAGCGGGGCGATGTATTCGGACACTTGAGACTCCTGGAGAAAGGCTGTCCCCAGGATACCGACCAAACGGTCGGTATCGGCCGGAACGGCCGAGCGGGGAGCCGCCTGGTGGCCGCGGATTTCGCTTCCGGCCGCTCATGTGACAGCCTGTCTCCACGAGCCGGTTGGTAACACGGGGCTGAGCAAACCGTCTTCAGAAACAAACGCAACATGCCGAGGACAACTTCATGCCATGTTCGGGGGAGCTCCGTCAGAACCGTGCCATTGCGCTCTTGATGGCCGTCGTCGTCACCTTCACAGCTCTGGGAGCGAGCACCGCAACCGCACAAGGGGCCGACCCGGCCGCACCGGTGCTGGAACAGTTCGATCTCAACTCGATGGTGTTCCCGCTCATCGGCGATCGCGACCCGCTCTCCGACTCGTTCGACGACTGCCGGTCCGGGTGCAGCCGAACCCACGGCGCCACCGACATCATGCGCCCGAAGATGCTCCCCGTGGTGGCCGTGGCCGACGGCGTGGTCTCGTGGATGGGCACCGTCGAGGAGGGCAACTGTTGCTATCTCTTCATCGACCATCCCGGTGACTACAAGACCGGCTACATCCACCTCAACAACGACACACCGGGAACGGACGACGGGCTCGGCAACGGGATCGCCGAAGGGATCACCGAAGGCACGATCGTCAGGAAGGGTCAGCTGATCGGCTGGGTCGGGGACAGCGGGAACGCCGAGTACGCCGGATCACACCTCCACTTCGAGATCAGGTACTACGGCAACGGCTACGAGGAGCGGATCAACCCGTATCCCTACCTGCTCACGGCTCCGATCCTGTCCGCCCCCGGTGGCGCTCCTGTTCCACAGCCGTTCGTCGGCTCGTCGTTCACCGATGACGACGGGTCTCCGCACGAGGCCGACATCGAGCGATTGGTGGAGCTGGGAGTCACCCGTGGCTGCAGCGCAACCGAGTACTGCCCGCAGGAGTCGATCACCCGCGGTCAGATGGCTGCGTTCGTGTACCGGTACCTCGGCATGTCGGAAGGCGACCAACCGTCCCCATACATCGACACCGACGGCCATCTGTTCTCGGCAGAGATCGCCGCGATCACTGCGGCAGGTATCGGCTTCGGCTGCGGCGAGTTCGACTACTGCCCCGACGCGCCGTTGACGCGTCAAGAGATGGCGAGGTTCCTCGTCGGAACCTTCGACATCCCGGTGCTCCCGTCCCCGTCGGGCGTCTTCGACGACATCGCCGCCAACCCGTTTACCACCTACATCGAGGCGATCGAGGCGGTCGGCGTGACCCTCGGATGCACCGACACCTCCTACTGCCCCGATCAGCCGGTCACCCGCGAGCAGATGGCCTCGTTCTTCGTTCGCGGCCACGATCTGTGATTTGTGGGGGGCGACCCCCACACCCCCGGGCCTGGCTTGCCACGCGTGTGAGCGGCTGTTGGCAGCGTCGCTGGTCCCGGTTGTGGGTGGCATGTGATTTGTGGGGGGCGACCCCCACACCCCCGGGCCTGGCTTGCCACGCGTGTGAGCGGCTGTTGGCAGCGTCGCTGGTCCCGGTTGTGGGTGGCATGTGATTTGTGGGGGGCGACCCCCACACCCCCGGGCCTGGCTTGCCACGCGTGTGAGTGCATGTTGGCAGCGTCGCTGGTCTGGTGACTGTGTGGCGACGGTGGTCGCCCCGCGCCTCCAGTGATTTGCTAGGGGGGCGACCCC
>JAHEDH010000104.1 GCA_024641285.1 bacterium | reverse complement strand
CGCCTCAAGTCACACGGGCGCTTCGACACGCTCATCATCGGAGGGGGCATCATCGGAGCGGGCGCGACCCTCGACCTGGCGGTCCGCGGCGTGGACGTAGGTCTCGTCGAGCAGTCCGACTTCGCCCAAGGCACCTCGTCGCGCTCGACGAAGCTGTTCCATGGCGGAATCCGGTATCTCCCCCACTTCGAGTTCCACCTCGTCTCCGAAGGCCTTCGAGAACAGAAGATCCTCAACCACATCGCCGACTTCCTCTACGACCCGCTCGAGTTCGTCATCCCCATCTACGAGCAATACGGCCTGGCCGACGCCCCGAGATGGGCTTCGAAGGGATGGATCGCTCCGATCGCCCTACGAGCGGGTCTGACGCTCTACGACGTTCTCGGCGGGTTCGGCCGACCCGGAGACCGCCATCGCGGCGTCGACGTCGAGACTCTGACCGAGATGATGCCGGATCTCCGCATCGAAGGGCTGAAGAGCGGTGTCGTCTATTCGGACGCGCAGACCGATGATTCCCGGTTGGTTGTCACGCTGCTCAAGACGGCCGTCCGGCGCTACGGAGCCACCGCCACCGGCGGGATCAGAGTCGTCACGGTGCACCCCCATGACGGTTGGTTCTCGATCGATGTCGAAGACATCTCGACCGGCGAGACCTTCACCCTGGAGGCGACGACCGTCATCGCCGCCACAGGTGCATTCCAACTGCCCGGGATCGAGGGCCCGGCGAAGCCGATGAAGCTCGTTGCCAGTAAGGGCACCCACCTGATGGTCGCCAGCGACGATCTGCCGCTCGGTGGTCGGGCGCTCGTGCTCCCGACCACCGACGATGGCCGCGTTCTGTTCATCGTGCCGTGGCTCGGGCACTCGATGATCGGCACGACGGACACCGTCTACACCGAGGACCCGACCCATCCGACCGCTTCCGAAGACGACAATGCCTATCTGATCAGGCATGTCCGCCGATATCTCGACGTGCCCGACTTCGAGCCCATCTCGAGCTTCGCCGGCCTGCGAGCGCTCGCCGACCCGCATGGTGAGTCGACGGCAAAGGCGTCTCGCGGTCACGTCGTCGGAGAGCCCGTGCCGGGACTGGTCCAGGTTGCCGGCGGGAAGCTCACCACCTATCGCAAGATCGCCGCCGAGGCGGCAGATGTCGCGGCAGACCGTCTCGACGTCGGAGTGAAGTCATCGACCGACGAGGTGACCCTCATCGGAGCGAACGGCTCGGTCCCCTCACTACAGCGGAGGCTGCGCGAAGCCGGGGCCGCCGAATCCGTGATCGACCCGAGCATCACCCGTTACGGGACCGAAGTCATGACGCTGGCGCGACTGATGGAGCAAGACCCCGATCTGGCCAAGCCGATGGGTGACGGACGGACCTCCCGGGCCGATGCCGCCTACGCCGTGCGCTACGAAGCGGCCAGCCGCATCAGCGACATCACGCTTCGTCGCACCCACCTCGCCTGGTTCACCCGCGACCATGCCCGCAGCGACGCAGCCGAGATCGGCGCGATCATGCAGCGCGAGCTCGGGTGGACCGACGAAGAACTGGCCGCGCAACTCGCCGCCCACGAGACAGAACTCACAGCCGAAGCCCTCTGACCCGCGCGTAACACCCCCTACCCGCAAGCGGGTCCCTTCCCCCAGCAAGCTGGGGGACACCAACCATGTGGTGTTCCCCGGAGCGAAGCGAGGGGGAAAGGTTCCTGCCGTCCGAGGAACGAGGACGGGAGGTAAGGGGATTGCACCTGTCGCGAGACCTTGTCTTGTGGAGACCTGTGATCGCGTGGCTGCCCCTTCCCCCACTCCGTAGGGACTTCAAACCCTGGTGTTCCCCAACTCCGTGGGGGACATCAAGAGGTGGTCTCGGCGAGGCGGCGCTCGAGGAAGGCACGGTCGGAGTCGTTCATCTGACATTCGAGCGCGCGCTGGTATGCCCGGGCGGCGGATTCCGTCCGGTCGAGTCGCCGGAGTAAGTCGGCTCTCGTCGACCAGAAGAGATGCCAGCTGTCCAGACCCGACACGCCTTCGAGCAGTTCGAGGCCACGCTCGGGGCCAATGACCTCGGCTTCTGCAACCGCACGGTTCACGCGCACGACCGGCGTCGGCTTGACTCGTTCGAGGAGTCGATACAACTCGACGATCTGCTCCCAATCGGTCTCGTCGTAGCTGGGAGCCAGACCGTGGAGACAGGCGATCGCAGCCTGGATGCGGTACTCGCCCGCCGCCCGCTGCCGCAGCGAGCGTTCGACGAGCACGGCAGCCTCATCGATCATGACCCGATCCCACAGCGACCGATCCTGATCGGCGAGCAGCACCATCGAACCGTCGGTGGCGACTCGCGCCAGGCGGCGGGCATGCGAGGCGAGCATGAGCGCCAACAGTCCCCTCACCTCCGCTTCGTCTGGCATGAGGTCGGCGAGCATTCGGCAGAGTCGGATGGCCTCGGCGGCGAGATCGACACGCGAGTCGAGCGAGCCCTCGGTGGCATGATGGCCTGTCGTGAAGACCAGGTACAGGACTTCCAGAGCGGCCGGGAGGCGATCCGGCAACTCGTGGTCCTCGGGAACCCGGTAAGGGATCTGGGCGGTGGCGATCTTCTTCTTCGCGCGGCTGATTCGCTGACCCATCGTTGCGTCTTGGACGAGAAACGCAGCGGCGATCTCGGTCGTCGTCATTCCGCACAGCGTGCGCAGAGCAAGAGCGATCTGTGCCTCCTGGGAGAGAGCCGGGTGACAGCAGGTGAAGACGAGCCTGAGCATGTCGGTGGGCTCATTGGGCTCGTCGGCGAGTTGTTGGTCGAGCAATGCCACGGCTTCACGTTCCTTGCCGGTCCGCCGGGCCTCACGCCGGATTCGATCGAGCGCCTTGTTGCGCGCCGTCGTCGTCAACCAGGCGGCAGGGTTGTCGGGCATTCGATCGTCGGTCCATCTGGCGTGGGCGACGATCACCGCCTCCTGCAGGGCGTCTTCGGCGAGGCCGATGTCTCCGGTCAGCCGGACGAGGGTGGCCAGCACCTGGCCACCCTCCTGGCGGAGAACCTCGTCGAGTGTCATCCGTCCTGACTGAAGTCGATCAGTGGGCGAACCTCGACCCGGCCATGCCAGGCGCCGGGAATCTGAGCAGCCCAGTGGATCGCCTCGTCGAGATCCTTGCAGTCGAGCAGGTAGAAGCCGCCGAGCGCCTCCTTGGTCTCGGCGAACGGCCCATCTGTCGTATGGATCTGGCCGCCCTTGCCGTCCACGTTCACTGTGGTGGCGGTGTGGGTGTCCTCCAGCGCCTCTCCCCCGACGATCACCCCGGCTGCGCCTGCCTTCTCACCGAACTCGTTGTACTCGGCCATGACGGCCGCCCACTCTTCCGGACTCGCGTCTCCCTCGACCGAATAGATGAGTGCTGCGTACTTGGGCATCCCGTCTCCTTTCTCGCTTTCGGGATCGTTCGCTCTCTCGACGAACGGCCGGGCGACGTTTCGACAACGATCGCAGATTTCTCGGCGGGGTGTCGTGCCGATACAGGTCGGTTGGGCGAAGTGCTTCAATGGCCTCATGTCCTTCTTCCCGACCGAGCCCACTTCGACGGCGAAGCCGGAGCGCGGCCTCGTCGACCGCTGGGATCCTCGCTCGGGCAACTTCCCCGGTTTCCTCGGCATACCGGTCTCGGTCGAAGTCGAGCCGTATCGGACCGACGACTTCGCCTTCACGATGGACCAGTTCCGGGCATTCCCGGAAGGCTTCAGGGCAGCGATGACCGTGATCGCTCGCCCAGGTCTCAGGCTTCATGAAGACCTCGAGTACCCCAATCGGGCACCCGGGCGGTTGCGGGTCGGCATCGAGATGTCAGACGGACGGAGAGGCTACGAATTCGACGAGCGTTCGCCCGGCGGGGACTTCTTCATCTGGAGCCGAGGGCGCAGCAGCTCACCGTTCCGACACAGGCTTCGACTCTGGGTTCATGCGATCCCGCCGCCAGGCCCGATGGAACTCGTCGTGACATGGCCAGACGTCGGCTTGACGGAAGCGCGGGTTTCGATCGCCACGGAAGCAATCGTCGGCGCCATCTCACGGGCCGCTCCGGTCTGGGGAGACTAGGGCAGACTCTTCGGAGCGAGCCCGGGAGCCGAGATCGCTCGGCCCGCTTGGCAAGTGCCGGCGACGAGCGCTGCATCGACGTCATTCGAGTCGAGCCAGCCGTCGACGAACCCACAGGCGAAGGCATCGCCCGCACCGTTGGTGTCGACAACCCGATCGACCGTCGGCGCCGGGACGAAGTGGAAGTCGCCTTCGATCGGCGCAGTCGCTCCGGCGGCGCCGTGGGTCGCCACCACGATCTCGCTGCTCGCCGACTGACGCAACCGCGAAGTCCTTCCATGTCGGGAAGGCGAGGCTGCTGATGAACAGCCAATCGGCCGCCTCGAAGAACTGGCGGTGGTACGGGTTGACCCCGTCGTAGTCGTGGATGTCGATCAGGACCGGAGTCCTGCGTCGTGTCACACCCAGTCGAACGTCCGCTCGACCGCCTGTTTCCATCGGCCGTACAACTCGGCTCGTCGATCCTGAGCCATCGCTGGAAGCCACCGGCGACCCTCGGCCCAGTTGGCACGCAACGAGTCGAAATCCTCCCAGACGCCGGTTGCCATCCCCGCCGCGTAGGCGGCGCCGAGCGCGGTCGTCTCGGCGACTTTCGGGCGGATCACGGGCTTGTCGAGGATGTCGGCCTGGAACTGCATGAGCAGGTTGTTCGCAACCATGCCACCATCGACCTTCAATTCGTTCAGCTCGACACCGGAATCGGCCCGCATCGCATCAAGCACCTCCCGGGTCTGGAACGCGGTCGCTTCGAGGGCCGCCCGGGCGATGTGGTGTCGGTTGTTGAATCTGGTGAGACCGACGATCACTCCTCGGGCATCCGAACGCCAGTACGGGGCGAACAGACCCGAGAACGCCGGCACGAAATAGACGTCACCATTGTCCTCGACCTCGGCTGCGAGCTCTTCGATGTCCTCGGACTTCTCGAACATCGCCAGGTTGTCGCGCAGCCATTGCACGAGGGCCCCGGCGATGGCGATCGAGCCTTCGAGGGCGTACACGGCGGGCTCGCCCTCGATCTGGTAGTTCACCGTCGTGAGGAGCCCGTTGTCTGACCGCACCAGCTCGTTCCCGGTGTTGAGCAGCATGAAACAGCCGGTTCCGTAGGTGTTCTTGGCATCGCCGACGTCGAAACAGGTCTGTCCGAACATCGCCGCCTGCTGGTCACCGAGGATCCCGGCGATCGGGACGCCCTCGAGCGGGCCGGTCGCATCGGCGATCTTGCCCACCGAGGGAACGATTCGAGGCAGCATGGCCATGGGGACCCCGATGGCATCACACAAGTCTTCGGACCAATCGAGCGTCTCGAGATCCATCAACATCGTGCGAGACGCATTGGTGACATCGGTGACGTGCTCGGCGCCCCGCGTCAGCTGATACACCACCCAGGAGTCGATGGTGCCGAAGGCCAGCTCGCCACGCTCGGCTCGGGCCGCAAGGCCGGGATCCGAGTCGAGCAGCCAGCGCACCTTCGGTCCGGCGAAGTAGGTGGCGAGCGGCAGCCCGGTCTGGTGTCGGAACCGGTCCATGCCCTCGGCCCCGCCGAGGTCCTTCACCAACTGGTCGGTGCGCGTGTCCTGCCAGACGATGGCGTTGTGCACGGGGTGGCCGGTCTCACGGTCCCACACGACGGCGGTCTCCCGCTGGTTGGTGATGCCGATCGCCGACAGATCGGCCCCCGAGACGCCCGCCGAACCGAGCGCCGAGGAGATGACACTCCACATCCGCTGAGTGATCTCGTCGGGGTCGTGCTCGACCCAACCCGAACGGGGGAAGATCTGGCGGTGTTCCTGTTGGGCCGAGGAGATCACCTTCCCCGACCGATCGAAGATCATGAATCGGGTGCTGGTCGTGCCTTGATCGAGTGCACCTACGAGTTGCGCCACGCCTCTCCTTCACCGGGATGCCCAAAGCTAGTGCCACATGACGCAGACGAGCTGCGGGACTTCCCGCCTCCACCCATGTCGCGCCTGCGGGTGCGCCGAGAGTGGGCCGTGAAGCGACGCGGGCGACAAGAATTTCGCCCCTGCCCGAACAAGGGTGACCGCCCGCCGGCACCGAACCGCATGCCTCCGATCACCGAACATCACGTAGAGGCGACCATCTGATGGGACCGAGCGCATCAACCCATTCGACCCGGACAGACACGCACGCCGACGCCACGCCGGCCACATCCCCACGCCCGGGCCACACACACCGGCACCCCAACCATGTTCCGCCCCGGATCACCCAGGTAGGGGCGACCATCTGGTCGCCCGCAGCCCGGGCCGCATCAACCACTCGACCCGGACAGACACGCACGGCCGACGCGCACCAGTCACGATGTCGTGGGCAGTGCCGCGTACAGGTCGACCGGGTTCGCGTCCGGATCCGCCACCGTTGCGTACCGCTGCCCCCAGAACGCGTCGAACGGCTCGAGAACAGACGCGTATCCGGCTGCCGTCACCGCAGCATGCAAGCGGTCGACATCATCGGGATCGTCGCAGCGGAAAGCCAGGCCCATGCGGTGCCCTCCCGAGGCCGGCTCCCACTCGGAGAACGACTTCACGAGCTCGATGGTGTCGAGCATGAGGCGAACGCCCCCGCCGAGCTCGATGTCGACATGCTGCTCGGTCTCGGCACCATCGGGGATGTCGAGACCGAGCAGGCGGTAGAACCGAACCGACTCGGCCATGTCTGCACACACCAATCCGAACGCATCGAGTGTTGCCATGCGCCGAATCTAGATCAGTCGGTCGGCGGGCGGCGCGAGTTGGCGCTCTGTTGGGCGGCGATCGGGTCCACGAGGAACTGCTCGACGGCGTCGGCCGCGTCCTCGACCTGGAAGTCGACCTCTTCACGCTCGACATTCGAGAACGGCCTCAGCACATAGGCGGCGGGATCCATCCGCCCGGGAGGACGGCCGACGCCGATCTTGAGGCGGGGATAGGCCTTCGTCCCGAGAGCGGCTTCGACCGACCGGAGTCCGTTGTGGCCGCCGTGGCCACCCTCGAACGCCAGCTTCAGACGACCGAATGGGAGGTCGATGTCGTCGTACACGACGAGCAGGTCTTCGAGCTCGATCTTGAAGTACTTGGCCACGGACGCCACCGGCCGACCGCTCTCGTTCATGAACGACTGTGGTGCGGCGAGAACGAGTCGCTCTGCGCCGACCCGGACATCTGCGACGTCGGCCCGCACCCTGGACGGCCCCGGCTTGAGGGTCGCTCCGTGGCGGGAGCAGAGGACTTCGATCACTTCGAACCCGACGTTGTGCCGGGTACCGACGTACTTCAGGCCCGGGTTGCGGAGCCCGATCGCCGCCTTGACGGCCCCTATTCGGAGGACTCCTCGGCGCTCTCCTCGCCTGCCGGCGGTTCCTCGCCTTCGCCCTCGGCCGACTCTTCGCCCTCGGCCAGCTCTTCGCCCTCGGGCTCTTCTTCCACGACGGCACGAGGAATGACGATCGTGGCGATCGTCATGTCCGGGTCGTCGAGGTAGGTGACGCCGTCGATCTCCGGCAGGTCGCTGGTCCGGATCGAGTCGTGGATCGTCAATCCACTGACATCGACCTCGATGGCGGACGGGATCTTCGTGGCCAGGACCTCGATGGACACAGACGATACGGGGGTCGACAGAACGCCGCCCTCTTCGACCGCGACCGGATCGCCGACGAAGTCGAGCACGACGTCGGTCACGATCGTGTCGGTCAGCGAGACGGTCACGAAGTCGACGTGACGGATCTCGGTGCGGTATGGGTGCTTCTCGATCTGACGAGCGAGCGTGAGGTGCTCGCTGCCGTCGATGTCGAGATTGATGAGTGCGTTCGTGCCGGCTTCGGTGGTCAGGGCCGACCGGAGCTCGCGCCGGTTGACGGTGATCAGAACCGGCTCGTCGAGGTCGGAGCCGTAGACGACGGCGGGCACATCGCCCTGCTTGCGAATCCGGCGCGAAGCGGCGCTACCGGTCTCGCGACCCTTGTGGGCGCGGAGAGTGATCTGATCGGACATACGGGTGACTCCTCGAAGGATGACAGGTGAAGGCCTGAGCGGAGAATTATGACCGTCGCACCACGATCATGCAAAACCCGGCGGGGCACACACGGCCAACGATCGCCGAGGGGTGCCGTGTCTCAGTTGCAGAACTCGCCGAGTCGCGCCAGCGACGACCGCAGCGCCGGCCGGCGCACAGGCAAGAGCGTCAGCCAGTAGAGGACCTGCTGACCGGCTCCGAGTCGTTCGGACGTGACAGATCGCGTGACTCGACACCCGACCGGTGCCGAGTCGAGCACGAATCGATGCCGGTATGTTCCCGTCTCGTCGGAAACCACGAACTCGAAGAGACGATCGGTGTCGACGGCGGTGACGAGAATGTCGGCATGGAAGGTTCGCCCTTTCGCCTTGGAGGTCGACCGCCACGTGTTCTCTCCTGTCCGCTCGACACTCAGGGTGTCGGCGGCCCATGAAGGGTGCGTGGCGAGATCGGACACGACGGCGAACACCATCGCCGGCGGTGCCTCGATATCCGAGGACGCAGAGAATCCAGGCATACCGGATGAAGCTAACCGGCGAGAGCATCGGAGCTCGGCTGCTAGCTGATCACAGGTTGGCGCCGAGCCACGCCTCGTAGCCTGCAACGACGGTCGACTCGACGCGGCCCTGGTCCCAGCCGCGACCACGGAATGAGTGGTCGGCTCCGTCCAGGTCGACCACCGTGACGTTCGGCAACACCCTGATGTGGCGATCGAACAACTCCGACCGACTCAGCGCGTCCCGGGAGCCCTGAAAGAACAGCATCGGCGCATCGATCGACGCCAGATGATCGACGCGAAGCCGATCGGGCTTTCCGGCGGGGTGCAGCGGATAGGCGAGGCAGACGACGCCGGCGACATCTGCCCCCTCGGCCGCCAGCATCGTCGCCATCCGTCCCCCCATCGAGCGTCCGGCGAGAATCGGAGGCCGACCGGAGAGTCGCTGCGCCTCGGCGCTGACGGCGCGATGACAGGCCAGCAGCTTGGGGGCACGATCGGGCGCCCGCCTGCCCGCCTCGGTGTACGGATAGTCGAAACTCATCACGCCGTGGCCGGCCCGGGCCACCGCTTCTGCGATGCCGCTCACCATGGGATGCCTCTGATTCGTTCCCGCCCCGTGCGCCAGCACCATCAGCGGCGCACGCAAGAGGTATTCGATCGCCGTCACGGTCTCGCCATCGGCCCAGGTGATCGAGCGATCGAAACTCACGGCGTCACCGGCCGAAGGGTGGCTGCCACTGCGAGATGATCGCTCCCGGCGATGCGGTGGACGACGACATCGTCGAGAACGACTCCGGCAGTCAACATGTGGTCGATCCGCAACATCGGCGGCCAGCCGGGCCGAGCCGCCCACGTCCTCTGCGGCGACCGGCCCGAGTGACGGGCGGCGTCGGCGATCCCGTCACGCAGCCGACTGCGAAGGCGCCGGTAGGCGGGCCATACCGGCGTGGCGTTCATGTCGCCCACGACGACCGCCGGGGTGCCGACGCTGTCGAGATGGTCGAGCACCGCAGAAACCTGGAGCCTTCGAAGGGCTACGGCACGAGGACCGGTGACGGGGTTGGCGAGGTGGATGCCCACCAATTCCACGCCGACACCGGCCAAGTCGATCCTCGTGCGGAGTCCAGGTCGAAGGGCCATCTCCAAGGTGTTCACGACGAGCGGCGCGTGGGACAGCATCGCCCTTCCCGTGTGGTTGTCGTCGTCCCCGACGACCACGCCGTGCCCGAAGCGGACAGAGAGCATCGCCGCCATGTCCGTGCCGACCTCCTGGCACACGACGACGTCGGGACGTTCCGCGTCGAGAACCGTGGCGAACGCCGACACGCCGGCGCGGCCGGTGTAGAGATTGGCTGTGAGCAGTCGCACAGCCGCGACGGTACCGCCGGTACGATCGAACGATGGACGTCGAGATCTTCGAGACACCAGAGCAGCTGGCCTCAGGCGCAGCCGACTTCGTCGCCGGCGTGCTGGCAGCCACCGACGGTCGATGCGACATCGGCCTCGCCGGCGGGTCGACACCCCAGGCGACCTACCGGCAGTTGCTCGCACGGGACGTCGAATGGGACGAGGTCGACTTCTGGCTGTCCGACGAACGGTGGGTGCCGCCCGATTCCGACGAATCCAACGGGCATCAGGCGGCGCTCGGCCTGGTCGACGATCTCCCGACCGCCAACTTCCTCCGCCCGCGGTTCTCCGAGCACCTCGAGCCCGCCGATTCGGCCGCGTTCTACGAAGCCTCGCTCCGCAGCGTCATCCGCGGTCGCCCTGCCCTGATCCTGCTCGGGCTCGGCACCGATGGCCACACCGCCTCGCTCTTCCCCGGAACCAAGGGATTGTCACAAGCCGGCGACCGCTGGTACATCGCAAACCACGTTCCCCAGCTCGACACCTGGCGGCTCAGCGTCACCCCACACCTCCTGGAGATCGCAGAGCGGATAGCCGTGATCGTGTCCGGCAGTTCAAAGGCGGAGGTGCTCGCCGAGGCGATCGAACGGCCGCAGGGCCGGTACCCGCTCGAGATCCTTCATCGAAGTGATGCAGCCGTGACCGTGCTCGCCGATCGGGCGGCCGCCGCGACGCTGGGCGGCTGACTCGATAGCGGTCAGCCATTCATACACTTCCCTAGATGTCGTTTCGTGCCCTTGCGGCCGCTCTCGCCTTGTTGCTCGCCCTGACGGCGTGCGGCGGCACTCCCGACGCAGCCGAGACCCCCGTCGCCACGACGTCGGTTGAGCAGCAGAGCGCGCCCCCCTCGTCGACGTCCACGACCGCCACCACGACCTTGCCGACGACATCGACCACCACATCAACGTCGATCACCAGCGCCGATCCGGCACCGATCGAACCGGATCCGACGCTGCTCTACGGCAACTACGTGCGGACCGAGCCCTATGGCGACGGTCTCGAGCTCGACATCCACGCCCCGGAGGAAGTGGGCCCGTGGCCGGTGGTGGTGACGATCCACGGTGGCGGCTGGTTCGTGGGAGACCGGACGTCGATGGGCCCGCTCGCGGACGGGCTGGCCTCGAGGAAAGCTGTCGTGTTCAACGCCACGTACCAGACGCTCACACTGGGAGGGACCTTTCCCGGCATGGTCGACGACATCGCCTGCGCAGTGCAATTCGCTCGCAACGCCGCTTCGGAATTCACGACGGCCCCCGATCTCGTCACCATCGTCGGCCACTCGGCCGGCGCGCACCTGGCGTCGCTGGTGGCGTACGCCCCCGGCGAGTTCGGTCAGGACTGCCCGGAGGGACCGAGTATCTCACCCGATGCCTTCGTCGGTCTCGCCGGCCCGTACGACATAAGTCAACTCGGGGGCCTGCTGACGCCGATGTTCGGCGTTCCACCGGAGCAAGATCCCGATTTGTGGGCGGCGGGCAACCCGTTCTCGTGGATCGGCGGATCACCCGACATCCCCACCCTGTTGCTTCACGGAGATGCCGACGGTGTGGCCCCGATCGCCTTCTCCGAGGAACTCGCAGCGGCGCTGGCGGCCGTCGGACGGGAGGTGACCTTCGACGTGTTGAGCGGGCGGGGGCACTCCGATGCGAATGCACCGCGAGTCGTCGGCGACCGGATCACAGCCTTCCTCAGTGGTCTCGGAAGTCCCTGATCGTCATCCGTGGGCCGTACCGGGGATAACGACCGGCAGATTCCAAGAGGCGGATGACCCGGCCGCGGTGGGGCCGATATGGCTCGAGCAACTCCAGCATCCGGTCGTCGGTCCCGCGGGGCTCTCCGGCGAGATGCCAGGCGACGTAGTGCTTGAGGTGGTAGTCGCCGACCGACACGGCATCGGCGTCCCCATGGCTGACCGCCACCGTTTCGGCGCTGCTCCACTCTCCGACTCCCCGAATCCGCTCGAGGTATCTCCGAGCGTCCGCGCTCGACGCCTCCGCCAGCCGGTCGATCCGTTCGGCGTCGCGCGCTGCAGCGATGAGCGTGTCTGCCCGCTTCCGCTCCATCCGCAGCACATGGAAATCGTGGTAGCGGGCCGATGCCAGCCGTTCGGGGTCGGGCGGGAGTCTCAGCGACAGCGGGCCGGGCGCAGGATCCGACATCGTCCTGGCCATCCCCCGCATCGCCATGGCAGCTTCCTTGCCGGTCACCTTCTGCGAGCAGATCGCCACGAGGAGCGCTTCGAACACCAGA
>JAHEDH010000103.1 GCA_024641285.1 bacterium | reverse complement strand
TCAGCGGCACCGGGTTGCGGGCCATCGTGGATCCGACGGCCCGGACCGCCCCGGGATTGCCGATCTCGGAAGCGAGCCATCCGTACGGGCGGACCTGTCCGAACGGAATCCTGGCGGCGACTCCCAGCACCGACTGCTGGAATTCGGTGACCGAACGAAGGTCGAGGGGCAGGTCCCCCGGGCGCCCGCGTTCGATCGCTCGACCGATCTTCGCGTCCCAGCCCTTCGGCGGCGTGGCTTCGACCACCTGGCGACCGCGAACGGGCCGTTCGGGGTCGAATTCGCCCGCGAGCTCGACGAAGGAGACACCGACGACGTTGAATCCGACCGCGACCTCGCCGACCGGTGAGTCGAACACGCCGAACCCGTCGATCTGCCCGGTGCCCAGTGAGATCGCTGTCTTCGAACGGGCGGGCATGGTCGCACGGAGCGACTCCAGCGTCGTCTCGACGTTCATGATTCCTCCTCGATGATGGTGCGGAGCCTGGCGAGCCCCCGGCTCACATCGGCTTTGACGGTTCCCTCCGGACGGCCCAGGGCTGTCGCCAGCTCGGAGTAGTCGAGCCCCACGACGTGACGGAGCACCACGGCGGCGCGCTGGGCGCCCGAGAGCCGGGCCAGCCGGGTCTGCCAGAGCTGTTCGTCGACCGGCTCCGGATCGGTGATCTGGTGGATGTCGTGCAACTCGACCGGCTGCGGCCGCCGCGAGCGGTCCCGGACGTGATTTCGCCCGAGATTGAGTGCGATGGTCCAGATCCACCCGCGCAGCTGGAGCCGGCGGATGCGTTCGGCGTCGTATTCACTCAGCGCCCGGTAGGCCCGGATGAAGGCTTCCTGGGTCAGGTCTGCGGCGTCGTCGCCGTGCATTCGCCGCAGGCCCGAATACACGTCGTCGCCCAAGGCGGTGACGAGCGACTCGAAGGCTGCGTCGAGGTCTGTGGCCAATTGCTCGCAGAGATGCTCCATCACAGTGAAGAACACCAGAGCGGGCGATCTGGTTGCACGCCGGGGCGAATCGGCAGGACGCCGCGCCTCACCGGTCGGTCACTGGCGCAGGGCTCTGACTCAGCGGGATCGAACCGTCCGACGCGTGGTAGTCCTCGTGGTCTGCGACCAGCGTGTCCCAATGCTCGTGGGCCTCGGTGTCGACGGCGATGAGGTGGTAGGTGGTCGGTGAGTCGGTCGTGTCGAAGTCGCGGGCACGGCGCAGCAACGCCCGCGAGCTGTCGTCGATCCGCCGATGCTGGGCGAGATGCTCGTCCCATGACACGAGGTGGAACACCTCCGACAGCCTGTGCGGGTCGGAGGCGTTCCGGTAGAGGCGCCACCGATAGGCGCCCGTGCGCATGCGGATCGCCTTCACCTCGTTCATCACGTCGATGAACTCGTCGAACCGTTGATGATCGATCACCCAGGTGTTGACCACCATCACCGGGCCGCCCTCCGTCGAGACGTGGGCGGGGCCGGTGCGTTCGGCGGAGAACTCCGGGCTCTCGATGTCGGCGAGCGCCGGGACTTGGAAACGGCCGGCCGAGAGGCCGAGCACGATCGTCCCGATAGACAGGGTTGCCGTGGCTGCGCCGGCACCGATGGCGTCGGCCAGCGCGCCGGCGATGATCGAGCCGAGCGGCATGATGCCGACAAACGACAGCGTGTAGAGGCTCATCGTCCGCCCCCGTACCCACTGTGGCGACATGAGTTGAGCCGTCGCGTTCGTGGTGGTGAGTGTCCAGACCCAGCACATGCCGATCGCGATCAGGGCGGCGATGGCGACGGCGAGGGTACCGGCGAGCCCCTGGATGACGCCGAAGACCCCGAACGCCGTGATCGTGGTCGGGATCGACCGCCGGCCGAGCGTTTCCACCACCGTCTTGCGCGTGAAAGCGCCGATGAGCGCGCCGAGCCCCATCGCCCCGAGCAGCAGCCCGTAGGCGAACTCCCCGCCGCCCAACTCCTCGGTCCGGGTCGGCAGGACCGACTGGATCACAGACGAGGTGATGGCGAACAGTGCCGCCAGCAGCAGCAGCCGACGGAACGGGGCGGTGTATCTGGCGAACCGGATCCCCAGCGCGATCGCATTCGGGATCGAGGTGGCGTCGGTGTCCGCGACCGACAGCTGACCGCGGATCGTGAAGATGACGGCGATGACGAGGATGTAACTGACGGCGTTGAGTGCGAATGCCAGCTCCGGGCCGGACGTGGCGAGGATCAATCCGCCGATCGCCGG
Organism: bacterium; assembly: GCA_024641285.1. Lineage (GTDB taxonomy): Bacteria > Actinomycetota > Acidimicrobiia > Spongiisociales > ZC4RG35 > JAHEDH01. Next base: position 10,065 of record JAHEDH010000103.1, on the reverse strand, counting down.
GCCGACGGCGCGGGCGACGTTGAACGCCACCGAGTTGAGGGCCACCGCACTCGCCACCAGCCCGCGAGGCACGAGATCGGGAACCATGGCCTGCCAGGCGGGGAGGTTGAAGGCGACACCGACCCCGAGCAACAGCCCGAGCCCCAGGAGCAGGCCGGGCGAAATGTCCCCCGCGTAGGTGACGATCGCCATCGCCGCGGCGGCGCCGCCCATGAGACCCTGGCTGAAGAGCAGGATCGTCCCGCGATCCACCAGATCCGCCAGTGCTCCGGCCGGAAGTGCGAGGAAGAAGAGTGGCAGGGTCGTGGAGGCGACCATCAGCCCGACCCAGGTTGCCGAGCCTGTGAGCTCGAGCATCAGCCACGACCCCGCCACCGCCTGGAGGAACGACCCGAGGTTGGAGAACATGGCGGCGAGCCACAGCGTCCGGAAATGTCTGATCCTGAGGGGCGCCATCGCGTCGGACATGGTGCCGAGGCTAGGTGATCCTGGGGATCGACGAATCCTGCGTCACCACCGATGCGACGGCTCGCTGGACCACGATCAGCGATGCGATCACCATCGCTCCGCCGGTCACCTGGACCAACGACAGTGCCTGCCCGAGAAACACCCAGGCGGCGATCGCCGCCACCACCGGCTCGAGCGTGGCCACCACCCCGACTCTGCCCGAGTCGACGCGGGTCAGCGCCATCACCATCAGCAGGAAGGGTACGGCCGTGGCCATGAGCCCGACCCAGCCGATCTGGATCCAGACCGTCGCCGACGCGTCGATGATCGCCGGCGGCAGCACCACCACCCAGATGAGCGCCGAGAAGGCGAATCCGTAGGAGATGATCGTCAGGTCGGGGAGCCTGCGGCCGAGGTGCTCGCCGAAGAGCAGGTAGGTCGCATACAGCACCATCGAGCCGATCCCCGCCAGCAGGCCGAGAGGGTCGAGCGAATCGACGTCCCAGGCGCGCAGCATCACCGCGGTCCCGGTGACGGCGATCGCGGCGGCGACCCAGGTTCTCACGGGGACCGATCGACGCTGCACGAACCGGATCCACATCAACACGGCAACCGGCGCCGTGAACTGCAGCGTCGTACCGGGCCCGACGCCCAGCCGATCGATCGACCAGTAGAACGTGATCGTCAGGGCGGCGATGACAGCGCCGAACAGCGCCAGTTGGGGGAGTCGGCCTGCGGTCGTCGTCATCCGGCGGCGGTAGGCGATCGGCACGAGCACGAATGCCGCGATGACCGATCGATACTGGGCGACGACAGTCGGATCGACCGTGGTGAAGACGTCGGCGGCCACGACCCCACCGATCCCGGCGAGGGTGGCGGCGACCATGGTCAGAACGAGCCCACGCTGCATCGGTGCATCCTGCCAGCTTCCGACAGCGATCAGGCCATCGGTACCCTTCTCACGGTGAAGGACGCCGCCTACTTCGTATCGCCGGCCTCGGGACCGGGCAATCCGCTGCTCCTCCTCCATTCGTGGTGGGGGCTGGACTCCGGCGTCCGAAAACTGGCCGATCGGATCTCTGCCGAGGGTCACACGGTGCTCGTGCCGGACCTGTTGACCGGCCGAACCTTCGAGGATGCCGGCGCGGCGGAAGCCCACCTGAAATCGGCCGACCCCAACCGGCTGGCGTCGCTCACCCAGGCGAGCGTCCATCTCGTGCGCGAGCGCAGTGGAGACCCGGCAGCTCCCATCTCGATCGTGGGTATGTCGATGGGGGCTTCACTGGGCTTGTGGGCGTCGATCCGCATCCCAGACGCCGTCTCGCGTGTTGTGAGTTTCTACGGGACCCAGACGGTCGACTTCGCAGGCGCCAAGGCCGACTACCAGCTGCACTTCGCCGCCGACGACGAGATCGTCGACTCGGATGAAGCTGCCTTCATGGAAGCGACGATCGGCCTGAACGGGCTGTCGGTCGAGACGCATTCGTATCCGGGAACGTCGCACTGGTTCTTCGAGCCCGAGCGCCCCAACTACGACCCTGATGCCGCCGAGCAGGCTTGGGAGCGGATGGTGGAGTTCCTGCGGCGTTGATTCTCGGCGGTGCCTGATGTCCTCGGACCGGTGTTCGGACGGGCCCGCCTGTTCGGGGTTTGTTCGAGTTTCGTGCCGGGTCTACGGGCGACGCGAGCGTCGCCCCTACGCGGGGACGAGGTCGGTCGGGAGCAGGAACCAGCGCAGGGGTTCGGCGGTGCCATCGAGCCCGCGGCGATCGTCTGCATTAGGGCTTGCCTCCGAGAGGATGCGCCGAGCCTCGGTCAGATAGCCGGCGAGGCGGTCGAGTGGCTCGGTCTCGCGGCGATCCTCGTAGACGTGGGTGCCGGCCTCGAACGAGAGGTCCTGCAGCGTCATCGGCGGCCGCGGCGTGCCGGCTCGGTGCCGCCATCCACCGGTGGCGGCGTCGAACACGTACTCCGACAGCAGCCTCCAGCCGTCGGAGGCGATGATCTCGATCGCTTCGAGGATGAACTCGAATTCGGTCTCGGTGATGAAGTAATTGAAGTTGACGCGCGCCCAGCCCGGTTTGATGACCTCGCAGCCCGCGGCGATCTCGTGGTTGAAGCGGAGGCTCCGTTCGTCGTCGATGCCGAGCAGGCGATGTCCGTAAGGCCCCGCACACGAGCACCCACCGCGGGCCTGGATGCCGAACAGATCGTTGAGCAGCGCCACGACGTAGTTGTGATGGAGGTAACGGCCGTGCGACGAGATCACGAACGAGAGGATCGAGAGCCGGTGGGCGTGGGGATTCCCGAGGATCTCGATGTTCGGATGCTGGGAGAGGCGCTCGATCGCAGTTTTGGTCAGCCTGCCCTCGATCTCCTTGATCGTGTCGGTGCCGACGGACTGCTTGAGCTTGAAGACCAGCCCGGCCCTGATCGACTCGACGATGGCCGGAGTCCCGCCCTCTTCGCGATGTTCGGCGTCGGTCAGATAGCGGTGCTCGACCTGGTTGACGAAGGCCACGGTCCCGCCGCCGGGCACGGATGGGACCCGGTTCTTCAAGATCTCGCGCCGGGCGACGAGGACACCGGGTGTGCCGGGGCCGCCGATGAACTTGTGCGGTGAGATGAAGATGGCGTCCTTGTAATCGTCGCCGTGAGTGGCGGGGGAGCGCATTTCGATGGCGACGTAGGGAGCGGCAGCCGCGAAGTCCCAGAACGACAGGGCGCCGTGGCGGTGCAAGATGCTGGACACGGCGCTGGTGTTCGAGACGATGCCGGTCACGTTCGACGCCGCCGAGAAGCTGCCGATGATCAGCGGACGGCCTTCGTACTCGTGGAGTCGGCGGTCGAGATCCTCCAGGTCGATGTAGCCGTCGGCGTCTTCTCTGATCTCCACGACCTCGGCGATCGACTCGCGCCAGGGCAGCTCGTTGGAATGGTGCTCGTAGGGGCCGACGAAGACGACCGGCCGTTCCTCGGGCGGGATGTGCGAAGACAGCGAATACCGGTCCTCGAGATCAGCAGGGATCCGGATTCCGAGGATGTTGATGAGCCGGTCGATCGCCCCGGTCGATCCGGATCCGGCGAAGATCACGGCGTGCTCCTCGCCTCCGCCGACCGACTCCTTGATGATCGACCTGGCCTCCTCGCGGAAGCGTGTGGTCTGCAGCCCCGTTCCCGACGTCTCGGTGTGCGTGTTGGCGTACATCGGGAGGACGTGGTCTGTGATGAAGTCTTCGATCATCCGCAGCGATCGGCCCGATGCGGTGTAGTCGGCGTAGATGACGCGTCTCAGTCCGAACGGTGTCTGGACGGCGGTGTCGGCGCCGATGATCGAATCGCGGATCCGCTCGATGAGGTCGGTCATCGCCCGATCGTACTGCTCGGGTTTGGCTGCGGCGAGGCGCCACCCAGGTCGAATCGCGGCAGGAAGACCTGCACGAGCGGCCCGATGCCGAGCGCAAAGACCAGTGTTCCGACTCCGACCGTGCCACCGAGCATCCAGCCGACCAGCATGGCCACGGCTTCCACGCCGGTGCGGGCGAGGCGCAGCGAGAAGCCCCGCTTCGCCAGCCCGGTCATGAGCCCGTCTCGCGGGCCCGGTCCCAGCCGGACGCCGATGTAGAGGCCCGATCCGATCCCGACGAGGACCACCCCGACGATCATCAGGGCGATCTGGCTCAACAGCCGGCTCGGCGTATCGACGGTGAGCACCGTCAGGTCGATGAACACGCCGATCAGCACGGCGTTGGCCAATGTCCCGAGACCTGGCCGCTCACGGAGCGGGATCCACAACAGCAGGACGACGAAGCTCGTGATGATCGCCGCCACGCCGATCGAGAATGGGCTCGCCAACGAGAAGCCCTCGTGAAACACGTCCCACGGTGGATTTCCGAGATCGGACTGGACCATCAGGCCGGAACCGAACCCGAAGACGGCCAGACCGACGACCAGTTGAACGAGCCTGCGGGAGTGCACGCCGAGACGGTAGCGACCGCCCTGGAACCCTCGGACGGCGCCGCACGTCCCATCGACGAATCAGCCAGGAGAAGCCCGTGAAACGAATGATCATCCTCGCCTGTGCCGCGGTCCTCGTGCTGTCGGCATGTGGCGGCGACTCGTCGAGCGATCCGATGCCGGTCGAGCCGGCCGGCGGCATCGGCGACAGCGCCGAACCGCTGCCCGACGTCCCGACCGGTGGTCCGTATCCGATCGCCGATCTGACCGTCTCGATCGAGCATCCAGATGCCGAGACGCTCGAATACCGGATCTCGTGTCAGGGCGACACCGCAGATGTGATCGGCAACGCCACCATCTCGGCCGTCGAGGCGTGCGCCCGTCTTGCCGAGCAGATGGTCCAGACGAGGCTCATCACGCCGCCGCTCCCAGGGGATCTCGTCTGTACCGAGATGTACGGCGGGCCCGACACCGCCCGGATCGTCGGGACGATCGACGACATGGCGGTGAACACCACGATCGAAAGGACCAACGGCTGCGGCATCAGCGACTGGGACAACCTGCTCGCCGGGGTGCTCCAGCCGGCGATCGGCGTGACCGACTGACGCGACGAAGCCGGGCCGCGTGGCGACGCGGCCCGGCTTCGTGTTCGGGGTCTCCTCAAACGGTCTCGGGCTGGCGCTCCGGGGTGGGCTGCACCGCTGCCGGTCGTGGCCGGCGGAACGCAACGATGAAGAGCAGCGTTGCGGCGATCGCAGCCATGGCCCCGGCGCCCATCACGGCCACCGACGCGACCCTGATCGGAGTTGCCGGGAGGCTGACGGTCACGTCGGCATCCACGCCGGTCGTGCCATCGACGTTCATGACCACGGCGGTCCACACCCCGTCCGGGTCGATGGCGATGGCCGGATCCGGGCCAGAGTCCGCGTCCGCCCAGATGTCGACGACGGTGGGAGGGAGGCCGGTGTCGAGGAACCGTTCGACGTCGATGGAGCGTGCCACCCCGATGAACAGATCGTCGCCCTCGACGGTGACGCTGATGTGATCCACATCGTCGAGGGTCGTGATCGATCCGTCCCAGTCGAGGTCGACCTCTCCGAAGGTCATGGCCCGGCTCGACGTCGTTGCGCTGATCGTCGGGAGCACGGCCTCGTCACCATCGGTGAGGGAGAACATGCCGATCGAGACGACGAGGAGTGGGATGGCGACCATCGCCAAGATGGCGCCGAGAATTCCTGAGGTGATCTTCACGAAGGTCATGCTGTCTCCATTTCGAGTCGAGGTGCCGGCCTCGAGATCAGCCAACCGCCGAGGGCAATCAGCGAGAGGATGACAAACGGTCCCTGCAGGAATGATGCGGTGGCGACTGCCGCCAGCATCAGTGTGGTGAGCAGCCACCATCCCAGCTTCTGGCCGAGCCCTTCGGCCCGGTCGAAACGGATGACCCACTGCTGGAAGGGCGTGTGCGCTTCACCTTCCGACTTGATCGCAATCGTCGCGAACACGTAGGCGGCGATGCCGAGGCCGCCGGCGAAACTCGTGAGGACGAACGCCGCGCGTACCCAACGGCGATCGACGCCGGTGCGCTGCGCCAGTGCGCCTGTGACTCCGGTGAGAACCCGACCGGTGCGGGGCCGCTCCAGCGGCGTGGTGTGTGTCTGTTCCATGGCTGCATCTTCTCTGCTTCCGTCAGTTGGCGAAATGGGGTCTCACCCCCTCAGGTCCCTGACAGTCTCAGGGGTGGCTCGGGGTCCATCCCCGGGACTCGGGAGCTCGCCGGATCCGTTTCCCGCCGAGGCCTACGGGGTAGCCTCGGCCGGTGACCAAGGTGGACAGGCGCGCCCCGTTGCGCATCCGGATCTTCGAACTGTTGAAGGTCGCAGGCAAGGAGTTCGGCCTCGACAAGGCCAGCAGGATGTCTGCGGCGATCGCCTACCGGACCGTCTTTGCGCTCGCACCGTTGCTTCTGGTCGCCGTCTCGTTCGCGGCGCTGTTCCTCGATGCCCGGGCTTCTGGGTGTGACGAGACGGACGGCTCGTGTGAGACGGTGCAGGAGCAGTTGGTTGCCGAGGTCTCCCGGCTCAGCGAGCCGCTCTCTGAGACGATCGATGAGATCATGACGAACGCGCGCGAGGGCGCCGCGACCACCGGCCTGATCGGAACCGCGATCTTCCTGTTCACGGCGTCGAGCCTCTTCTTCGAGATACAGGGCAGCCTCAACACGATCTTCCACGCACCACCGGATCGGACGAAGGGGATCATCGCAGTGCTCAGGGGTCGTGCGATCGGTGCCCTCGCCGTCCTGTTGTTGGGTGGGATCCTCGTGGTGTTGTTCGCCGCCAACGCCGTCGTGTCGGGTGCCGGCTCGTTCATCCTCGGCCTGATCGAAGACGTCGGTCTCGACGGCGACTTCTTCGCCCCGCTCGTGCAGATCGCCGGTCCCCTGGTCACGCTCGGAATCCTGATCGTGGTCTTCGCGATCCAGTTCCAGACCTTCACCGTCGTCAAGATCCCGTGGAAGGCGGCATGGCGCGGAGGCGCCGTGACCGGAGTGGTCTTCGCAGCCGGAGCGATCGGCGTCGGCGCCTACTTCGCTCTGCAGACCGACGGCGGTGACGGTCCCGCCTTCTCTGCCGGTGGCTTCGCCGGTGGCGCGGTCCTGATCCTGTTCACCGTCTTCATCCTCGCCCAGATCTTCCTGTTCGGTGCAGAGTTCACGAAGACCTACGCCGACTACATCGAACACGGAAACGTGATGCAGCCGTCGGTGCGCGCCGAGAACAGCAAGCCCGACATCTCCGCGGACGAGGTACGCGCCGCAGCGACCACCGACCTGATCGCTCGGGTCGGCGTGTTCTCCTTCCTCGCCGGGCTGGTGCTCGGAGCCGTGCGCCGGCGTTGACGCACGGATTGCCTACCGTGTCCCCGATGAGTCGCCTCCGCAGCGTTCGACGCCCCGTCGTGCCCTCCTGCGGCAATCCATCGGGGCATCCGCGCCGAACCGGGGTCAATGACACTCGTGATGACTCCGACCGCTTTGCGCTTCATGCCGGTGAGCCCAGCCAATCCGTTGACGGTGCTTGACATGCCTCGGAGTCTCGAGGCGCTGCTCGTCGCGGTCGCCGGCGGAGACCGCTCTGCCTATTCCCAGCTCTACGACGAGGTCGCGGACACCGTCTACGGCCTCGCCCGGAAGGTCGTCGTCGACCCGTCGCGAGCTCAGGAGATCGCCCAGGACGTGCTGTTCGAGGTTTGGCAGAAGGCCGATCGCTTCGACCCGGATCGGGGCTCGGCGATCACCTGGATCGCCGTGATGACCCGGCGGCGAGCGATCGACGTCGTGAGATCGTCGGAGTCGTCTCGGAGTCGGGAAGAGCGCGTGAAGCCCGAGTCGGGATCCCAGCCCGATCCCGTCGGCGAGGAGATCGTCGATCAGGACGAGCATGCCCGGATACGCAGGGCGATGGGCTCGCTCACCGAGCTCCAGAGGGAAGCTCTGGAGCTCGCCTTCTTCAAGGACCTCTCACACACTCAGGTAGCCGATGTGTTGCAGGCTCCGCTCGGTACCGTCAAGACCCGAATACGAGACGGCCTGAAGAGACTGTCGGCAGAGATGGGAGTCTCACATGGCTGACGTGCACGAACTCGCTCCCTTCTACGCGCTCGACGCCCTTTCTCCCGAGGATGCAGCCCGATTCGAAGGTCATCTCTCGGGCTGTTCCGCCTGCCGCGACGAGCTGGCCGAGTACGACGCCGGCGTCGAGGCGCTTGCCCGGTCGGTGGCCGAGCCTGCGCCTGTCGCCATGAAGGACGAAGTGATGCTTCGGATCGACCGCGCCTCATCGAAAGGAGCTGCCGGCGGCGCCAATGTCGTTCCCCTGTTCCGGAGGGTGGCCCCGTTGATCGCCGCGGCAGCTGCTGTGGCGGCGTTCGTCTTCGTGATCGGTTTTGGCTCCGACACGGACCAGGATCGAATCGACGTCGTGCTCGCCAGTGATGATGCGGTCACGGTGTCTGTGCAGGCGGACGTCGTCAGCGCCGCCGAGATCGTCTACACCGGGTCGGGCGAAGCAGTGTTCTCTGCGCAGGGTCTGTCGGGTGTGTCCGAGACGGAGACATACCAACTGTGGCTGATCGGTGACGGAGGGCCTGTCTCCGCCGGGTTGTTCCGACCGGACGCAGATGGTGGGGCGCTCGTGTTGATCGACGGAGACGTCCATCCGGGCCTGGTTCTCGGCCTCACCATCGAACCCGCCGGCGGATCGGGAGCCCCCACCGGTGACATCCTGATCGCCCAAGAGGTGTGAGTCACAACTCGAGGCGCATCCGGATCTCGTCCTTGCAGGGATCGGACGGAAGCGGCTTGGCGTCGCCGGTCACTTCGAAGCCGAGTCTTCGGTACAGGTGCTCGGCCGACTCGTTCCCCCTGGTGACCCACAGCTCGACTCGTCGGTAACCGGACTCGGTTGCCCATTCGATTGCTCGAGCCACCAGCGTTGCGCCTACGCCGTGTCCGCGACCTGACGGCGCCACCCACATCGAAACGAGCTCCGCAACCGTCTCATCCGACGTGTTCTGGAGGGCGGCCACCATTCCCAACGGGCGATCTCCCAGAGCCAGGAAGATGACCGACCGGGAGCCGCCTGCCGCAGACCTGGTCCGCTCCTCCCACACGGCGGGCTCGTATCCGCGTTCTGTGGTCAGAGTCGAAGAGAATGCGAAGGGGGAGTCCTCCAGCGCGGCGAGCCTGACCTCCCTGTAGACGTCGGCTTCACTGCTGCGGATGCGTCGGACCGTGATCATCGGCAAGAGGCTAAAGCGCACGTATCGGTCGCTCATCGGAATTCCCGCGTCGACCAATCCGGTCCGCCACTCGCCCCGAACCAGTGCTGACACCGGCCCCGAGCCGACCACGCAACGACCGAAGGAATCACAATGACCCCTACCTCCAGGAAGCTCGCAGCGTCCGCCGCGGCGCTCTCGCTGATCATCAGCGCATGTGGCGAGACCGAACCCGCATCGGGCGACACGACCCCTCAGTCGACGATGCCATCCGAGACGACGACGACCACCATCGCAGACTCGATGTCGGGGATGGACGAGATGGCTGACGCCGATACCGAGCCGACAAACGATGACATGGCGATCGCTCCGATGCCGTTCCTCGAGCTCCAGGTAGCGGCCGAGGCCGTCGGAAACAACGGCAACGCCGCCGTCCTCGCCGCCGGGCTCGACGAGGCGCTCGGTCTCGAAGGGTCCATCGACAGTCCGGCCGCGCAGACCTACGCCGCCCTCGCCACGCTGCTCCAGGAGCACGTCTACTTGGCTGGCATCGCCATCGACATCGGACTCGAGATGGGGCTCGACTCGGCTGCATTCGCGCAAGCCGCGGACACGCTCGACGGCAACTCAATCGAGCTCGCGGGTGTGATCGGATCTGTCGCCGGCGCCGAAAACGAGGCGGCCTTCCTCGAACTCTGGCGCCAGCACATCGGGTTCTTCATCGACTACACGCTGGCAGAGGCCTCTTCCGACGCCGGTGCCAAGGAGCAGGCGCTGTTGAACCTGGGATCATACGGTGAAGCTGCCGGGGCGTTCTTCGAGGAGATCACCGCAGGCGAGCTCCCCTCTTCCGCAACCCAGGACAGCCTCGCCGGCCAC
>JAHEDH010000102.1 GCA_024641285.1 bacterium | reverse complement strand
TGTAGTCGGCGTGACCCGGCATGTCGACATGGGCATAGTGACGGTTGGCCGTCTCGTACTCGACGTGCGAGATCGAGATCGTGATCCCCCGCTCACGCTCCTCCGGAGCCTTGTCGATGTTGTCGAACGACGTGAAGACATTCACGCCACCAGGGACCCGCTCCGTCAACGTCTTGGTGATCGCCGCCGTCAACGTCGTCTTCCCATGGTCGATGTGACCCATCGTGCCGATATTCACGTGCGGCTTCGTGCGCACGAACTTTGACTTTGCCATGATTTCCTCTTGTGTCGACGGTGCGGTTGTCTGTCCGCGTTGTTCTGGACGTAGCGGCGGGCAGACTTGAACTGCCGACCTCTCGATTATGAGTCGAGCGCTCTTACCGACTGAGCTACGCCGCCTTGGAGCAGCCCGCTGGCCGCTCGGAGCCTCCTCGGGGATTTGAACCCCGGACCCCTTCCTTACCATGGAAGTGCTCTACCCCTGAGCTAAGGAGGCCTGTTGGTGGTGCCCCTGACGGAGACACCTCGGTGCCGGGAGAAGGATTTGAACCTCCGAAGGCATACGCCGGCAGATTTACAGTCTGCTCCCTTTGGCCGCTCGGGCATCCCGGCCAGCCCGGAAACCTCCGGGGGCCAGGGAACTATACATATGCGCTGCATACCGCACAAAGCGAAACGACGGCCCGATCAGGCGTCTGGATCCCCGAGAAGCAGCGCAGTCCCGACGAGGACGACACCCAGCACGATCACCACCCAGCCGATGATCCCGAATGAGAGCAACGCCGCTCCCACCAGACCGAGAGCAGCGCCCCCACCGATCAGGTAGCGCTTGGCTCTGCCGAGGATCTCGGCCCGTCGTTCGGCGCCGATGTCGACGAACCCATCGAGGTTCTGGATGCGATGGAGGTTGCGAAGCAGCGACGCCGCCAGGAACCACATGGTGGCAACGACGTAGATGACGGCGAGCCCGATCCAGATCGGCGAGAGCGCGAGCATCACCACAACCCCGAGACCGATCAGGCCGGGCCAGACCAAGCGCAGGCGTCCGAGATGCGCCAACGCCCACTCGGGGCCGTTGGCAGCGGAGCGGACGCTGAGGTTCGCCCCCCACGCAACGGCGGCGATCGCAACGAGTCCGGCAACGGCGATGCCGGCATCGCTGCTCAACTCGATCATCGTCGAACGGCCGACCGTCTCGAAGACGGGCGGCGGTCAGACGCGATACGCCATCTCCTCGAGTTCCCGGACCCGCTCCTCGGTGGGCGGGTGGGTCGAGAACAGACGACCGAACGTCGCACGTCCACCGAACGCCTTCAGCGGGTTGTCGATGTAGAGGGGGGCGACGGCGCTGTTGACCTTCATCGGGACCCGTGACGTCCCGACCGAGATCTTCTTCAGCGCCGAAGCGAGGTTGAGCGGCTGGCCGGTGAGCTGTGCCCCCGACCGGTCGGCTTGGAACTCGCGTGTGCGCGAGATCGCAAACCTGATCAACATGGCGGCGATCGGAGCGAGGATCAGCGAGACGATCGCCCCGATGGCGCCGAGCGGGTTCTCCCGATCCCTGCCTCCCCCACCGAAGATGAAGATCCGGGACATGATCGTCAGCGCGGCGGCGAGCATCGCCGCAACCGAGCTGATGAGGATGTCGCGGTTGGCGACATGGGAGAGTTCGTGAGCCAGCACGCCTTCCAGCTCGGGCTCGGTGAGCATGCCCATGATCCCGGACGTGACCGCCACGGCGGCGTGCTTGGGGTTGCGACCGGTGGCGAAAGCGTTCGGCTGGGGCGAGTCGATCAGATAGATACGCGGCATCGGCATGTTCGCCTGCTGGGTGAGCCGGCGCATGATGTTGTAGACCTGGGGTAGCTCGGCCTCGGTGACGGGCTTTGCCCGTGAAGCTGCGATGGCCAGCTTGTCGGAGAAGAAGTACATGCCGAGATTGAAGATCGCGGCGAAGAAGAGCACCCCGCCGAGACTGACACCGAGCGCCTGGCCACCGATGACGAGCAGCATCGTCATGAAGGCGAGAAGGGCAGCGGTCTTGATGTTGTTCATAGAACGAATAGTACCGCTCGGCGTTGGATATCAGTCCGCGTAGGCGACCGGGTGACGCGTCCTAGCGGGCGATACGGCCAAGGCCGGCACTCCCAGACACGTCAGGTGTCGTCTCGCGGCGGTGGGATCAGCCCATCGCCGTTCTCGCACAGTCTCATACCACCCTTGTCACTGAGGCGATAGTCGAGAGTCTCGCCACCGACGACGATCTCGACCCAGTAGCCGGGAACGAGGGCCTGGGTGTACTGCATGCCGGGTTCGGGGCATCCGAGCGATCCATCGGGCCACGTCACCGCTTCGGCCCGAAGCACGGTCATTGCCGAGGCGGCTTGTCCAGTGTGCCCTTCGGCGTGGGCAAAGATCTGATCCATCAGGCGAGTTGGAACCTGACCACTCACGGCGTCATCTCCTCCGCCCTCGACAACGTTGCCATCATCGCCGCTTTGCGGTGCTGTCGTTGATGATTCGGTCCCGGCCGCTGCCGCCTCCGATTGAGGCCGTGTCGTCGCCGGAGCCTGGGCTTGTGTGGTCACTGTGGTCTCGGGCTCAGCAGTTGTGGTGGCAGCCGAGCTCGCAGAATCATCGCCGCTCGTGGTTTCAACGGTCGCCTCGTACGCCTGGATGTCGTTCGGTGCCGCTTCTGACGTAGCGGCGGCTTCGGCACCGGGGCCGTCGACGGCCGGCGTGCCACAGGCGGAAACGGCGAGGACCAGCGCACAGCCGATCGTGATGGTCTTCTTCATGTCCTTCTCTCCCCCATGAGCTCTCCACTCAGAACGAGTGGGGCGCCGATCGGTGCCCCACTCGTTCAGTCGTTGTTCTTGTCTTCCTGTTACCGCTAGTCGGTCTGGACGTTCACCACCGTCAGGCCGAAGACACCACCGGAGTCGCTGTACGAGACAGCACCGAGGTACTTCGTACCGGCATTGAGACCGCTCCACGCCGCCGTCAACTCGGCAGTGTCACCGAGTGTTGCTGCCGCGGGTGCAATAACTGTCAGCGAACCGTCATCTGCAGCTGGATCGGCCGAGACCGACCAGTCGAACAACGTGTAGTTCGAATCGGCCCCGTCGGTCTGCCATCCGTGGACGAACACGTAGTAGTCGCCCGCCGGAGGGAACACCAGATCCACCTGCTCGGCGGAAGTTCCCGATCCGCTACCGCCGGCAAATGCGCCGGTTGGGTAGAAGACGTACAGGTCGAGGTCGTCGTTGCCGTCGGTGTAATCGTCGAACAACGAGAACCGCGCGTATGCGGCGCCTGTCGGCACATTGATCCTGTGCAGAGTCGTACCAGGCCCGAACGGGGCAAACGAGTTGCCCGGATCGTCAGGCACATTGCCCTCCGTCAGTCGGGCCGCCTCGAGACCATGCGCAGCGGCGGTGAAGTCACCCTCGTAGCCGAACGCGATCTCGTACGTGGCTTCTCCAGCGATGCCGCCGCCCAACACCTCACTCGGAGCTGCAAGCTGTACCGGCGTGACGACGAGCTGGCTACTCACGTTGCGAGCGCCGTCCGACCAGGTCATCGAACCGAAGACCGTAGCCCCGATTGTCGCTGAGGACGTTGTCGTGAACGTCACCTCGTAGCTCGCCGACTCACCCTCGGCGAGGGTCATCGCGGCCGGCGAGACGGTGACATCGACGCCGGCCGGTGCATCAACCGACACGTCGTACGTACCGGAAGGTCCGACGTTCGTGACCGTGCGTGTGACCGTCTGGGAACCGGCGAGCTCGCCGATGGCGATGTTCGGCTGGTTCAGATCGCTCGGATCGATTCCAAGTGCGGCACAGCTGCCAGAGACGAGTTGACCCGTCCCGCACAGGAACCCGAAGTAGTCGAGGAACCCTGCGTCATAGACCAGACCGGGATCGATCGCGCTGTTCGGCGTCACTTGACCGGATCCGTAGTCGAACGGGCCGCCCGGGATCGGGTCACCCTGGTTGTTCAGCGTCGACGCCGACGTCATGAGCGCCGACTTGATCATCGCAGGCGACCAGTCCGGATGCGCGTCCTTCATGAGTGCGCTCACACCGGCGAGGTGCGGGCTCGACATCGACGTCCCAGACAGGAAGTCGAAGGCGCTTCCGGTCTGCGGCGAGTAGCCGGCGAGCACGTCCACACCCGGACCCATGATGTCGGGCTTCAGCAGGTCGCCGCTCGCCAGGAGCGGACCACGAGAGCTGAAGGACGCTACGTCCGGGGCAATGGCTGTGATCTGCGTCGCCGGAGACAGCGACGCCGTGGGATCGGTCGCCGTTGCGATGTAGGCGGCGATCGCCTGTCGAGTTGCATCGTCGACGTGAATCGTCGGGACGGCGTGCAGGTCGGCGTTCAGCGAACCCGCTCCGACATTGCCGTGGATCATCGCCAGACCGCCGGCCCGCGCCACCTCTGCGCTCTTCGCAACTCGAGCAATGACGCCACGGTTGCACAGGACCATCTTCCCGGCCACCTGCGCGTCGTCGAGAGTGTTCTCGAAGCACAACGCCGCTTGCGCCGGATCGACACCGGGTGCGGCGACATCACCTGCGAAGACCAGCGGGAGTTCGCCGATGCCCGGGCTGTTGTACGAAGGAACGCCCTCGTACAACGAGTCGTCACCGAGCGTCACAGTGCCTTCGAAGCCCCGGTCGTGCGTTCCCGCCGCAACCGTCGTGATCCACGGGCTCGGGTGCGCAACCGTTCCTGCACCAGGCCCGCTGTTGCCTGCGGACGCATTCACCACGACGCCGGCGTCTGCGGCGAAGAGGAATGCGACCTCGGTTGCATCGAGGAAGTTGGTGCTGGTGCCTGAGATCGAGAAGTTGATGACGTCGACACCGTCAGCAACGGCCTGGTCGATGGCGGCGACGTTGTCGGAGCCGAAGCAGCCCCCATCACCGAAGTAGCCCCAGCAGGTCTTGTACGCAGCGATACGGGCGCGCGGCGCGATACCGCTGATGGTGCCCAGGTCCGTCCCGTCTCCGAGGATCGCCTCGACGTTCTGGTTTCCGCCTGACGTCGTGGCAGTGTGCGTCCCGTGACCGTCCGCGTCACGCGGAGAGATGAACTCGAGCGGGAACGAAGCCTTGACGGCCTCGCCACCACCGAATCCCTCGACGAAGTACTGGGCGCCGATCAGCTTCTGATTGCAGTCCGAGGCGTTGAAGCCCTCACCGGGCGTGCACTTCCCGTGCCAACCAGGAATCTGCTGGTAATCGAGCTTGCCGTCGACACCGTTGTTGTTGGAGCCGGTACGGTCCGAGAATGACGGGTTCTCCGGCCAAACACCGGAGTCGATGACGCCGATGATGACGTCCTCGCCCTTGTACTCGGACCAGAAACCGCCTTCATCCGTGAGGCCGAGGAAGTCAGGCGTCGAGCTCGTCGTGAGCTGAGCCATCTCGTCCTCGAACACCGCCATGACGTTTGCGTCCGCCGACAGCGCTGATGCCTGGCTCGCCGTGAGCTCGGCGGCGAAGCCGGCGAAGACGACCGAGTACTGATACAGCTTGTCTGCGCTCGAGGCACCCACGCTGGCGAGCAGCTCGTCGGCCTGTGCCGTCAGGTACTCCTGGTACTTCGTCACCTTGGCGCTGTTCGGGTTGATCTTCTGACCCGCCTTCGGCTTGGTCGCCGGATAACCCTTGATACCGCCCTCATATGCGGTGACGGGATCCCCCACCATCCACACGATGTAGTTCACTGTTCCCTTGTTCGCCGTGATGGATGCCAATTCATCTGCAGGCACGGAAAGGCCGTCGGTCGAACCGACGGCCGGAATCGCCATACCTGTAATGACTGCAAACAGCGTGGCGAGCAGCGCGAATCGTCCCGCGCGTGCACGCGTAGTGTGCATATGCATGTCCTCCACTATCTCCCTTGCCCGCAGTTCGCGGGCCAGCAACCAAACGTAGCCGCCGTTCAGACCGCGACCAACAGGAAGTTGAGGAGATCATCGATTCGCAACAATCACTGTCTTCCGCCCTGATTCGCGCAACGATCTGTGGGTGTCGCGCAATGAACCGTCACTCGAGCTCAGAAAGAAGCGCGGCTACGCTATTCGTTCCGATTGGATGCAACCAGGACGCGGAAGTCACCGAGACCGCGCGGATGCATCAAGGTCTCCGCCTCGGTTCGGCGGGTTCGCACCTTCAAGCGTTCCATGGCATCACCTGACCTGGCCAACTCGAGCTCACGATGTCGCATCTCCGAGATCCGGTCTCTGAGTCCGAGCGTCGCCAGGTAGTCGTCCTGGCGCCAGATCTTCGCCTCCCAGCCGGCGTCGACGGCGACCTCCTCCAGTGCGGTGAAGTTGACGTCGGCGGTGATGTCGGTGGCCCCAGGCTCGTCGAGCGGATGGGGACCGAGATGATGTGAGCGGTAGGTCCGTAACGTTCCGTCCTGGCGACGTGGCAGCAGGTTCTCGGTGGTGTCGCCGTAGTCGAACAGCGCGATGCTGCCTTGCTCGATCATCGACATCGCCTGCCGAAGCCATTCGGCGGCCTCCAACTGGACTTCGACCATGCCGCCGTCGGGCACCGGCCCGGCGAACCGCTCCAGCCAGTCCAACGCGTCGGGTCGGGGATCGGCGTCGACGAGCGACAATTCTCCCCCATCGGCGCCCACCCAACGCTCTCGCCATTCGCCATCGACCCGCTGGGCGATCGCCATCGGGAGGTTGTCGATCAACTCGTTGGCCAGGATGAGCCCGCGGAACGGCGAAGGAACCTCAGCGAGCGAACCGACGACGTGGTGCTCGGGGATCAGCGCACCGAGCGCCTCCCTGGCGGCAGGCGACACCTCGACCGCCCAGGCATCGAGATCCCGATCGACCGAGTCGAGCAGCGGCTTCAGCAGCGATCCGGAGCCGGCGGCCACTTCGACGAGGCGGAACGGCCCGGCGATCCGATCCATCTCCGAGCGGACGAGCCGGCCGATCGCTTCACCGAACATCGGGCTCACCTCCGGCGAGGTGAGGAAGTCGCCCGCCTTGACGGACCGCAGCTCGCCCGAACTGAAGAAACCACCGTCGGGGTCATAGAGCGCCATCGCCATGAACCGCTCGAAGGGCAGCGGCCCGGTTCGCTGGATATCCGAGATGATCTTCGACTTCACCCCACAAGGATCGCCGGAAACCGCGCGTTCTCAAATCCCGAGCGCCCGCCGGGGAGATCCACCGGGCGTGTCGCGAACCGATACAGTCGATTCATGGACTTCGGTATCAACTTCTTCCCGACCGACACGACCCTCCAACCGGTCGAACTCGCCAAGGCCGTGGAGGACCGCGGCCTCGACTCACTGTGGTTCGCAGAGCACAGTCACATCCCGATCTCACGGGAGTCCCCGTGGGGAGGCGTTCCCGGTGCCAGCCCGCTCCCGGAGAAGTACTGGCGCACGCACGACCAGTTCACGGCCCTGGCCGCCTGCGCAGTCGTCACGTCGACTCTCCGACTCGGGAGCGGGATCTGCCTCATCGCCCAGCGCGACCCGATCTGGACGGCCAAGCAGGCAGCAACGGTCGACATCCTCTCGAACGGCCGGCTGCAGTTCGGGATCGGGTACGGCTGGAACATCGAGGAGATGGAGAGTCACGGCACGCATTACAAACAGCGCCGAGCCCTGGCTCGCGAGAAGGTCCTGATGATGAAGTCGCTCTGGACCGACGAGGTCGCCTCGTTCGAAGGCGAGCTCATCAGCCTCGAGCCGTCGTGGGCGTGGCCCAAGCCGGTACAGGAGCCCCACCCGCCGATCGTCTTGGGCGCCGGGGCCGGTCCCAAGACCATCGCCCACTTGGCAGAATTCTGCGACGGTTGGATCCCGCTCGGTCGGCATGAGCTCGGCCCCAAGGTCGGCGAGGTCCGACAAGCCGTCGAAGACGCCGGTAGGGACCCTGCGACCTTCCAGTTGATCAACTACGGCAGCAGAGTCAAGCCTGAGTTCATCGAGACACTGCTGGAGCTCGACTTCGACGAGGCCGTGTTCGCCGTCGACTCCAAATCCCCGGATGAGGTGGTCGAGGCGCTCGACGAGATCTCCGAGTTCGTCGCCCAGTACAGATGAGGATCCTGTTCGTCTCCTCCGAGGTGCATCCGTTCGCCAAGACGGGTGGCCTCGCCGATGTCGCCGCCTCGCTGCCGGCGGCGCTCCGCGAGAAGGGCCACGACGTGGTGACGCTGATGCCGCTGTACGACAGCGTCGACCGCGAACGGTTCGACCTCCAGCCGATGCCCCGCCTCACCGATGTTCCGATCGCCTTCGGCCCGAACCGGGGAACGTGGAGCGTGCTGGCGCACGACGCCACGCGCACGATCCTGGTCGACATCCCCCAGCTGTACGAGCGGGGGTATCTGTACGGGCACACCGAGGACGAGCCGATCCGTTGGGCGGCGCTCTCGCAGGTGGCGCTGCAGCTACCGGGCATCCTGGGATGGCAGCCGCACATCGTGCACTGCAACGACTGGCAGACCGGGCTGATCCCGCTGCTGATCGACGCAAAGCGCGACGACCCGATGCTCGCAAAGACCCGCACCGTGATGACGATCCACAATCTCGGCTATCAAGGGCGCTTCGGCTCGCTGGCGGTCGGGCGACTCGGACTCGAAGGCCTCGAGCACCGACTGCATCAGGACCACCTCGACGACGGCTACATCGGCTTCCTCGAGACCGGCCTGCTGGCGGCCGACGCCATCACCACCGTCTCACCGACCTACGCCGAGGAGATCAAGACCCCCGAGGGCGGGCACGGGCTCGATTGGCTGCTGACACAGCGTTCGGAGGCCGTGACCGGGATCCTCAACGGTATCGACGCCGACGAATGGGACCCGGCGACCGACGCGACGCTCCCCGCCACCTACACCGCGGACGACATGGCGGGCAAACAGGTCGATCGGGACGCGCTCCTCGCGGCCTTCGAGTTGGACGCAACGCCCGGACCGCCGGTGGTGGGGATCATCACTCGCCTCGCCTACCAGAAGGGGATCGAGATCATGGAGGCGCCGCTGCGCCACTTCTTCCACACCTGGGATCTGCGCCTGGTGGTGCTCGGCTCCGGCGAGCAGCGCTACGAAGAGATGTTCCAGAAGCTGGCGAAAGACTTCCCGGACAAGGTCGGGTTCTACGCGGGCTACAACAACGACCTCGCCCACTTGATCGAAGCCGGCTCGGACATTTTCTTGATGCCGTCGCTGTACGAGCCGTGCGGGCTCAACCAGATGTACAGCCTGGTGTATGGGACGCTCCCCGTCGTGCGCAGTGTCGGCGGCCTCGCCGACACCGTGATCGACATCTCGGAGCCCGATGGGAACGGGTTCGTGTTCGACGAGTTCTCCGAGCACGCACTGGGAACCGCGCTCGGCCGGGCCCTCGACCTCCACACCCGGCCCGCCGAATGGCGGACCGCCGTCGAGCGGGCGATGGGCGGGAGCTTCTCGTGGTCCGAGCGCGCCGACGAGTACCTCGAGTTGTATGCCTCATTGATGTGAAATACCACCTGGCCCAATACAACATGGCGCGACTGCTCGAACCGCTCGACCATCCGAGCGTCGCCGGCTTCGTCGACGCCCTGGAACCCATCAACCGACTGGCCGAGGCGTCACCGGGATTCGTCTGGCGACACCAGACCGAAGAAGGAGACTCGACCTCGGTGCGCCCGTACGCCGACGACCGGATCATCATCAACTTCTCGGTCTGGACCGACCCCGATGCGCTGTGGGACTACACCTACAAGTCCGATCACGTCGAAGTGTTCCGTCGCCGTCGGGAGTGGTTCGACCGCAACCTCGAGGCGCACCTCGTGATGTGGTGGATCCCCGCGGGACACGTCCCCAGCATCGAGGAGGCCGATCAACGCCTCCAACGGCTCCGGACCGACGGCCCGACACCGGAGGCGTTCACCTTCCGGCAGCGGTTCGATCCTCCCTCGGAGGAGACGTGATCACCGGGCGAAGCGATCGAGGAATGTGACCATCTGCGCCCTGTTCACGGCATCCCCCGCATGGAACAGGCCGTCGGAATAGCCCGACGTGATCCCCTGAGACGCCAGCCATGCGACCGCACCGGCGAAGTACTGATCGGAGACGTCGGGGAATCCGGGAGCGCCGGACGACGGCTCGCCCACCAGCCGATGTAGGAACACGGCCATCTGGCCGCGGTCGACCGCCTGGTCCGGTGAGAACCGACCAGGCGCAGTGCCTGATGTGATGCCGGTCCCGACCAGCCAGGCAACGGCCTCCGAGAAGTATTGCCCGGCCGGGACGTCGCTGAACGAAGCCGCGGCCGACACCGGCGGGCTGCACGACAGCCGCCAAAGGAAGACGGCAAGCTGCGCCCGGGTCACCACATCGGCGGGGCGGAACGTGCCGTCGGTGAAGCCGGTGGTGATGCCGGATGTGACCGCCCACGAGACCGGCTCGGTGTAGAACTGCCCGGCGGGGACGTCGGCGAACCCGGCGTCTCCGGTCGTGGCGGAGAAACAGAAGTCGGTCGGCAGAGGGATGGTCGGAACCGGAGGCAGCGCACCGCCACCGAACGGCACCGGCCCGGGTTGGAACCAGGCGGTCATGGGCCAGAGGTGTTTCGTCGCGGGCTGGGCCATGCCGGTCGCGAAGCCGGGGGCGAGCGAGCTCCCCGTCCACATCCGCCAATCGGTCTCACGGTTCAGGTTGAAGTAGACGAAACCGAGCGCATTGGGATCGTTCGCCACGACGTTGAACATCTCGGCCAACCAGGCGTCGCGGTCACCACCGAAGCGCGAACTCGCCGTCTGCGAGAGCACGAACGGCTTGTCGGGGGCGTAGGAGCGGGCTTCGTCGAATACTCCACCCATCACCTCGTAGACCGACGACCACCGATCGAGCGTCGAGCCGAAGTTGTACGCGGAGAAGCCGATCAGGTCGACGACGTCGTCGCCGGGGTAGTAGTCCACCTGGGAGTAGGGAGGCGTCGACCACCCGTTCGGGGCAAAGACCCACCGCACCTTGGTCTCGTCCATGCCGAGGTTCCGGAAGATGTCTCTGATGCGCTTGAACGCCAGCTTGAAGTTGCCGGGATCCAGTCCGTACGGAACCCAGTCGCCGTTCATCTCCTGGAGCGGTGCGATGAACAGCGAGCGGCCACCTCCTCTGTCGAGCCAGCCCTTCACCCGGTTCGCCCAGGCGGTGATCTGGGCGTCGTAGCCACCGGAGGCGATGGTGAACGCCGACACCGTGACCTCGAGATTGGCGAAGGGCGTCGCCTGACCCTGCCACACCTCTTCCAGCAGCGTCTCGGTGTTCAGCGCCCAGTTGGAGCCTTCGGACTCGAACGGCTGGTGGAAGGTGCCGCCGAACGTCATGCGCTTTCCCGCCACGCCGGCAAACGCATCGAAGTCGGCGGTCGAGAAGAACTCCGAGGAGTACATCCCGGCATACACGGTGCCTGAGGCGTTCTCTGCTGCCGAAACCGGGATGGCGCCGGTGGGGATGAGCGAGCTCATCAGCGCGAACACGATGAGCGAGACGAGACGGGTGCGCATGGGAATCCTTCGGTTCGTGAGTTCCCAGGCCCGGAGTCAGTATGCCACCCGATCCCACTCGCGCGAAACGCTCAGTGGCGATCCGACCCAACGGGACGGCGATAATGCGTTGACGACAGAGGAGCGCACCTGAAGACAAACGACACCGACCCTTCCGACGATGTAGCGCGTCTCACGAAGCTCGCCCTTCGGCTGGAATACGGGACGGTCGGCTGGAACATCGGAGAGGCGTTCCTGACGATCGCCCTCGGCGCCATCGCCTCGTCGCTCGCGCTGATCGGATTCGGCACCGTCTCGGTCGTCGAGGTGTTCGCCTCCGTCGTCATCGTCTGGCACCTTCGACCGAACCGCCACCGACCCGACGCCGAACGGACCGAACGGGCGCACCGGCTCGTGGGTGTGGCGTTTGCGATCCTCTCGATCACTCTGCTGATTGCGAGCACTCGGGACATCGTGACCGGACGACGACCCGACGAGTCCTTCTGGGGGATCGTCTACCTGGCTGTCACTGCGCTGGTCATGTTCGGTCTGGCCATCGCGAAGCGGCGGGTGGCGGTGCGAATCGACTCGAGCCCACTGGCCGCCGAAGCCAGCATGACGTTCCTCGACGGCATCCTGTCGACGGCCACGATGCTCGGGTTGCTGCTCAACGCAACCATGGGCTGGTGGTGGGCCGATCCCGCCGCAGCCTTCTTCGTCGGCCTCGCCGCAGCGAGCGAAGCACGCGAGAACTGGGAGGAAGCCGCGGAGCTGAGCGAAGGCGAGAACGTGGAAC
>JAHEDH010000101.1 GCA_024641285.1 bacterium | reverse complement strand
AACAGCACGGTCGCCAGGATCATCAAGGTGATCATCAGGCGTTTTGCCGACGGCGTTGCGAGTGAATTCCTCGCCTCGATGTGACGGCCGCGCTGAGTCGGCTTCATCACGCTCGTTTCCGGTCGCGTTCAGTCGGAGGCATCGGCGGCCCGTTGAGCTCTGGGCGGCATGAAGCCTCGATTGGCCGCCTCGGAGAGGTCATCGGGTGCGAATGTCTGTAGATCGTTTCGCCGCCACATGTCGAACTCGGCCGCCAGCGATCCCAAGACATCAGACTGCGCCGCGTCGTCACAGTCGTAGACGGTCATCGTCCGGCGGTCGCCAATGAAACGATGGTCCTCGAAACGTTTGAGACGGCTCATTCGTCGTTCGGCCTCCAGCCGGTCTGCACCTCGGCGCCGCAGTTGGGGCAGGTCGCGGTCTCGATCTGGCCGACGATGAACGAGAAGTCACACTCGGGGCATTGCAACTTTGGAGACGGCGGTTCCGGGGCCGGCGGCGGAGGAGGCTGGTACGGCGGCGGCTGCTGGCCATAACCGGGGGGTTGCGCACTCGGCCGCCCGGCCGGCCCTGCCGGATCGGCAGCTCCGCGCACCACGTTCACCGAGCCGCAGCTCGGACAGGAGAATCGTCCTGGACCCGGCACGTCGAATTGGGTACGACATGCTCCACATCGGACCATCATGATCGGTCGTCTTCCTGTTCGTCGATTACCGGCGCGCCGACGGCCCCGATGGAAGCGAGATAGTCCGCCTCGACGGCGAGGACCGCCGCAACTTCAGCTGAATCGTAGATCACCTTGTTCTTTTCGGCGATCTGAGCCGATATGTAGTCGACCGCAGCGGCATCGCCGCCTGCAACCGTTTCCACCGGGGTGCGCCGTTTCTCCTGCGCGAGGCCCTGGAGGTAGTAGATCTCCCACTCGAGGATCCGCAACACGTCGCTTCTCCCGAGCCGAGACGTCGCGCCGAGTCCTTCGATCACGAAGTCGACTGCATCTTCGATCACGTAGACCGGGCCCTCGTCGTACGTGCGGGACTTGGCCTCCTGCCAGACGAGCGCTGCGACGATGAGGAGGAAGATCGCCGCCAATCCTCCGACGAAGACGACGAGCGTCGGCGCGCTCATCCTGTCGTCGCCCTCCGATGAGATCGTTGCACTCGAACGCGCATCGCTCAGAGCTCGATCAGCTCGGCGAGCCTCTCCCGGCGGTCCCGCGACGAGCCGAACATCAGCTGTGACGACTTCGCCCGTTTGAAGTAGAGGTGGGCGTCGTGCTCCCACGTGAAACCGATACCCCCGTGGATCTGGATGTTCTCGGCGGCGCAGTGATAGAACGCATCGGTGCAATACGCCTTGGCGATCGATACCGCCTCTTCGGCATCTGCTGAGTCTTCGCTGACGGCCCAGGCCGCGTAGTACGCAGCCGACTTGGCGGCCTCGACCTGCACGAGCATGTCCGCGCACTTGTGCTTGATCGACTGGAAGGAGCCGATCGGCCGGTTGAACTGCTTGCGGTCCTTGGCGTACTCGACCGACATGTCGAGGCACTTCTGGGCCGCACCGACGCTCTCGATCGACAGGGCGGCAGCTGCGATCCGGTCGAGCCGGGAGAGAAGGTGCTCGACGTCGGTGTCCAGCCGGGCCGACTCGTCGACCCGTACGCCTGCCAGGTTGATCTCCGCCTGTTTCCTGGTCTCGTCCATCGTCGGGAGGACGGAGGCGTCCAGATCGGCGCCGTCGACGACGAAGGCCGCGAGCCCCTCGTCGGTGACGGCCGTGACGATGACCAGGTCGGCCGTGTGCCCGTCCAGCACGAACCGCTTCGTGCCATTCAGCACCCATCCGTCCCCGTCGGGGGCTGCCGTCGTCTCGGTTCCATCGGCCGACAACTCCCCCGTTGCGTCGGAGACGGCCACCGTGGCAACGATCTCGCCCGCTGCGATCCCGGGCAGATGGCGCTGCTTCTGGTCCTCGTCGCCACCGAGCAGCAATGCGTGGGCGGCGAGCACCGCTGTCGAGAAGAATGGTGCGGTGAACAGCGCCCGGCCCTGTTCTTCGAGTACCACTGCGAGCTCGAGAAAGCCGAATCCCGCACCGCCGTACTCCTCCGGTATCGCCATCGCCTGCCAGCCCATGTCGGCAATCTCGGTCCAGAGCTCGGGCGAATACCCCTCCGTCGACTCCATCAGCCGGCGCACGACATCGCTGGGCGCCTTCTCGTCGAGCCATTGACCGACGTAGCGCCGCAGCTCTTCCTGATCCTCGTTGAACGCGAAGTCCATGTCGTTCCTATCGACGGGGAATGTTGAAACCGCTCTCAAATCTAGCGGTCGAAATCCGCCGTTCAGAAGGCCTCGACAGACATGTCCATGAGGGCGCCGTTCTCGAGCTCCGCCGCAACGCGGCGGGCAGCGATCTTGGGTGCCACATGGGCCACGAAGAAGCGGGCAGAGGCGACCTTGCCCTCGAGGAAGGCGTCATCGTCGGCACCGGGGATCGCGATGTCGGCGTGCCGGAGCAGCTGCCAGGCGATGACGACCTCGGAGAGGGATTCGAGAAGCGGCGTCGCGTGGAGACCGGTCTTGTAGATCTCGTCGGGGCTACCCGCCATCGCTTCGAGGGCGTGGTTCACCATGACCCCCAGATGCGCCTGCGCGTCGTCCAGCATCCGTGCGAGCGTTTCCCGCTCACCACTGAGCTCGTCGCTCCCGATGCCACCCTTCACGAACTCGGTGATGTCTGCCGAGAGTTGGGCGACGGTGACTCCCTGGTCCCGGGCGATCTTCCTGAAGAAGAGATCGAGTGCCTGGATCCCGGTGGTCCCCTCGTAGACGGTGTCGATCTTGGCGTCCCGGATATACTGCTCCATCGGGTAGTCCTGGGTGTAGCCGGACCCTCCGAGCACCTGGAGCGACATGGCCAGCAG
Organism: bacterium; assembly: GCA_024641285.1. GTDB lineage: Bacteria > Actinomycetota > Acidimicrobiia > Spongiisociales > ZC4RG35 > JAHEDH01. The sequence goes on along the minus strand of JAHEDH010000101.1, from coordinate 9,533 downwards.
CTCGTATGCCTTCTCGGACGAGTAGCCCTTCACCAGCGGGAGCAGGAAGTCGGAACGCTTCTCCCACCGCTCGGGATCGTCGGAGACGAGCACTTGATCCTGGCAGTATGCGGCGTACGACCAGAGCGCGCGCAGGCCCTCGGCGTGTGCCTTCTGGATCATCAGCATTCTGCGGACGTCAGGGTGTCCGATGATCTCGACCTTGGGTGCGGTCTTGTCCGTGGCCCGCGCCAGGTCGGCACCCTGCTTGCGCTGCTTGGCGTACTCGAGGGCGTTGAGGTAGCCGGTCGAGAGCGTTGCTGCGGACTTGGTGCCGATGGTCATGCGGGCATGCTCGATCACCCGGAACATCTGTCGGATACCGTCGTGGACGCCGCCGACCAGATACCCGACCGCCGATCGTTCGAGGCCGAAGGTCATTTCGCAGGTGGACGACCCCTTGAGTCCCATCTTCTTCTCGACGTTGGTGGCGACGACCCCGTTCCGGTCCCCCAGTGTCCCCTCCTCGTCGAAGAGGTACTTGGGGACGATGAACATCGACAGCCCCTTCGTTCCCGGGTCGGCACCCGGAACCCTGGCCAGCACGAAGTGGATGATGTTCTCGGTTGCGTCGTGCTCACCGGCGGTGATGAAGCGCTTGACGCCCTCGATGTGGTAGGTGTCGCCTTCGACGTGGATCGCCTTGGTCGTTCCGGCGCCGACGTCCGACCCGGCATCGGGCTCGGTGAGGACCATGGTCCCACCCCAGTTGCGATCGACCATCAGCTTGGCGATCTCCTTTTGTGACTCGGTCCCCTCTTCGGAGAGCACGCGGGCGAACAACGGGCCGCCACCGTAGAACATGGCGGTGGGGTTTGCACCGAGCAGGAGCTCCTGGCAGGCCCAGAAGAGGCTGGGGGGAATCGAGGTGCCACCGAGTTCGGGCTCGAGCCCGATGAGGTTCCACCCCGACTCGTTGAGCGCATTGAGACTCGCCTTCATCGAAGCCGGCAGCTCGACCTCGCCGTCGACCAGTTTGACCTCGGAGCGGTCGCCATCGACGAACGACGCCGCCCACTCCTCGGCGGCGAACCGGTCGATCTCGCGGATGATGTCGAGGGCGGTGTCGCGATCGACCTCACCGAGGCGATCGATGTACTCGTGGATTCGATGGACTTCGAAGAGGTTGAACTCGAGATCTCTGAGGTTGGACCGGAAGTGGCTCATCGCGTCATCCTTCGACAGCTGGCTGGCATTTCTTTAGCGTTCGCTCTAGATCTGAATGATAGCTCAAAAAGTCTGGTTGGCTACGGGTGTAAGTCCTCGCCATCGAGACGGACAATCGATCAGGTGTGGGAGCGACGAGGGCTAGCCTGACCGCCGTGCGCAACCGAGCAGGTATCGAGACCAGGGAGCGGATCCTCTCCGCTACCAAGCGCCTCCTCGCCGAGCGCGGGCTCGACGGCGTCACGATCAAGGGAATCTGCGATGCAGCAGAAGTGCATGCCGGCAGCTTCTACAACCTGTTCGAGTCGAAGGAGCAGGTCGTGCTGACCGCCGTGCGCGAGGCAATCAAGGCAGTGGACCCGCACCCCTCCGGCTCGGGGGTCGACCGGGTCGAGGAGCTCGTCGACGCCTACATCCGGTTCGTCATGGATGATCAGGACCTCGCACGGGTCTACCTCACCGTTGCCGTGTCAGGCGGCCTCACCGATCCGGCGATCCGCACCAGGGTCCTGCGCCACCACCAGGACCGCCACGCCCGCTTCGTGGCGGCGCTCCGCAGAGAGCGGGTCGACATCGGCGACGACGAGGCCGCTGAGCTGATCGATGCCCTCCTCGCAGCGTTGAACGGTTACGCATTCCAGTGGCTGCTCGACCCGACGTTCGACTTCGAGAACCACGCGCGACGCCTCCTTCGCTTCGCATGATCCACCAGTCGGATCATGCCAGGGTTCAGAAACTCAACCTCGGCCCGTTCGACAATTGCGTCTACATCGTCGAGTGTGTCACCACCGGTCGCGGCGTCATCATCGACGCCGCGGCGGAGGCGGACGTCATTCTTGACGCGGTCGGCGACATCGACGTGCAGCGGATTCTGAAGACACACGGTCATGCAGATCATCTCGGCGCACTCGATCCCGTGGCGGCGGCCCTCGACGTCCCGTGGGCCATGCATCCGGCCGACATCTCGATCGCCGGCAGACAGCCGGACGAGCTGCTGGCGCACGGACAGGAAGTCACAGTCGGCGACCTGCTCATCCATGTGCTCGCCACCCCCGGCCACACGCCGGGCTCGGTCACGTTCGTGTTGGAGCCAGTGGCCTTCACCGGCGACACCCTCTTCCCGGGCGGTCCCGGCGCCACCCGGTGGGAGTACTCGAGCTTCGGGCAGGTCATGGACTCGATCGAACAGAGGATCATGCCGCTGCCAGACGACACCCTCGTCCTTCCCGGCCACGGGTCCGAGACGACCATCGGCGCCGAGCGGCCCGATCTCGCGAAATGGCGGGCCCGAGGATGGTGAGGCTCGACATCGCCCTCCAGGTGCGCGGCGACTACCCGACACTGCTCGACACCGCCCGCTACTGCGAGGCGAACGGAATCGTCGCCCTCGCTCTCCCCGACCACTACCTGGCATCGCGGACCGACCCTTCCGAGGCTGCCTACGACGCGCTCGCGCAGCTTGCCGGCCTCGCCAGGGAGACATCGGCCATCGAGCTCTCGACGCTGGTCTCACCAGTGACGTTCCGTCACCCGGCCGTCACGCTCAAGATGGCCGCGACGATCGACGAGATGAGCGGTGGCCGCTTCACACTCGGCTTGGGCACGGGATGGTTCGTCGAAGAGCACGATCTGTTCGGGTTGCCCTTCCCCGACGGCCGATTCGATCTGCTCGAAGATGCTCTTGAGTACACCAGGGCGGGCCTGGAGGGTCGGTCACACGATGGACCTCACTACCGGATCTCGGCATTCGAGATCCGCCCCCGGCCGACGAACCTCCGGATCGTCGTGGGAGGTTCCGGGCCGAGGCGAACGCCCGAACTGGCAGGTCGCTACGCCGACGAGTTCAACGTCTACTGCGGCCCAATCGACGAGATGACCGCCAGGATCGAGCTCGCCCGTGAAGTTGCCCAACGGGCCGGCCGAGACCCCGAGGCCCTGCTGATCTCAACCGCCGGCGTGGTTGTGACCGGCACGAACGGTCCGGCCTACCGCTCCGCACTCGATGCGGCCTCCGAGCGCTTTCAACGGGATCCGTCCGAGCTCGAGCAATCCATGCGGGACCGGGGCAACCCGATCGGGCTCGACGCTGCAGAGACCATCGATGCCATGGCAGCCATCGGGGTGAAGCGCTTTTACCTGCAGATGTTCGGCACCGACCCGGAGCGTCGGGAGGACATGCTCGAGGCCCTCCGGGCTTAGGTCGGGCCGGCGCCCTCCCGCTGTCGGCTGTCGGCCATCGGCTCCGTGCTGATCTGACGACTTCCGACCCTGGAGTCGGACCGATCTGAGACCACCCGGAGGTCGGCCGGGAAATCAGGGTTGGTTTGAAGCCGATGGCTGGGAGCTGGGAGCTAACCGGAGATGTAGGTCCAGTTCCAGGTCTGGGTGCGGACCGTGCCGTCGGATTCGGTGATGAGGCGATCGACCTCGACGTAGCCGCCGTCATTGAACGTCGCCGAGCCTCGCACGTTTGCGCCGACCGATCGGCCGAGGTCGTCGCCGAGGAAGCGCACCGTGATCGACGTGCTCGTGTAACTGGTGTCGATCGTGATCGGGGTGAAGGTGTCGTTGGTGAAGACGACGTCGGGCCACGGATACCCGAGCGTGGCCTCGATGCCGAGTGGGTAACGGTCGATGTACCGGCTGTGCGGCTTGTGATCGACGATCTCGTAGCCCCCATAGAAGATGGCGTTGTAGATCGTCGTGCCGAACTGGGATGTACCGCCACCGATGTTCAGCGGGTGGTCACAACAGTACGAGTCGCCATCGAGGAGGATCGGCGCCGGCACATACCCCTTCGACGTAGTGCGTGGCCCCAGCGCGGCGTTGACCGAGAAGGTCTGGCCGGGGAGCACGGTCATGCCGTCGATCTGATCGGCCATGATGTGGATGTTCGTCACCCTCGACTCGCAGCACGAGTGGTAGGTGGTGAACTGGGACACGAGCTTCTGGGGCGGTCTGGCCGGTGGAGTGATCGGCGTGATGTCGAGTGCGCGGCCGAGGAAGGAGGCCATCTCGGACCGACTCACGGGATCGGCAGGGCAATACGCCCGCTCGCCACAGCCGTTGGTGACACCGATCAGCGCCAGGCGGTTGATGTCGATCTGATGCGGCGACTCCTGATCGTCGTCGAATCGGTCGGCCGGCGGGTCGAAGCCGTCGAAGCCACCGATGCTCCTGATGAGAAAGCTCGCCATCTCGGCCCTGGTGACTGGTTGATCCGGGCAGAACCGGCCTTCTGCGCAGCCGCGGGTGATCCCATGGGAAGCCACCACCTCGATCTCCGCTTCGAACGGATGACCGTCGTCGTCGGTGAAGGAGTCGACGGCAATCACCGGCGCCGCCGCATCGGCGTTCGGATCCGGTTCCGGCTCGATCAGCTCGAGCCCGAAGCCCCTGGTGAGGAACACGGCCATCTGAGCTCGCGTGATCGGCTGGTCCGGGCAATAGAGCGCCGGCGGCCCGACCTCGCAGCCCGACGTGATCCCGGCTGCGACGAGACCCTCGATCGCCGCCTCGTGCACGCTCCCGTCGTCGTCGTAGAACGAACCACCCGGATTCAGCGACATCGTCTCCTGGGCCGAGGCGACCGTCGCAACGAGAAGGAGGACGAGAGCGAGGAGGCCGGCGATGTTCACGGTGCGCATCGGAGCCATGAAAGCCGAAGCGGCCCCAGGCTCAAACTCCGGGCCCGGGCGCGGGACGTACGATGCGATGATGCGCTTCTCCTTGATGACCGAGCCTCAGCTCGGCGGCACGTACGACGACATCCTCGCAGCGGCCCGTTGGGCCGAGCGCAACGGAATGAAGAGCTTCGCCCGGAGCGACCATTACTACTCGGGTCGGAATCCGAAGCCGGCGGCCACGGACGCGTTGACGACGCTCGCCGGACTGGCGAGAGAGACGTCGACGATTCGCCTCGCCGTCCTGGTGACCCCCGTCACCTTCCGCCACCCGTCCGTGATCGCCAAGACGGCTGCCACGCTCGATCAGATGTCCGGCGGACGTTTCGACCTGGGGATCGGAACCGGATGGATGAAGGCGGAGCACGAAGCATTCGGCATTCCCTTTCCCGACTGGACGGAGCGCTTCGATCGATTCACCGAGGCGCTGGACTATCTCACCGAGGCATTCGCCGGGATCGATGCGGGATACGACGGCACCTACTACACGCTCGCCGCAGATGTCCAGCCGACACCGTCGGGACTCAGGATGATCGTCGGGGGGACCGGCAAGACCCGGACTCCGACGCTGGCAGGCAGGCGCGCAGACGAGTACAACCACATCGTTGCCCATGCAGTCGACATTGCTCCGAAGATCGCCGTGATGCGAGCGTCTGCCGCCGATTCGGGAAGAGATCCCGCTGCGGTCGAAGTGTCGGTGATGGGTCCGGTGCTCGTCGGGCGGGACGAAACCGAGTACCGCGACAACCTCGGCCGCTCCGCGAGCGAACGTGGCCTCGAGCCGGCCGAACTGGAACAACGACTACTGCAAGCCGGCGTGCCACTCGGATTCGGCGACCGGCTCACCGAGCATTTCGCCGAACTGGCGACCATCGGCGTGGACACCTACTACCTGCAGTGGATACCGACCGACGAGCTCGACGGGCTCGACGAAACTCATCTCGCCCTCTCTCAAGCAGTGTCACACCTCTGAGATGTCGGCCCAGTGCGGTCGCGCGATCCTGTCGAGATCCTCGATCGTGATCTCGAAGACCGTGTGGGGGGTGCCTGCCGCCGCCCACACCGCATCGTGTCGCCTGAGCGCCAGATCGGCGTACACGGCGATGTCCGACACGTGACCGAACGGCGGAGTCCCGCCGGCGACGAACCCGGTGGCGGCACGAACGTCGTCCAGGGACGCCCGCTTCGCCGGGCCGGTGCCTCCTCGCGCGGTCGAGAGCTTCGACGTGTCGAGCCGGCGGTCGCCCGGCACAAGGGCGACGACGTGCTCGTCACCGACCAGGAACACCAGCGACTTCACGATTCGAGAGACCTCACATCCCACGGCATCGGCCGCCTGGGGTGCGGTCCGGACCGCATCGGGGAACGCGACGACATCGATTTCGAGGCCGTGGGCTCGTGCCGCGCCCCGGACCCGCTCGATCGAAGTAGACATGACGGTGATCATACGAGTCGCCGAGCGAATTCCGTTTGTCGAATAGAGCGACGATCCTGACGACATGATGTGGATCACCAGGCTCGTCGCAATCGCAGCCGCCGTGACATGCATCGCCGCCTGCAGCGCGGAAACCGGCCGGATCGAGGGACACACGAACCCCAGTCGCACGTTCCAGTCGGGGGTGGTGGAACCGACCGGACCGGTCGAGGTGTCCTACGGCTACCGACCGGGCACGGAGATCCGCTATTCCCTCTCTGTCACCCAGGACATCTCATACGAGGTGATCGGGAACACCTCGTTCCTCACCTCGACCCCCGACCCGCTCCCGAGCGAGGGCCGGGTGACGTCACGAGCCACCACCGAGATCACCTATGCGGTCTCCGAGGAGTCGGGGGACCAGGCCGCAACCATCGCAATCTCGGCCGTGTTCCCGCAGCCGGAGACAACGGCGTGGGCCGACGGGGAGGTGATCGATCCGGAGATCTACGACGAGCTGACCCGGGCACTCGCCGTCATCCAACCCATCGACTTCATCGTCGGCGTCAACGACCGGAACGCAGTCCTCACCTCGGGTGGCCATGGGGGTCTCGATGTCCTGGCCGGTGAAGTCGGTGCGCTGACGAACCTCAGCAACAACCAGATCAGCCGTCCACTCGGGCCGGTCTTCCCCGAGAGTCGTCAGCTCGACGCCGGCCAGGTCTGGACCGTCGAAACCGTTCGGGAGGGACCGCAGGCGCCGGTCGTGGTTTCCACCTCGTATGAAGTCAACGCACTGACGATGCTCGCAGGCTCGCCTCAGCTGTCGATCGGCGCCGTGACACAGACCGACGGCTTCGAGCTCGACTTCTCCGACATCTTCCGCTCGCTCTTCACCGGTTTCGCAGCCGGAGATGGGCCAGTCGACGCATCGGACCTCGCCGCCTTCGACGATGTCGTCTTCGCGATCGGCGTCGAGCCGTCGAGCGGCACCGCCGAGTACTCATTCGACGTCGACAGGAGACTGGTCACTTCGAGCCTCCAGCAATCGACGGTGCGAATGGTCTGGATCCTCCAGACACCCGACCCCGTCGACGGTGAGACGACCGGCTTCGAGCTCGACCTCGAGATCCGAAGGCGAGCTGAGTTCGATCTGGCAGAGGACTGAGGTCGCGTTCGTCCTAAGGACGGCCGAAAACTACCCTTCGGCTCGTGAGCACCACTCCTCTTCTCCAGATCAAGAACCTGCGCGCCGCAGCCGGCGACATCGAGATCCTCAAGGGGGTCGATCTCACCGTGGATCGCGGCGAGATCCACGCCCTCATGGGCCCGAACGGATCGGGAAAGTCCACGCTGGCGAGCGTCCTGATGGGCCATCCCGACTACGAGGTCACCGCCGGGGAGATCCTCTTCGACGGCGAAGACATCACCGGTGCCGCCGCCGATGCCAGGGCGAACATGGGATTGTTCCTCGCCTTCCAGTATCCAGAGGAGATCCCGGGCGTTTCGGTCATCCAGTTCCTGCGCCAGGCCCTGTCGAATCGAACCGGCACCGACTACACGGTCCTCGAACTGCGACTGAAGGTCATGGAGGCGATGGGCCAGCTGGGCATGGAGTCGAGTTTCGCCGATCGCTATCTCAACGAAGGCTTCTCCGGCGGCGAGCGCAAACGCAACGAGGTGCTGCAAATGGCAGTGCTCCAGCCGTTGCTGGCGATCATGGACGAGACCGACTCCGGCCTGGACATCGATGCGCTCAAGACCGTCGCCGAGGGCGTGAACACGCTGGTCTCCCCCGAACGGGGCTTTCTCATCATCACCCACTACCAGCGCCTCCTGGACTACGTGACGCCCGATCACGTCCACATCTTCATGGATGGCCGCGTCCTCACATCCGGCGGTTCCGAACTCGCCGCCCAACTCGAAGCAGAGGGCTACGACGGATTCCGGCAGAACGCCTGAGATGCCGTCGCTCGACGCCGCGACGATCCGTGCGGATTTCCCCATCTTCGAGCGGACGATCAACGGGAAGCCGATCCACTTCCTCGACTCCGCGGCATCCAGCCAGAAGCCGACCGGCGTGCTCGATGCGATGGACGAGTTCGCACGCCACCACTACGCCAACGTCCATCGGGGCGCCTACACGCTCTCGCTCGAGGCCACGACCGAATTCGAGCGCTGTAGAGCCGCGGTAGCGAGATTCATCGGGTCGCCTCACATCGAAGAGGTCATCCTGACCAGAGGCGCGACGACTGCGCTCAACCAGGTCGCCGCCGGCTGGGGCGGCGAGCACCTCTCGCATGGCGACCGCGTCCTCCTCACGACCTTCGAACACCATGCCAACCTGATCCCCTGGCAGATGGCGGCGAAGCGAACCGGCGCAAGGCTGGACTTCGTTCCGTTCACCCCGGACTACCTGTTCGACATCGAGGTCTTCGAAGAGAAGCTCGCGTCGGATGTGAAGGTCGTCGCCGTCACCGGGATGTCGAACGTCCTCGGCACCCTCCCACCGCTGACCGAAATCGTCGATCGCGCACATTCCGTGGGGGCGATCGTCGTGGTGGACGGGGCTCAGCTGGTGCCCCACCTCGGAGTCGACGTCGCAGGGCTCGGCGCCGACTTCGTCGCCGTGTCCGGGCACAAGATGCTCGGTCCGACCGGCATCGGATTCCTGTGGGGACGGATGGAGCGTCTCGAAGAGATGGAGCCGTTCGAGGGTGGCGGCGAGATGATCGCCGACGTGCAACTCGAGTCTGCGACGTGGGCGCCGATCCCCCACCGATTCGAGGCCGGTACGCCCGCCATCATCGAGGCCGTCGGGCTGACTGCCGCCATCGAGTATCTGGAGGCCCTCGGGATGGATGCCATTGCAGCACACGACGCCGAACTGACCGCCTACGCCCTCGAACGCCTCGGCGACATCCCCGAGCTCACCGTGTACGGACCGACGGACCTCGAGCAACGAGGCGGCGTCATCAGCTTCACGCTCGGAGATGCCCATCCACACGACCTCGCCACGATCCTCGACTCCGAGGGCGTTTCCGTGCGCGCCGGACATCACTGTGCGAAGCCGCTGGCGAGAGCTCTGGGGGTCCCTGCGACCGCGAGAGCGAGCTTCTACGTCTACAACACCACCGCCGATGTCGACGCCCTGATCGACGGGCTCGCCGTCGCCGCCGACATCTTCAGCCCGAGCCGGGCCGTTTGAGAGGTTCTGACATGTCTCTGGA
>JAHEDH010000100.1 GCA_024641285.1 bacterium | reverse complement strand
ACTTCTGTCCGACCTGTCAACACCTGGCAGACTGACGGCATGAAAGCTGCGCGCGCCACCGTCTCGGGCCGGGTCCAGGGAGTCGCCTTCCGGCAGAGCACTCGCCGTGAAGCGCGTCAGCGCCATCTCCACGGTTGGGTCCGGAACTTGAAGACCGGAGAGGTCGAAGTGTTCGTGCAGGGTGACGAGGACGCTGTGAACTCGCTCATCGACTGGTTGTGGACCGGCCCGCCCGCCGCCCTGGTCACTGGCATCGAGTCCGACACCGTCGAACTCGACCCGAACATCCAGGACTTCCTGATCACGAACTGAGTTCACGGTTGACGGTCCAAAGTTGACAGCTCTTGCCTTGTCGACCTGAGTCCCGATCGGCTTCTCAGAGTTGCACCAGACGGCAGTTCGTCCTCACGATGACACGACCCTGAACCGTGAACCGCGAACCGTGAACTGTCCCTGGGCGAGACACCAGCCCACTCGAACCGCAAAGGTGCCGTGAGGGCTGATACGCTGCTGGGAACCACACTGATGTAAGTCGGATCCATGTACCTCAAATCGCTCAAGCTGACCGGGTTCAAGTCGTTCGCAGATCGGACGCGTCTCGACCTCCGGCCAGGTGTGACGGTGATCGTCGGGCCGAACGGGTCCGGTAAGTCGAACATCGTCGACGCCCTCGCCTGGGTGATGGGGACCCAGTCACCGAAGGCGCTGCGCACCTCGAAGATGGACGATGTCATCTTCGCCGGTACCGCAACCCGGCCGGGTCTGGGCCGCGCAGAGGTGACGCTGGTGTTCGACAACGATTCGCGGATGCTGCCGCTCGACCTCCCCGAGGTGAGTATCACCCGTCGCCTCTATCGAGACGGATCATCGGACTACGAGATCAACGGCGTTGGGTGTCGTTTGCTGGACGTCCAGGAGCTGATGTCGGATTCCGGCGTGGGGCGCCATCAGCACGTCATCATCGGCCAGGGACAGATCACCTCGGTGCTGAACGCCACGGCGGACGACCACCGGGCCGTCATCGAGGAAGCTGCCGGCATCCTCAAGCATCGGGTCCGGCGCAACAAAGCCGAAAAGCGCCTCGAGCGGACCGACGGCGATGTCACCAGACTCCACGACCTGCTCGGGGAGCTGAGCAGACAGATGCGCCCGCTCAAGCGCCAGGCCGCAGCCGCCGAGCGATACGACGGCGTGGCTGCCGAGGCACAAGCCCTCCGCCTCTTCCTCGGCGGTGAAGAACTGCGAAAGATCACCGGGAGACAGTCCGAGGTCGGTGCCGTTCAGGCAGAAGCCGACGAGATCGTGGCCGGTCGCGCCGATCTGCTCCGCGAGCTCGGGGTCGAGCTCGACAAGGTGAGGAACGAAGCCGGGATGTTCGGCCAGGCACTCGAACGCGACACGGCGGCCGCCGCCCGTCTCGAAACGCTGGGGGAGCGCCTTCGACGAATCGCGCAGGTCGCCGCGGAACGAGCCCGCACGTCCAAGGAGCGGCTCGAAGGAGCCGAAGACCGCCGCCAGGGCCTTGCATCCGAGCGGTCGCAGCTACAAGCCGATCTCGAGAGCACATCCGAAGACGTCCGGCGGCTCGCCCTGGCAGCCGAGGCTGCCGAGCGGGTGTTCCGGTCCCTCGAAGACGAAGAGCGCAGCCTCGCAGACCAGGAATCGATGTCGACCGAGGGCGCCATCGCCGTCGTCCGCGGCGACCTCCGCTCTCTCGAGGCATCCGACGAGCGCGACCGCCGTGAGTCCCGATCGGTCACCGAGCGGATCGAAGGGCTCGAACGCCGCATCGCCGAACACCGCGCCGAATCCGCTCGACTCGACATCGAGGTCAGAGATCTCGACTCGATCGTCGTCGGCGCCCAGGATCGGTTCCACACCATCCAGGCCGAACGGGTACGGCTGCAGGAGAGTTGGGAACAGGCCGAAGCGAGACACAACGAATCGAGAGTCGGAGTCGCGGCCGCAAGAGCCCGTCTCGAAGCCGTCGAACAGGCTGCCGACGGTCTGGCGGATCCCGAGTCGAGGTGGCTTGTCGAGGCCACCGAGGGCTACGTCGGGACCATCGCATCCCGGCTTCAGGTGCCCGACGAGTACGCCGCTGCCGTGGACGCGGTGCTCGGCCATCTCGCCGACGCGCTCGTCATCGGGGCAGACACACCTCTTGACGACGTCGTGGGTTCGCTCAAGTCGCAGGGGCTCGGCGGAGTCTCGATCGTTCAGATGCGAGGCTCCGGCCGCACCCAAACGCCGACGGACCCGCCGACAGGTGTCACGTGGCTGCCCGAGGTGCTCGGCGCCGGCGCCGATCGCGCTCTCGCCGAGGCGCTGCTCGGGTCCGCCTACGTCTCGGAGAGCTGGAAGCTCGGCTGGCAGCTCTCGCAGTCGAATCCGGCATCGACGTTCGTGACACTGGAGGGGGACATCTTCCTCGGTGGAGCTGCTCGGGTTGCCCACCCAGACGGTGCCACCCCCGCCATGCTGGAGAACGCCCAGGTCGAGCTGGAACGCACCGAAACCGACGTCGCCCGAACCCAGAGCCTGCTCACCCAGGCCAAGCGGGCTTTCGACGAAGCGAGGGCAGCCGAGCGTGACACCCTCGAAACCCTCGAATCGCTCGAGGCGAGGCTTTCGGGCGCAACCGACACGCTGGGCCGATCCGAGCGGATCGTGGTCGAGTCCGAGACAGAGGTTGCCCGCCTCACCGAGCGGCTGGAGTCGATCACCGAGGCGATGGAGGAGCGGTCCCACCAGCGTTCGGTTCTCACCGAGCGGTTGGCGAACCTCGAAGGCGAGGAAGCCGAACGCCAGCGTGCTTGGGAGGAATTGACCGCTCGTCGCAATGAGATCGCATCACGCCGGGAAGCGGCCCGAGCCGACTGGCAGGCACTGGCTTCGGACGTGACGTCGATGACCAGTCGACGGTCGATGATGGAGAACCGGATCGTCACGATCGGCGAGTTGCTCGACGAGGAAGCTCACAGCGACGAGAGTCCGGAGCGGATCGAGCGCCTGCAGCGGGTGGAAGCCTCCGCTCGGCGGGCGCTCGAAATCCTGAGTGCCCACCTCGAGGCTTTGCGCATCAGACAGGCGGAGCTCCGTGAGCAGGCGGGCGAAGCCGGACGACATCTCGATGCGCTCACGAAGACCGAACGCCAGTACCGCACCGAGATGGATGACGCAGAGCGGCGCCTGTCTCGGATGGCGGTCGAGGAAGCAGAGCTGCGGGTGCGCTACGAGGCGGTCGCCGAGCGGCTCCGACGGGACGCCGACGCCTCCGAGGTCGTTGCGATGGCTGCGCCACGTCCCGATATCGAGTCCGACGACCTCGCGGCCGTTCTGCGCTCACGCGAAGCAGAACTGAAGCGAATGGGCCCGATCAACCCGCTCGCAGCGGAGGAGTACGCAGAGCTGTCCGAGCGTCATACCTTCCTGTCCGGCCAGCTCGACGACCTCGAGAAGAGCAGAAGCGAGCTCCGCAGGATCATCGAGGCCCTCGACACCGAGATCCACAACCAATTCATGGCTGCCTTCACAGAGATCGCAACCGCCTACGAGGAGAACTTCGGCGTGCTCTTCCCCGGTGGCCGGGGTCGACTCAGCCTCACGGATCCCGACGACCCGATGACCTCCGGAGTCGAAATCGGCGCCCAGCCCGTCGGGAAGCGCGTGGCCCACATGAGCCTGCTGTCCGGTGGCGAGCGCTCGCTGGCTGCGCTCGCCTTCCTCTTCGCGGTGTTCAAGGCGCGCCCCAGCCCCTTCTACATCCTCGACGAGGTCGAGGCGGCACTCGACGATGCCAACCTGCGCAGGTTCCTCCGACTGCTCGCGTCGTTCCGCGACAACGCCCAGTTGATGATCGTCACCCACCAGCAGCAGACGATGGAGAGCGGAGACGTCCTGTACGGCGTCACGATGGAGCCGGGAGGCTCGTCGAAGGTGATCGCCAAGGCGATGGCACAGGTCGATCAGACGGTGTGAGCCTTCGGCGCGCCGAGCGAGGCTGCGTCGTCGGCGACCTACCGCGTGGCGGTGCCTTCGAGGCTCACTAGCCTCCGGCTCTCACAGGAACACGGAGTGTTGTGGAACCCATCTATCTGATCATCGGTCTCGTGATCGTCGTCGTGATCGTCGGCTACGTCGTCTCCGTGCGGCGGCGCCCCGGCACGATCGCACGAGAGATCGCCGAGGCGCGAACGGCCGGCGAGGATCTGGCCGATCGGCTGGCGAAGACGAGGCAGTCGCTCGGAGGCGCGCTCAGGGGCGTCTTTGCGAGGAATCAGCTCGATCAGGACTTCTGGGATGGTCTCGAGGAGGCGCTGATCGGCGCCGATGTCGGAGTGAAAGCATCGACCGGAATCGTCGAGCGGGTCCACAATGCCAATCCCGCCTCTGCTGTCGAGGCACGCGACCTGTTGAGGCTCGAGGTCCGCCACGCGCTCGCCGCCGAGCATCGAGAGCTGATCATCGACGGCCAACCGGCCGTCATCATGGTCGTCGGTGTCAACGGAACCGGGAAGACCACTTCGATCGCCAAGATCGCTGCCCAGCTCAAACAGCAGGGCACCGAGCCTCTCCTGGGGGCCGCCGACACCTTCCGGGCTGCAGCCGACACCCAACTGCGGACCTGGGCGGATCGGGTGGGTGTCGACATCGTCGCCGGACAGGAGGGGTCCGACCCTGCGGCAGTTGCATTCGATGCCTTTCAGGCGGCGAGAGCAAGGGGCAAGGACGTCGTGATCATCGACACGGCCGGCCGACTCCAGTCGAAGAAGAACCTCATGGGTGAACTGGGCAAGATCAAGCGGGTCGTCGAGCGCGAGGCGGGACCGATCAAGGAGGTGCTGCTCGTCCTGGATGCGACCGCCGGCCAGAACGGCATGTCTCAGGCCGAACACTTCCTCGAAACGGCCGGTGTGACAGGAATCGTGCTGACCAAGCTGGACGGGACGGCCCGGGGCGGCATCGTGGTCGCCATCGAAGCCGAGCTGGGGCTGCCCGTGAAGTTCATCGGTGTCGGCGAAGGCATCGACGACCTCATCCCGTTCGAGCCCGAAGCGTTCGTGGACGCGCTGCTGGCCGACGCATGAGAACCGACGCCGAACTCGTCGACGCAGCACGCAGAGCCGCCGAGAAGGCGTACGCCCCGTATTCGAACTTTCGGGTCGGGGCATCGGTGCTCACGTCCGAGGGTGCGATGTTCTCGAGCGCCAACGTCGAGAACGCCGCCTATCCGGTGTCGCAATGCGCAGAGGCGAACGCGATCAACTTCGCTGTCAGCCAAGGGATGACGACGATCCCGGTCGTCGCTGTCGCCTGCATCGACGCCGCCGACGTTGCCGGCGCGTACCCGTGCGGACGCTGTCGCCAGATCATGTCCGAGTTCGGCGTCGAACGCGTGCTCGTCACCACGGGTGTAGGCGAGGTTCGTGACCACAGCCTCGACGATCTGCTGCCGTTCCGCTTCGAGCTCTGATTCCATCCTCACGGGAACGCAGCGTATCTCGCCGTTTTTCGTCACAGGAACGCTCATACCGGCGAGTGGTGTCGTTCCCGGGTCTCTTGGCGTGCGCCGTGGCCTACGCGGCGATATGAATACGCAGTGGCTGCCAGACACACGAAATACGTGACCAACACGATGGTGCCGCCGACGTCCGAGGCGCGGAATGCGGCGCCGATGACCGCCCACTGGGCGATGTAGAACGACATGAGATACGGCCACAGCCAGCGTGTCGCTCTCACGTCGAAGCCGACGACGACGTCCACGAGGATCTCGACGACGGCGAAGGCGACGAACACCAGCGGCAGCGCGATGTCCCAACCCTCCATTCCGGTGGCTGCTGCGACGATGCTCCCGGCAAGCAGCGGTAGCGCCATGGCCGTTCCGAAGAACCCGAACGGCCTCGCCCGGTGGGGCTCTCGAACCCGGAGAACGAACATCGCTGCGATCGCCAGGTTCGCCACACTTCCAGCGACGACGACGAGCGCTCCGTACAGCGTGTTCACTTCCGGCGCCGTGACTCAGCGATCGAAATGCCTGTCACGAGACCAACTGCCAGGAAGACCGGCAGGAACACGAACGTGTCGGTGAACATCCAGATCGCGAACCCGACGACTCCGCCCAGCACTCCGCCGATCATCATCAGCGTGACCGGATCCATTCGCTGGCGACTCTGAGCCACGAGGGCCCTCCTCGACTCGACTGTCCCGATCGTCCATCGGTCCGACCCGCCTGTCGAGGGGCGAAGGTCCCCCTCAGCGGAGCTCCTTGCGGATGACGAACTTCAGTCCCGACCAGGTGTCGTCGATGGCGCACACCTTGACGTCGACCAACCCCGTCGGCAGGAACATCTCGCGAAGTCGATCCTCAGTGATGTCGGTCGGTACCTTCGAAGCCTTCTTCGGCCATGCCACCCAGATCGACCCGTCAGGCGGAATGACGGCTCGGGCGGCAGCTACGTCGCTCTCCAGCCGGTTCGCCGAGGTCTCGAAGCAGACAGCCAGGTCGACCCCGGCGCGTTTGCGCCGTGAGAGGGAGACGTCGTCTGGAAGCTCCGTCAGGATGTCCTCGAAGTGATGCGGCGCATTCCGAAGCCACACCCGCATACCCGGCTTGATCCCGAGCTTCTTGGCGAGCGGCGTCCCGCTGTACCCAGTCATGGACGGAGGATACGACGAAGGCCCCGCCGCACGGCGAGGCCTTCGGTTCTCTGGATTGGTCAGAGCCGGTAGCTGGCAGCCGGCAGCTGGCAGCCGGCGAAGCTCTCAGCTTCGCTTGTTCAGTTCCTCCGCCAGCTTGGGGAGCACGTTGTTGACGTCGCCGACGATGCCGAGATCGGCAACGTCGAAGATCGGGGCGTCCGGATCCTTGTTGATCGCGATGATCGTCTTGGAGTCCTTCATTCCAACCAGGTGCTGCATTGCGCCTGACACGCCGGCGGCGATGTAGACGTCGGGCTTGACCGTCTTGCCGGTCTGTCCCACCTGTTTGGCGTACGGCACCCATCCGGCGTCGACGATCGCCCTGGTTGCGCCGGTCGCCGCCTTGAGGGGGCGGGCGACGTCCTCGATCATCGCGTACTTCTCAGCACTGCCGAGGCCACGTCCACCCGAGACGATCACCGTGGCCTCTTCGAGCTGCGGTCCCTCTTTCTGCTCGACGTGGCTCTCGGCCACGGTGGCAGAGGATCGTCCGGCGTCGGCCAGGTCGAGCTTCGTCACATCCGGAGTGCCGCCACCGGCGGGCTCGGCAGGGAAGCTCTTCGGTCGCACCAACACGATGAACGGGGCGGATCCGGTCAGCTTGGCGGTCACCACCTGGGAGCCGCCGAAGATCTCGTGCTTGGTCACGGCCTCGCCGTCGAGTTCGACGTCCACGGCGTTCGACAGCACCGACTTGCCGAGCTTTGCGGCGAGGCGGCCGGCCACGTCCCGATCGTCATATCCCTGACCGAACAGAATCAGGTCCGGCGCCTGGTCGCCGACTGCTGCTGCGAGGGTGGCCGCAACGGTTCCCGAGACCAGCTCCGAACCGGGATCGATCTGGATCACCCTGGCGGCGCCGTACTCGCCGACGGTGGCGAACGACGCGTCCGACCCTGTACCGACGTAGATGGCGGTCACGTCACCGAGGCTGCGTGCCTTGGTGAGAAGCTCCAGGCTCAGCGAGCTCGGCTCTCCGTTCATCTCTTGCGTAAAGACCCAAACGTCGGCCATCTCAGATCACCTTCACTTCTTCGAGCTTCTCGACGATGCGCAGATAGGCCTCGCCTTCGTCCTCGATCTTCTCTCCAGCGGTGCGCTCCGGAGCGGCGGTGATCGCCGCAACGGTCTGCTCGATCGTCGGTTCGAGCCCGAGATCGGCGATGCTGAACGTCTCGACCGGCTTCTTCTTCGCCTCCATGATCCCCTTGAAAGTGGGGTAGCGGGGCTCCACCACTCCGGCAGTGACCGTGACCAGTGCGGGGAGCGAGGCGTTGACGACGTCGTATCCGAGGTCGGTTTGACGATGGATCGAAACCGCATCGGGGCTCAGATCGACAGTGGTCGCATAGGTGAGGGCAGGAACGTCGAGTAGTTCGGCGATCATCTGCGGCACGACACCCGAGTAGCCGTCGGTCGATTCCGTCCCGGCGATCACGAGATCGAAGCCCTCGTTCGCGATCGCCTTGGCGAGGATGCGTGCCGTCGTGAGAGCGTCGGCGCCGCGTAGCGTCGAGTCGTCGACCACCACCGCCTTGTCGGCCCCCATTGCCAGCGCCTGACGGATGCCCTGCATGTTCCCGGCCGGGCCCATGCTGACAAGCGTGACCGAGCCCTCGTTCGCCTGGGCGAGTTGGAGGCCCATTTCGACTCCGTAACGATCGGTGTCGTCCAGGACCTGCTCGCTGGGTCGAACCAGCCAATGGCTGTCCGCTTCCAGTGTGTAGGGGCTGGCCGGATCCGGGATCTGCTTCACGCAGACGACCACCTTCATCCGCTTCTCCTTGCTCGTTGGCGTGTCGGAAACGATACCGACCAAACGGTCTGTTAATGGAATCGGGAGGCTCGGGCTGGCGCCTTCGCGGCCATCTGCTGTCGGCTCTCGGCTCTCGGCTCCCCGCAGACCGCTCTCCGGGATTCCTGAGTTCGCGTGCGTCGTCTGAGGTGCTGCGAGCGTTCAGATGCAAACGAGTCTCGTCGTACAATCCTCGATCATGTGGAGATTGGCAATCGTTGCCCTCCTGTTGACTGGGTGTTACGGCGCCGGGGTGGAACCGGAAGCTCCCGCAACTGCTGCCGATGCACCCGCGCCGAGTCAGGAGCTGGCGGCAAGAGCGGTTCTGCGGGCAGCGGCCGATGTGGGTTGGTCCGGGGCGCCGCTGATGTTGCCGATCAGCACCCCTTCGGACCTTCGAGACGCGATCGACGAGGCGTTCACGGGCGAGGTCCGACTCGTATCCAGCGCCGATCTACGGGCATTCTCCGCCGAGGACGAGTTTCGGTTCGACAATGGTGGTGTTTTCTTCTCCGTGTCTCGCCCTGAGCCGACCGAACGGGCCGGTGTCGTCGCGATCGATGTGAGTATCCAGCGTGGCCTCCGGGACTTCTATGTGAAGACCTATCTATTCCGTTGGTCGGGGTCGGCCTACGAGGATGCAACCCAGGATGACACCGGCGTCACAGTCACAACGTCCGTGTCCTGAGTCACGGCACGACAGACCATTGGCGCCTTCGAGATCAGTGGAACACGATTGGGCGGCATTCTCACGGGGAATCGACCTCCAAGCCTCCTGTGTCGATCGCCTCGTGGAGCCAATGGCCAACAGCCAATGGCCAACAGCTGGACGGCCGCCAGGCCGGCCTACTCGATCAGATCCAGGATGAGCGGTGTTGGCTCGGGAGCCTCCTCGGAGATGGTCCAGGAGTGTTCGAGGATGCGGAGGGCTTCGTCGAGGCGAGCCTGGTGGCGGTATTCGAGGACGGCGAGCGGTGTGCCGACCTCGACTTCATCGCCGGGCTTGGCGAGCACCGTGATTCCGACTGCCGGGTCGATCGTGTCCTCCTTGCGCGCCCGGCCGGCACCCAGACGCATGCCGGCGATCCCGATAGACCTGGCGTCACAGACCGACACGAAGCCGGCCTCCTTGGCCTCGATGGTCCAGTGCTTGCCGGTCGAGGGCAGCAGATCGGGGTTCTCGATGGCGGCCGGGTCCCCGCCTTGTGCCTCGACGACCTCCATGAACTTCTCCAGCGCCGATCCGTCTTCGACGCTGCGGTTCAACCGCTCCCGCGCCGTCTCGGCGTCAGGCGCGACTCCTGTTTGGAGCAGCATCTGAACCCCCAGTTCGAGGGTCACCTCGGTGAGGTCGTCGGGGCCTTCACCCCTGAGCACCTCGATCGACTCGGCGATCTCGTTGGCATTGCCGACCTGGCGACCAAGGGGAGTGTTCATGTCCGTCATGAGTGCAACGGTGTCGACGCCATGGCTCTTTCCGATGCCGACCATCGTTTCGGCGAGCTCTCGGGCTCTGGCGGTGTCGGTCATGAAAGCGCCGGAGCCGAACTTCACGTCCAGCACCAGGGCATCGAGGCCTTCGGCCAGCTTCTTGGACATGATCGAGCTCGAAATGAGCGGAATCGAGGCAACGGTGCCGCTGGCGTCGCGAAGGGCGTACAGCTTCCGATCGGCGGGAACCAATGTCTCTGATTGGCCGGCGAGGACCAGACCGGTCTTGTCCAGCACCTTGCGGAATGTCGCAGGGTCGAGACCGGTCGTGAAGCCGGGGATGGACTCCAGCTTGTCCAGCGTGCCGCCGGTGTGACCCAGCCCGCGTCCCGACATCATCGGGATGGCGACGCCACACACGGCAACCATCGGGCCGAGCGGAATCGACACCTTGTCCCCGACGCCACCGGTCGAGTGCTTGTCGGCCTTGGGAGCGTCGATGTCGCTGAAGTCGAGCACGTCCCCGGAATGCAGCATCGCCTCTGTCCAGGCCGCCAGCTCTTCTGCGTTCAAGCCATTGAGGAAGATCGCCATCGCCATCGCCGACATCTGGTAGTCGGCCACGGTGTCGTTGGTGTACGAGGTGATCAGCCACTTGATCTCGTCGGAGGTCAGCGTCCCGGCGTCGCGTTTGCGTTCGATCAGCTCGACGGCGTTCACGATCCGGTCACTTCCGCCAGGAACGACTCACCCTGGAAGGGGAGCGGGAGGTCGAGGCCCTCGGCGATGGTGGCGGCGACATCGCAGTACTGGCCTCTGATCCCGAGATCGACACCGGCTGCATTCATGCCCCCGACCAGCAACGGGACGTACTCCCGCGTGTGGTCGGTGTCGCCGTCGGTCGGGTCGTTCCCATGGTCGGCCGTGATGAACAGCAGATCCCGCTCTCCTAAGGCGTCGAGAAGATCGGGGAGGTAGGAGTCGATGAGCTCGAGGCCCTCTGCGTACCCCTGCGGGTTCTCACGGTGGCCGTATGTCATGTCGAGGTCGACGAGGTTCGTGAAGATGATGCCCGGCTCGGTCCGCTCACGGATCGCCGCCAGGGTCTTCTCGAGTCCGTCACGGTCGCCTTCGGTGTGCACGGCCTCGGTGAGGCCCCTGCCGGCGAACAGGTCTTCGATCTTGCCGATGCCGAAGACCGAGAGGCCGGCGGCCTTGGCGTTGTCGAGCACGGTCAGCGAATGCGGTGGCATCGCCAAGTCGTGGCGGTCGTATGTGCGCTTGAACGCGCCAGGCTCGCCGATGAACGGCCGGGCGATCACCCTGCCGATGTTGAAATCGTTGCAGTGCTTTCGGGCGATCCGGCAGATCTCGTACAGACGTTCTAGGGGGATCACATCGGTATGCGCTGCGATCTGAAACACCGAATCGGCCGACGTGTAGAGGATCGGGTTGCCAGTTGCGAGGTGCTCAGGCCCCAGCTCGTCGATGATGACCGTGCCCGAGGCGGCGTAGTTGCCGATGAAGGTGACCCCGGCCTCCAGTTCGATCGACTCGACGAGCTTCGGCGGGAAACCGGTGTCGGTGAACGTCGCCTGCGCCTCGGTGGTCACGATCCCGGCGATCTCCCAATGCCCGGTGGTCGAGTCCTTGCCCTCCGACACCTCGTGGTTGCGACCGAACGCCATGGTCGGATGCTCGACCGGCGGCACACCCAGGATCGAGCCGTGCAAATTGCCGAGCCCCGCTGCCTGCAGGTTCGGGAGGTCGAGCCCGCCGACCACCTGAGCGGTGTGGCCGAGCGTGTCGGACCCCTCGTCCCCATAGTCGGCGGCATCCGGCGCCTCGCCGGCGCCGACGGAATCCATCACGACAATGACTGCACGGTTGAGAACGCTCATGGGGCCAGTATGGCCCGGAGAAGCGGCCAGATGACAGATGACAGAAGACCGTTCTCCCATGCGCGGCTCATGGACGGAGGCGGTGGGTGATCGGGTCGACGTCCCAGCCCTCTGTTCGCAGCAGGTCGGCCTGGCGCTCGGGAGGATCTGTCGAGATGCGGAGTGAAGAATTCACAACTCGCCACCAGGGGAGGCCTTCCGACGCTCTCATCACCGCTCCCACCCCTCTCGCAGCGCCAGGATGCCCGGCCTCGGCTGCGACCTCGGCGTACGTCATCACGTCGCCTTCAGGGATGGCTGCGACCACCTCGTGGACAGCCTCGGCAAACCGAGAGAGCCCGCTCACACCGTGCCGAAGAGCCGGTCTCCCATGTCGCCGAGGCCCGGCCGGATGTAGAAGTTGTGGTCGAGGTCGCGGTCGAGGGCTGCAGTGACGACGCGGACGTCGGGGTGCTCCTGCTCCATCCGTTCGACACCCACCGGAGCCGCCACGACACAGACGGCGGTGATGTCGGTTGCCCCATGCTCTTTGACCTTGTTGACCGCCCACGACAGCGATCCGCCGGTGGCGAGCATCGGTTCGAGGATGAGCACCCTGGCGTCGGTCATCTCGGGGAACTTCGTGTAGTACTCCATCG
>JAHEDH010000209.1 GCA_024641285.1 bacterium | reverse complement strand
TGAGAGAGGGAGAGAAGAATGGAACTGTTTGAGAGCGGATGGGGCTTGAGCCTCATCGTGTTCCTGCCGCTCCTCGGAGCGGTGGCGCTTCTGATGGTTCCGAAGGAGAACGAGTCGCTGGTCAAGCAACTCGCCCTGACGGTCTCCGTCGTCACGTTCGGACTGTCCCTGTTGCTCATCGCACTGTTCGACTTCGGTGCCGGTGACACGTTCCAGTTCCAGGCCAACGCCTCGTGGATCGACGCCATCGACGCCCGCTATCACATCGGAGTCGACGGGATCAGTCTTCCTCTGCTCGTGCTGTCGACGTTCGTGCTGGTGCTCGCCATCATCTACTCATGGGACCACTGGGAGGAGCCGAGGAACCCGAAGGCGTTCCTCATTCTGATGCTGGTTCTCGGGACCGGCATGAACGGGACGTTCGTGGCACTCGACCTCGTGCTCTTCTTCATCTTCTTCGAGGTCGTCCTGCTCCCGATGTACTTCATGATCGGTGTCTGGGGGGACAAGTCGATGCGGAAGATCCCCGGCTTCAGTCGCGAGATCGAGACGCGCCTGTATGCGTCGATCAAGTTCTTCCTGTTCACGCTCTTTGGGTCGGCCTTCATGCTGTTGGGGTTTCTCGCGCTCTACTTCAACTCGGGCGCGCTGAACGGCGGGGCGCGCACCTTCGACATCCCGACACTGATCTCTCTTGGGCTCGACTCGGTGCCCGAAGCGGCAGGCGGACTCTCGAGCACCGCCGCCTGGCTGATCTTCGGGGCGATGTTCCTCGGCTTCGCCGTGAAGGTTCCGATGTGGCCGCTGCACACGTGGCTGCCCGACGCTCACACGGCAGCCCCGACCGTCGGCTCGGTGCTGCTCGCAGCGATCCTCCTGAAGCTGGGCACCTACGCCTTCATCCGCATCTCGATCCCGATCCTTCCCGAGACCTCCCAGATCTGGGCGCCGGCGATCGCCATCCTGGCGGTGATCGGCATCATCTATGGCTCGCTTGCCTGTCTGGCTCAGACCGACATGAAGCGGCTGATCGCCTTCTCGTCGGTCGGCCACATGGGATTCGTCATGCTCGGCATCGCCACGCTCACCGACATCGGGATCAACGCCGCCATCATCGGCATGGTCGCCCACGGTCTCATCACCGGCCTGCTGTTCTTCCTCGCCGGCTCGATGCATCATCGCTATCACACCCGCGAGATGTCGCGTCTCGGCGGCAACCAGAAACTCATGCCCGTCATGGGCAGCATCCTGGCCTTCACCGCGATGGCGTCGCTCGGACTCCCCGGCCTCGCCGGCTTCTGGGGCGAGTTCATGGCGCTGCTCGGCGCGTACAACCCGCTCCCGGCCCTCGCCGACTCGAGTCTCGGCGTCTTCCGGACCTCGATGGTGTTGGGCGCCATCGGGACCGTGCTGACGGCGGGCTACATGCTGTGGATGCTCCAGAAGGTCAACCTGGGCGAGCCGAACGAGGAGTGGCTCGGCCACGAATTCCACGATGTCGATCGCTACGAGATGACGGCATGGGTGCCGCTCATCGTGCTCATCCTGGTCATCGGGTTCTATCCGAAGTTCGTGTTCGGCGCCACCACCGACGCCGTCGTCAGCCTCGTCGAAACCGCGTATGGCGCCTCGATCACCGCAGCGACGGGAGGCTGAACGGTGCGTTCACGGTTCACAGTGAACAGTTCACAGTTCTCCGCTGACCGTCGCAAGTGGGCAGGGCGCGCAGATCAATGGGCTAGGAGACACTCGGTCTCACTGCTCGGGCGACTCCGTGAAGACTGTCGACTGTCGACTGTCGACTGTCAACTTGCGGCCGACGAAGGAGGCCGCCGGTGACTTGGGACATCGACTATCTGGCATTGGCGCCCGAGATCTCGATCGCGGTCACGCTGCTCGGCGTGCTGGGACTCGATCTCGTGCTCCCGCGCCGGACCAAGTACCTGACCGCGATCGTCGGATTGATCGGTCTGGTCGTGGCCGGGTTCTTCCTCGTGGTCCTGGCGACCTCCGACCAGAGCGTGCGCTCGATGTTCGACGGCTCCTATGTCGTCGACGACTTCGCCATCGTGCTCAAAGGCCTGTTCATCCTCTCTGGATACATCGTGCTGCTGATGTCGGTGAGCTACATCGAGTCCGAGCGCTACTACCAGGGCGAGTACTACTTCCTGCTGATCGCATCGATCCTCGGGTCGATCGTGATGTCCTCGGCGAGGGATCTCATCGTTCTCTTCATCGGCCTCGAGCTCACGACGGCTCCGCTGTTCATGCTGGCCGGATGGCGCAAGGGAGACATGAAGTCGAACGAGGCCTCGGTGAAGTACTTCATCCTCGGCGTGCTCTCCACGGCCATCCTGCTCTGGGGCATGTCGATGCTCTTCGGGCTCACGGGCGCCGTCGGCTTCGACGACATCGCAGTGGCTGTGCAGACCATTCCCGAGACCGCCCAGCCGTTGCTGGGGCTGGCGATCATCTTCATCCTCGTCGGGTTTGCCTTCAAAGTCTCAGCCGTTCCGTTCCACTTCTGGGCGCCCGACACGTACGAGGGTGCGCCCACGCCGGTCACGGCCTATCTGTCGGTGTCATCGAAGATCGCCGGCTTCGTGGGGTTGTTCGCCATCGTGTACCTGGCGCTCCCGACCGAGACGGAGATCTGGGGTCCCGGGCTCTGGGCACTGGCGGCGCTGTCCATGACAGTCGCCAACCTGACTGCACTGCGCCAGACGAACATCGTTCGCCTGTTGGCGTATTCCTCGATCGCGCAGGCCGGATTCATGCTCGTCCCGTTTGCCGCTGCTGCGGTCTCGGGCGACGGCCTCGGGGACGGCCTCGAGGCGACGGTGGTCTACCTCGTGATCTATGCGTTGATGAACCTGGGTGCGTTCGCAATCGTCATCCAGGGCGCTCGACGCATGGGCTCAGGCGAGATCGCCGAATGGGCGGGGCTCGGGCGTGTCGACGGCCGGCTGGGTGTCCTCACGGGCTTGTTCTTCTTCTCGCTCGCCGGCATTCCGCCGCTTGCGGGTTGGTTCGCCAAGTTCATCATGTTCCGGGCGGCGATCACCGCCGGGAGCACCGGCTCCACCGTGCTGGCGGTCATCGCTGCCGTCAACGCCGTGATCGCGTTCTACTACTACGCCAGGATCATCAAGGTGGTCTGGTTCGACGAACCGCTCGCCGGGTACACCGAGCGCGAGGTCGCTCCCGCGGGGTCACTGTCGCTGGCAGTCGGCATCACAGCGGTGGCGACCGTTGTGATCGGCTTCTACCCGCCTATCTCGACGTTCTTCGGCGAGGCCACCCGAGTCCTCATCGCCGCCGCCGGCGGCTGAGGCGCGACCGGGCGCCCGCCCGCAGCGGGCTTGGTGTCCCCAGCTCGCTGGGGGAATGGGTCTTGGCTCGATTGTGGCTGCAGCGTCGTTCCGACGCCACCACCTGCAGACGCGAATCGGAGGGCTTGCGGGT
>JAHEDH010000208.1 GCA_024641285.1 bacterium | reverse complement strand
GTTCGGACCCAGACCGCCCGCTACAAGGCCATCGTCAGTGCCTTCGTCAACGACTACGCTCCCGGCTTCCGTGGCTAGAACCTTCTAGGATCCGACTCAGATTTGTGCTGCGGGGTCATCTGAGTTCGGACTGGCACTCACCCCGAGGGAGTGCTAACGTGGCTGGCACTCTCATGATGAGAGTGCCAATCGCCCCCGTTGTGGGGCAGGAAACCAAGGTCATCCCCAGGAGGGAAATCGATGAACCTCAAGCCTCTCGGCGATCGTGTCGTCGTGAAGCCGCTGGACGATGACGAGCAGACGACCCCGTCTGGCCTCGTCATCCCCGACACGGCCAAGGAGAAGCCCCAGACCGGCGAGATCGTCGCCGTCGGCCCAGGTGGGCGCGACGAGGACGGCGACCGCATCCCGATGGACGTGTCCGTCGGTGACATGGTCCTCTATTCCAAGTACGGCGGGACCGAGGTGAAGCACGAAGGCGTCGAGTATCTCGTCGTCTCCGAGCGCGACCTCCTCGCCATCGTCGGCTGATCCCAAGGAGAACCAACAAATATGGCAGCCAAGGAACTTCGGTTCAGCGAAGACGCCCGCAAGGGCCTCGAGACGGGCGTCAACAAGCTCGCCGACATCGTGAAGGTCACCCTCGGTCCAAAGGGCCGAAACGTCGTCCTGGAGAAGAAGTGGGGCGCTCCCACCATCACCAATGACGGTGTGACCATCGCCAAGGAAGTGGAGCTCGAGGACCCCTACGAGAACATGGGGGCCCAGCTCGTCAAGGAAGTCGCCACGAAGACGAACGACGTCGCCGGTGACGGCACCACGACGGCCACCGTCCTCGCCCAGGCGATCGTGCGCGAGGGCCTTCGCAACCTCGCCGCCGGCGCAAGCCCGATGGAGCTCAAGCGCGGTATCGACGGTGGTGTCAGCGCCGCCGTGAAGTTCATCGGGGAGTTCTCGAAGGACATCGAGACCAGCGAGGAGATCGCTTCGGTCGCCGCCATCTCGGCAGCAGACCAGGAGATCGGCAAGACCATCGCCGAGGCGATGGAGAAGGTCGGCAAGGACGGTGTCATCACCGTCGAAGAGGGCCAGACCTTCGGCATCGAGCTGGAGTTCACCGAGGGCATGCAGTTCGACAAGGGCTACATCTCCCCGTACTTCATCACGGACCCCGACACCCAGGAAGCGGTTCTCGACGACCCGTACATCCTGATCGCCAACCAGAAGATCGGCTCGGTCAACGACCTCCTGCCGGTCCTCGAGAAGGTGATGCAGCAGGGCAAGCCGCTCATGGTGATCGCCGAGGACATCGAGGGCGAAGCCCTCGCCACCCTCGTGGTCAACAAGATCCGCGGCACCTTCCAGTCCGCGGCCGTCAAGGCCCCGGGCTTCGGTGAGCGCCGCAAGGCCATGCTCCAGGACATCGCGATGCTCACGGGCGCAACGGTCATCTCCGAAGAGGTCGGCCTCAAGCTCGATGGCGTGTCCGTCGACCTGCTCGGTCACGCCCGCAAGGTGATCATCACCAAGGACGCCACCACGGTCATCGACGGTGCCGGCTCCGAGGACGATGTCAAGGCTCGGATCTCCCAGATCGAGCGTGAGATCGAGAACACCGACTCCGACTGGGATCGTGAGAAGCTCCAGGAGCGTCTCGCCAAGCTCTCGGGCGGCGTCGTCGTGATCAAGGTCGGCGCTGCGACGGAGGTGGAGCTCAAGGAGAAGAAGCACCGCATCGAGGACGCCGTCTCGGCGACCCGTGCGTCGGTGGAAGAGGGCATCGTGCCCGGCGGTGGTACCGCCCTCCTTCGTGCCCAGGAAGCCATCGACAAGGTGCGCGGTGGAACTGCCGACGAGAAGGTCGGCCGTGCCATCGTGCGTCGCGCCCTGGAGGAGCCCCTCCGCCAGATCGCGTCGAACGCAGGCGCCGAAGCAGGCGTCGTGGTCGAGACCGTCCGAAACGCCGACGGCTATGTCGGCTTCAACGCTGCGACCGGTGAGTTCGAGGACCTCCTCGCAGCCCGGATCCCCGATCCGGCAAAGGTGACCCGCTCCGCGCTGCAGAACGCAGCGTCGGTCGCCGGTCTCCTGCTCACCACCGAGGCGCTCATCGCCGAGAAGCCGGTCGACGAGCCGGCCATGCCCGCCGGTGGCGGCCACGACCACGGTATGGACTTCTAGTCCGCATCGAACCCAACCCGATGGCGGGGCCCCGTTCGGGGCCCCGCCATCGCGTTTACCATCGGACCGAGAGGTGAGCCTGACCGAAGATTCCTACCGCCAGCTCGTCCGTGAACTCTCGGATCGGCTCGTCGCAACCCAGTCGGAGATCCGCGTCCTCGCATCCGTGAGCTGGGGCCCCGAGGTGCGGGAGCAGTTCTTCGCCTCGGGGGCGAAGGAACAGCCGGACGTGGGCGCGGACTTCTACGAACCGCTCAAATTCGACCCCGAGTCGCTGCGGACCGAGTTCCGCGAGATCGAGGCCGAGACGCTCGCCAAGCTCGGACCCTTGTCGCCGGCCGGTGGCCTGATGCGGTTCATGTCCGAGCAGTACCGGCTGGTGATCGACATGCTGGACGCCAGGGGTACCGAGGGTTTCTCCACGTTGTCCATGCTCTTGTACGGCAGTCCCAACGACGTCGTGCATGCGGGCGGACCCACCGTGACCCAACTCGCCCACGACCTCAGGGCGACCCTCGAGGCGATGGCCGGCTCGGCGATGGAGCTGGCGGATGCCCGCACCATCCCCGGGGACGAGGCCGCCCGCCTGCTCCAGGAGCGATTCGACCTCTCCATGGGGCCCGGGAAGGTCGATGTCCGGCTCGACGACGGGATCGTGGCGGACGCGGCCGCCGGCTCGACCTACGTCAAGATCCGGGCCGATCGCAGCTTCTCCGACCGCGACCTCCGTCTGCTCGAGGCCCACGAGGGCTGGGTGCACATCGGCACGGCGCTCAACGGCCTGTCACAGCCCTACTGCACCTTCCTCGGCAAGGCCGCCCCGCGGACCACGGTCACCCAGGAAGGCCTTGCCGTGCTGTGCGAGGTCCTGACGCTGCGGTCATATCCCCGCCGCCTCTCCAAGCTCCTGCGCCGGGTCGAGGGGATTGCCATGGCCGCCGACGGCGCGACCTTCCTCGATGTCTATCGGTCCTATGTCGAAGACGGCACGAGTCAGGCCGACGCCTACTCCTCGGCTGCCCGGATCTTCAGGGGGTCGACACCGACCGACGGGCCGTTCGCGAAGGACCTCGGGTACGGGAAGGGATTCGTCACGACCACGGCCTATGTCCGGGCTGCGCTTCGGCTCGGCCAGCTCCACCGGATTCCCATGCTGTTCTGTGGAAAGGTGGACCTCATGGACATGCGAGCCGTCCACCACCTCGAGGACGAGGGCCTGGTGGAGCCGCCCGAATGGGTGCCGCCCCCCTTCGACGACCTGCCGGCGTTGGCTTCGACCCTGGCG
>JAHEDH010000099.1 GCA_024641285.1 bacterium | reverse complement strand
GATCAGATCCATGCCGGCACCCTACCGCTACGCCCGGACCCGGGATACGGTGGCGGGCGACCGAAAGGGGAAGCCATGATCACGCGACGGCAGTTCATCAGGACCGCGGGCAGGGGATCGATGGCCGTTGCGCTGATCGGGGTTGTGGGTTGCTCCACCGATGATCCCGCCGCCACGACGCTCGGGACGCCCTCGACGACCGTGGCGCCAACGACAACGACCTCCGTTGCCGCCACTTCCACCTCGGTCACGGCTACGACCGAGGGGGCCGGGACGGGCCCGATGTCCGAGGAGTGGCGCAGGGTGGATCTCGGGTTCGTGTCGGCCTACGTCTTCGTACGCGGCGGCGAGGCAGCGCTCGTCGACACCGGGACGTCAGGAAGCGCCTCTCAGGTCGAGTCGACCCTGGGAGGTTTCGGGCTTGGCTGGAGCGATCTGAGCACGATCGTGCTCACCCATCATCACGGCGACCACGTCGGTTCGCTGCCGGCGATCATGGACGCGGCTCCCGAGGCCGTGGCTCATGCAGGCGCCGAAGACATCCCGAACATCGTGAGCCCCAGACCGGTCTCCGCACTCGCAGACGGTGACACCGTGTTCGGCCTCGAGGTCATCGCCACCCCCGGGCACACGCCGGGGCACATCTCGATCCTCGATCCGACCGGGGTACTGCTGGCAGGTGACGCCATCGTCGGGGAGAACGGCGGAGTCGGAGGGCCTCCTGCGGAGTTCACGGCGGATCCCGACACCGCCAACGCATCCATCGCCAAACTCGCGGGCTTCGAATACGAGATCATCTACTTCGGCCACGGAGAGCCCGTTGCGGGCGGCGGCTCCGTTCAGGTCGCGGAGTTCGCTGCCGGGCTCTGATCGTCCGCTGCGAGCAGTCTCGCCCGCCCGTACTGCCAGGGTCGTGAGGGGTCGGAGAGCAGCAGTTGGTAGAGCCCGATCGCCCCCTGGTCGAAGGCGATGGCACAACCCGCCATGTACACACGCCATACCCGATAGGTCTGTTCGGTCGAGTACTCGATGGCGAGATCCCGGTTCTTCTCGAGGCGATCGACCCAGTGGCGCAACGTGAGCGCGTAGCTCTTCCGCATCGCCTCGACGTCCCGCAACTCGAACCCGGCACGTTCGGCGATCTCGATCGACTCCTCGACCGGCCTCAGATCACCGTCGGGAAAGACATACCGGCCGACGAAGGAGTCGCTCCGGCTGCGCCTCAGATCACGGTTCCGGTTCGCGATCCCGTGGTTGAGCAGCTGCCCTCCCGGAGCCAGCACAGATCGGAGCTTGTCGAAGTAGGTGGAGAGCTGCTCACCGCCGACGTGTTCGAACATGCCGACCGATGCGATCGCGTCGAAGGAGCCCGACACGTCCCGGTAGTCGAGTTCGAGAATCTCGACCCGATCCTCCAGGTGGAATTCCTTGACCCTGATCCGAGCGTATTGGGCCTGCTCAGGGCTCAGAGTGATCCCGGTGGCGTGCACGCCGTAGTTGAGAGCGGCGTGGATCACCAGCCCCCCCCAGCCACACCCGACATCGAGGAAGCGTTGGGACTCGGCCAACTCGAGCTTGCGACAGATGAGGTCGAGCTTGCGCTCCTGGGCCACCTCGAGCGGTTCGGCGTCGTCGAGGTAGTGGGCACAGGAGTAGACCATCCGCGCGTCGAGGAACGTCGAGAAGAACTCGTTGCCGATGTCGTAGTGGTAGCGGACCGTCTCTCGGTCGCGACGTTTCGAGTGCGCCTTCCCACCGAAGCGGGTGCGCTCGGGCGCCCGCCGGGTCTCGGCCGGAAGGCGTCTTGCGAGGGCGAGCGCCTTGACGGCAGCGAGCCGCGAGCGAGCCGACTGATCGAGCCCTGCGGCGAACTCCAGCATTGCGATCATGTCGCCTTCGATGTCGATGTCATCGAACACGTAGGCCTCTCCGGCGCTGAGGTCATTCGGTGGAAGCAACATCGAGCGGAAGGCCCCGGGGTGGGTGAGTACGAGGGTGGCCTTGGCTCCGGAGGGGCCCGTCTCGGAGCCGTTCCACAGCCGGAGACGCGGCGGAGGTGCCTGGCTCAACTTCGTGAGCTGGCGATAGATCGCTTCCGACACCGCACACGGGTCCATGCTGCCCCCTCGGCCTTGCGACACCACTGCGCTCGACCCAACGTGCCTCACTCCTTGCGAGATTGCAAGCGCGAACATCTTCGAAGCGGCATCGTCTCCGGCCCTAGGCTCCGACGATGCAGTTCGTGGCAGTGGTTCTCGGTGTAGCGATCGTGCTTGCGGTGCTCGCCGACATGGTGAACACGCTGGTCACGACTTCGACGTCCACGAAACGGTGGTGGTTGACGCGGGTGGCGTATCGGGTCATGTGGAAGAGCGTCCGGCGCGTCGCCAGACGCAGCGACGGGACCGCCCGAGAGGCGCTGCTCTCCGCGTTCGCACCCGTCTCGGTCCTGGTTCTGCTGGCCGTCTGGGTGATGCAGCAGATCCTGGGATTCGCACTCATCTGGTGGGGGCTCGAAGGCATCAACGGCGCCGTCACGTTCGGTGATCACCTGTACTACTCGGGCGTCGTCTACTTCACGCTCGGTTTCGGCGAATTGGTGCCAGCAGCCGCAGTGCCCCGCATCGGCGCTCTGGTCGAGGCGTTCTCCGGGGTGTTGAGCACCGCGCTGGTCATCGGATACCTCCCGGCGCTCTACGGCGCCTACGGCGAGCGGGAACGACGCCTGATGACGCTCGACGACGGGACCGAGGACCGGATCACCCCGACGAGCCTCGTGATCTCCCGAGCGCCCGACGGAGATCACACCCGGATGGACGGCTTCTTCAAGGACTGGGAGGACTGGATCACGGGAGTGATCGAGACGCACACGACGTTCCCGATGCTCGGCTATTTCAGGTCGAAGGATCCCGGCCAGAACTGGGTGACGGCGCTCGGATTGGTCGCCGATGCCGCGCTCCACATCCAGATGGTGAAGGGCGCGGAGGGCGGCCAGGCGTACTGGACGATCCGGAGGGCGATCCAGCTCTTTCAGACCGTGATCGGTGAAACGGACCTCACCGGATATCTGGAGCCGCCCGATCCCGAGGTGCAGGCGACGCTCTTCCAAGACCTCTACGACCACATGAGCGAGCACGGGTTCGACCTGGTCGACTTCGACACTGCTCGCGATCGAGGCAGGGAGCTGCGGTCCATGTACTCACCTGCGATGGAGTTCCTGATCGACGAACTGATGGCGCCGCGCGGCTTCTGGGCGCACGAGGTCGGCCATCGGACCGATCACGACGACCACTCGTCGGCCGTCTGATCAGCGGGCGGCGTCTCCTTCGGCGGCGTCGCGCGCCACATCCCCGACGGTGACGTCGAACGCCTCGACCAGATCCGCCGGATCGAGATGAATCGCCCATTCCGGCACTCCGGCGCCGAGCGAGATCTCGGCGTGGGAGAGCAGTCGGGTGTCGAGGATCGCAGGTCGCCCGGACCCGAGCGGAGTGATGGTCCCGCGGCGGTACCCGGTCGCCCGGAACGCCTCGTCGGGGTCCGGCATGCTGAGCCTGCGGACGCCGAGATGGGATCGGAGCTTCTTGTAATCCATGCCGGCGTCTCCGGGCACGAGCACCAGCACATAGCGGTCCTCGTCCACCCTCACGACCAGGGTCTTCGCCAGCTGACCGATCCCGATCCCGCGCTTCTGAGCTGCTTCGTCTGCAGAGGTCACATGTCCGTGATGGACCAGCCGATAACCGATACCTGCCGCCTCGGCGGCGTCGATCGCAGGCGAACTCGGTTCTTCCGCTGACATTCGGGATCTCTCGGTCTCGGGTTGGGAGCAACATAGGCGGCCCGCCGGCCAACGTATTCGGTATCGTCGCCGTCACCCGATCGGAGAAACGCCGATGAACCCTGGAGACATCGCCTGGCTGCTGGTGAGCGCCGCCCTCGTGCTGTTGATGACACCCGGGCTCGCGCTGTTCTACGGCGGCATGGTGCGGATCCGGCATGTGCTCAACATGCTGATGATGAACCTCGTCGCGATCCCGATCGTCACGATCCTGTGGGTGATCGGGACCTACTCGCTGATGTTCGACGAAGCAGGCAACCCGCTCCTCGGGGGCCTCGGTGCCGCAGGTCTCGCCGGGCTCGGCACGACCGCACTCGTCGGATCCGCACTCAACCTGATGTTCGCGATCATCACGGTGGCACTGATCTCGGGCGCCGTTGCCGACCGCATGAAATTCACCGCCTGGGTCGCGTTCGCCGCGGCGTGGAGTCTCATCGTGTATCCGTTGGTCGGCCGGTCGCTGTTCTACGGCGGCGGCGTCCTGCGAGAGCTCGGCGCACAGGACTTCGCCGGCGGCCTCGTCGTTCACGTGAGCGCAGGCGTGTCGGCGATCGCACTCGTGCTGGTCCTCGGCCCGAGACGCTCGCACCGCAAGGAGCCGATCCGCCCCCACTCGCTCCCTCTGACGATGATCGGAGCCGCCCTCCTGTGGTTCGGATGGTTCGGGTTCAACGCAGGCTCGGCCGGTGCCGCCGGCGAAACTGCCGTCACGGCGTTCATGGCGACCCAGGTCGCCGCCGCCGCCGGGATGGCGGGATGGCTCGCTCTCGAGTGGAGGCTGACCGGCAGCCCGACGCTCCTGGGTGCCGTCTCGGGGGTCGTCGCCGGGCTCGTCGCAGTCACACCGGCCGCCGGGTACATCTCTCCGGTCTCTGCCATGGCCGTCGGCGCCCTCGGTGGCCTGGCCGCCTACGGTGCCGTCCGCATGAAGCACCGGTTCCCGTTCGACGACGCGCTCGACGTCGTGGGCATCCACCTCGTCGGCGGAGTCGTCGGTTCTCTGCTGGTGGCGGTCTTCGCCAACTCCTCGTTCGGCGGCAGCGCCGACGGGTTGCTTGCCGGTTCGGCGGGGCTCGTCTGGCCCCAGGTCGCTTCGACGGCGATCGTGGCCGCAGGCGCGTTCGCGATGACCTGGGTGATCGCCAAGGCCCTCGACTCCCTGATAGGTCTGCGGGTGAGCGATCGGGAGGAGCTCGAGGGCCTCGACCTCAGCCAGCACGAGGAGAGCGCCTACTCACCCGAGTGAGGTCACTCACCGGAGAGACACTCCGATCCATCCAACGGTCCCGTCGTAGAATCGAAACCAGTGAAACTCATCGTCGCCTTCCTCAAACCCTTCAAACTCGACGACGTCAAGGACCGTCTGCAACGCCTGGGCGTGACCGGCATGTCTGTGTCGGAAGTGCGCGGGTTCGGCAGGCAGGCGGGCCACACCGAGGTCTATCGCGGCGCCGAGTACACGGTCGACTTCGTCCCGAAGATCCGGATCGAAGTGATCGCCTCGGACGAGATCACGCCGGCGATCGTCCGAGCGATCACCGAGGCGGGCCACACCGGGGAGATCGGCGACGGCAAGATCATCGTGATGCCGGTCGACGAAGTGGTCCGCATCCGGACGGGCGAGCGTGGTGAAGACGCCCTGTGACGGCGAGCCCGCTCGTCGGCTACCTGGAAGCCCGGGAGCACCTGGCCTCCGTCGGCTGGGAGTTGGGTGACGAGCGGACGCTCTCGGATCTCATGGACGCGGCGATCATCGAGCTCGCCGACTCCATGCCGTCGGGCTCGGTGGTCGTTGCGATCGGCGGTTACGGACGGCGGGTCATGGCGCTCCACTCCGACGTGGACCTCCTGTTCCTGCACGCCGATGAGATCCAGGCCGATGTCGAGCAGCGCGTTCTCCGGCCGTTGTGGGACGCCAAGCTCAAGGTGGGCCACTTGTCGAACACACCGGAGGCGGCCAGGGTGTTCGCCGGCACCCGCCTCGATGCGATTTCGACCTTTCTCACCGCCAGACCGGTCACCGGCGAGACAGGGACGTTCGACCGGTTCTGGGCATTGTTCAAGGGCCTCCTCGAGAAGGAGCACGCCCAGATCGTGTCGATGTTGGCGACCGAGGAGCGCAATCGCCGCAAGTTGGCTCCCTACCGGCTGATGGCCGCCGACCTCAAGACGGGTCGGGGCGGCATTCGATCGATCGACCTGCTGGATTGGAGGAGGCGCCTGTTCTCGATCCAACAGGCACCGACCGCACCGATCGAGATCGAACAGCGTCTGCGGGCGGAAATGACCCGCGCCCGCAGTGCCGTGCACTTCGCCGCGGGCAGACTCCACGACGCCTACGACTTCGAGCTTCGCGAGCGGGCGGCAGGATTTCTCGGCTTGAACGTCGTCGAGTTCGGTCGCCTGATCCTGGCGCTCCAGCGTGAGACCGAAGCACGGGTCGACACCGACTGGCCAGAGGTTCGGGGCGGACGGCGGCTCACGATGGCCGCCATGGACACGCCGGCGCTGACCTCGAGGGACGCAGTCACGCAGAGCGCCTTCGACGATGCCGTCGCCGGCATCGTCCCAGAATGGTCGCGGATCCGCGACACT
The DNA here is from genome assembly GCA_024641285.1 of bacterium. Lineage (GTDB taxonomy): Bacteria > Actinomycetota > Acidimicrobiia > Spongiisociales > ZC4RG35 > JAHEDH01. The sequence goes on along the minus strand of JAHEDH010000099.1, from coordinate 6,196 downwards.
CCCCACGTCGTTCCCTTTCATCGCTACCCGGTCGGCGAACACTCTCTGGCCTGCGTCGACGAGATGGCTCGGCTGCTCGACGGCACCGACGACGCCATTGCGACAGAGGCTGCCGCAGCGGTGTCATCGCCCGCCACCCTGCTGTGGGCCGCCCTGCTCCACGACATCGGCAAGGGTGCCGGCGAACCGCATGCCAGGACCGGCGCCCGGCTGCTGGCAGACGTGGATCTGGATTCGATCGTCGATCAGCCGGAGCTACTCCGGTTCCTCGTCGAGCACCACCTGGTGCTCGCCGACCTGGCCACCAGATACGACATCGACGATCCGGGAGTCGTGTCGTGGGTCGGCGAGCGGTTCGCCGACTCGGAGTCGCTCGCAGCCCTCTATCTGCTGACCGTCGCCGACAGCCTGGCAACGGGCACCGACACCTGGAACGAATGGCGTGCCGGCCTCGTACGGCGCGCCTACCGGCGGGTCGAACGCGAGATCCGGGCGCGACACATGCCCGAGGACGTGCAGGTGGAGCTGCTCTCCGATCGAGTGGCCGCGGCGAGCCCAGGGCTGGCACCGGACGTGATCCGTCGTCACCTGGCAGGCTTCGGCGAGGTGTACCGGCGGGGACACTCGCCCGAGGAGATCGCCCATCACATCGCGCTGGCACTCGCCCCACGAGCACCGGGCGAGATCAGGATCGACATCACACCGGGGAATCCGGCCACGATGATCGTGATCACCGAGGACCGCCCGGGGCTGCTCCTCACCGTGTCGGGAGTCCTGGCCTTGAACCGGCTGTCGATCACCGACGCCAGGTTCGCCACCAGGAGCGATGGCCTCGTTTTCGACTCGTTCGACATCGTCGGCGCCGATCGGGCCCCGATCGATCAGGGATCCCTCGACGCAGTCGCTGCAGAGATGACGGCGGCGATCCGGCGCAGGTTCGACCTCTCCGACGCGGTCCACGCCAAACGAGACACCTATCGGCCGGTCGAACGATCGGGCTTCGAGCCTTCGGTGGTGATCGAGGCAGAGGGTGTCGGCGGCGGGAAGATCACCGTTGAGACCCCGGATCGCATCGGTCTCATCTTCGACCTGGGCCGGGTGTTCCAGCGATACACGATGCCCATCAAACGGGCGAGGGTGGACACGAGGGGCGGCATCGCCTACGACGTGTTCTGGGTCGACCGCCTTCCCGCCGATCGAGCCACGCTCCAGCAGGACCTGCTGGAGGCACTCTGACAGGCCTCAGCCGAGTCGATGCAACGCGACGGCCGCGTGGAACGCCATCCCGGTGACCATCGCCTCCTCGTCGAAGCGAACCAGGTTCGAGTGGTTGAACGGGGAGGTCTCCGGCGACAGATCCGGCGGACAGGCGCCCAGGAAGAACATCGCACCAGGGACCTCCTGGAGGACATAGGAGAAGTCCTCCGCCCCCATGGAGGGATCCGGGAGCGTCGTGACACGCGTCGTTCCCACGAGGGCCTGGGCCGCCAGCATCAGTTCGGCGGTCGCCTTCGGGTCGTTGACCGTCACCGGATACCCGTTCTCGACCGACGTCTTCGCCGTCATGCCATGAGCGGCGGCGATGCCATCAGCCACTCTGGCGACCAACTCGTGCATCATCGATCTGGTCTCCTCCGACAGCGCCCTGATCGTCCCGCGCAGCTCGACCTGGTCGGGGATGATGTTGTGCGCTCTCCCTGCTTCCACCGAGGTGATGGTGCAGACGGCCGGGTCGAACACATTGACGCTGCGCGTCACGGCGGACTGGATCGATGTGATGATCTCTGCGGCAGCAACGACGGGGTCCTTCGCCCCGTCCGGTCGCGACGCATGGCCTCCCAAACCCGAAACGACGATGTTGAGTTGATCGGCCGAGGCCATCATGGCGCCAGGGCGAACAGCGAGCACACCCGTCTCGAGGATCGTCGTGACGTGGATCGCGAGCGCAAGGGCTGGGCGCTCGCCGGCGACTTCCAGCAGCCCTTCCTCCAGCATGAACCTCGCTCCATGGAAGCCCTCTTCGCCGGGCTGGAACATGAACAGCACGTTTCCGACGATCTCGGACCTTCGCGCACTGAGGATCCTGGCGGCACCGACGAGCATCGCCACGTGCATGTCGTGGCCGCAGGCGTGCATGGTGTCACCGGTGACGCTGGCGAACTCCAGGCCGGTGTCCTCGCGAAGGGGCAGGCCGTCCATGTCCCCACGGAGCAGCACGGTTGCGCCGGGAGCGGAGCCCCGGAGCACGGCCACGACCCCGCTGGTCGAGTCGTGCTCGACGATCTCCAGCGGGAGCCCGGCAAGCGCCTCGAGAACGAAGGCCTTCGTACCCGGCAGGTCGAGGCCGGTCTCGGGATTGCGGTGGAGCGCGCGCCGTAACTCGACGATTTCTGGAAGAAGCGCGCGGGCATCGGTGATCACTGCGTCGAAGCTCATCGCGGACACGCTAGATCAGGCGATCTCGATGCCATATTCGTCACCGTCGGTTACGAAGCCGAACCGCTCGAGAAACCGACGGTGCACGGCCGTGTCGGCACGACTCACGACCCTCCGGATACCGCGATCGACGAGCACCCCCCTGCCGCGGCCGAACAGCACCCGGGCATTCCGGAGATCCCGGTAGTTCCGCCCGGCGAAGTCGATCTCCACCGTCGCCGTCTCGCCTTCGACCGACGCAATGAAGATGCCCGCAGGCACCATGTCCCTGAAGACGACGAGCCGGACCTGATCGGAATGCGATCGGAACCGATAGCCGGGCCAGACGGCGTCGATGTCCTCGGCGTTGTGCTCGAGGTACCGAGCCAGGAACTTCGAGTTCGCATCCACTTCCACCACGTCGAACGCCTCCTCGTGGGAGAAGAGCCGGTAGAGGAAGACCGCGTTGATCACGACGATGACGGCGTTCGTCAGAGCGACGGGCAACGAGCCGATGAGGAGGCCGTAGATCAGGAACGTGGTCGAACCGACCAGCGACAGGAGGCGCAGCTTGAGCACCGACGTCATCGCCAGCGAGACGACCACGAAGGTCGACGCCACATATCCGAGGATGTCGAGAGCCAGGTCGTTCATTCCGGTGAGTGTATGGCCTGGCTCGCTGCGCTCGCCTCGGCCGTTGTCGGTGGTCGGTCGTCAGTCGGAGGTGGTCGCCGGGGTTCCCCCGGACACGACCCAGGACCCATCACTCATGACGGCGAGACGATCGGCCGTCCGAGTCGGTCCCCGGTCCAGTCGAGGAGGACCTTTCCACTCTTGCCGGAGCGCACCATGTCGAATGCCTCCTCGAACCGATCGGCGCCGAACCTGTGGGTGATCACGGGCGAGAGGTCGAGCCCACCCTCGAGGAACACACCCATCTTGTACCAGGTGTCGTACATCTCTCGTCCGTAGACGCCCTTGAGGGTGAGGCTGTGGAAGATGACCGTGCTCCAGTCGATGGCGACGCCATCGGGAAGGAGGCCGAGCAGTGCGACCCTGCCGCCGTGGATCATCACCGGGAGGATCGAGCGGAGGGCGGCGGGGGCTCCCGACATCTCCAGCGCAATGTCGAAACCCTCCCTGATGTCGAGACCGGCCATCACCTCTCCGAGGTTGCGCTCGGCGACGTTGACCGTGTGGGTCGCGCCGAGCTTCGAGGCGAGTTCGAGCCGGTACTCGTTGACATCGGTCACCACGACGTGACGAGCGCCCACGTGGCTGGCGATCGCCGCAGCCATGCATCCGATCGGTCCGGCTCCGGTGATGAGCACGTCCTCGGCAGCGAGATCGAACTCGAGGGCGGTGTGCGTGGCATTGCCGAACGGATCGAAGATCGAGCCCATCTCGAGCGGCACGTGGTCCGGAAGCGGAAACACGTTGGCGGCCGGAAGGACGATCATCTCGGCGAACGCTCCCGAGCGGTCCACTCCGATGCCGAGCGTGTGCGGGCAGAGGTGGCGCCGACCTGCCCGACAGTTCCGGCAGTGGCCGCAGGTCAGGTGACCCTCACCGGTGACTCGCTGTCCGAGCTCGACGTCGGTGACTGCACTGCCGACCCGAGAGACCACGCCACTGAACTCGTGGCCGACGACCATGCCGACCGGCACCGTCTCGGAGGCCCACTCGTCCCAGTCGTAGATGTGGAGATCGGTGCCGCAGATCGAGGTGTAGGCGACCTCGATCACGACGTCGTTCGGTCCGGGCTCGGGCTCGGGCACCTCGGTCATCGTGAGCCCGGGCCCAGGTGTCTGCTTGATCAGTCCTCTCATGCCAGGAGCCCCATCTCCGTGCCGACGGCCGTGAACGCCTCGATCGTGCGATCGATGTCATCGTCGCCGTGCGCCGCATTCATCTGGGTTCTGATCCTGGCACCGCCCTTCGGCACGACCGGGTAGGAGAAGGCGATGACGTAGATGCCGAGATCGAGGAGGCGGTCGGCCATCTCGGTGGCGGTGGCGGCGTCCCCGATCATGACCGGGATGATCGGGTGCCCGGCGCCGCGCAAAGCGAAGCCGGCGGCGGTCATCCCTTCTCGGAATCGTTGGGCGTTCCGATGGAGCTGGGCTCTCCGATCGTCGGCAGCCGCGACGAGCGAGAGCCCGGCGATCGCTCCCCCGACGAGCCCCGGTGCGAGGGCGTTCGAGAAGAGATACGGCCTGGCGCGCTGGCGCATGAGGTCGACGATCTCCTGGCGGGCTGCGATGAAGCCGCCCATCCCGCCACCCAGAGCCTTGCCGAAGGTGCCTGTGAGGATGTCGACGCGCTCGACGACGTCGTGCAGCGCCGGCGTCCCCCGGCCTCCGGGCCCGACGAATCCGGTGGCGTGGCAATCGTCGACCATCACCAGTGCGTCGTACCGATCGGCCACGTCACAGATACCGGTGAGGTCGGCGATGAAGCCGTCCATCGAGAACACGCCGTCGGTTGCGATCATGACGGTCTCCGCTCCGTTCTCGACCGCTTCCGCCACGACCCGGTCGAGGTCTTCGAGGTCTCTGGTGGCGTATCGGTATCGGGCCGCCTTGGAGAGCCTGATCCCGTCGATGATCGATGCATGGTTGAGCGTGTCGGACACGATTGCGTCGCCATCGCCGAGAAGCGGCTCGAACACCGCTCCGTTGGCGTCGAAACAGGCAGCGAAGGTGATCGAAGCTTCGGTTCCGAGGAAGTCGGCCGTTGCGCGCTCCAGCTCGTGATGGATGTCGGTGGTGCCGCAGATGAAGCGAACCGAGGCCATCCCGTAGCCATATCGCTCCATCGCGTCAGACGCCGCCTCGACCAGCCGGGGGTCGTCGGCGAGGCCGAGGTAGTTGTTGGCGCATAAATTGAGGACTTCCCGGCCACCTTCGACGACAACACTGCCGCCCTGGGGCGAGACCAGAGTCCGCTCATGCTTGTAGAGACCCTGGGCCTGCAGGTCGTCCAGTCGGGTGTGGACACGTTCGAGGAAGCGCTCGCGACTCATGAGCCAAATCTATCTCAGATCGCTCGAACGGATGCGACCGACGGTGGGACCGGCGGTCACCTGATGCCGACGGCCTCGGCCAATTCCTCCGACCTCTGGAACGCCATCACGGCTTCGAGCCTGACGATCGACCCGAAGAGCACCGCAAGGAACAACACCGGCCACACCGGGCTGAGACCGACGACGGCGAACCCCGCCATCACCCAGACGGCCGCCATCCACCTGTCGAGCGACGAGATCCGGCGGTGCTCGGCTCGTCGCAGCACGAAGGTCAGCACGGTTGCGAACATGGCGGCCCAGAGATAGACGTCGCGCACATCGGCGATCGGTTGCCAACGCACTCCGATCGGAGTGAGTGCAAGGAGATAGAACAACGCTGCAACGCTTGCCAAGGCGAGTGCGTTGACCTTCTCGGGACCGCGCATCCGCCCTCTCGGGCGTCCCCTCCGGGTCCATCCGGCACGAGAGGTGGGGTTCGCACCATCCATCAGAACCCGGATGTCACTCACAGTCGATCCATCGGCCCGTTCGAGTCCCGTCTGGTCCTGCGCCTTCGAATCCCCGTCGACCGGCCGCTTCCTCGCCATGAAGGCAATGCTACCGGTGGGCCACACGGATGCTCACGAGGGAGCGCGTGCGTCGAGGCCCACGAACTTCAGAGGATCGTCGCAGCCATCTCTGCGAGCGGGCTCCGGATGGAACGCTCGAGGATGACGTGCCCGAACAGTGGGGAGCCGCGGAACTTCTCGATCAGGG
>JAHEDH010000098.1:9114-12637 GCA_024641285.1 bacterium | reverse complement strand
CCGGCCATGATCGTCGGTCTCGCTGCTGATCACGGAGAAATCCTCGGCGAACGTCACGGTGACCGGGTTTCCCTCGGCGTCGAGCATGTGCGCCTCATACGCCCCACCGTGATCATGGAATCAGAATTCATCATCACTCCTTGTCGGGGCGGGACAACTCCGCCCAAGATGGGAACACCTTTGCGAACGGAGATCAGAGCCGGCTGAGAGCGCCCTGTGCCGTTGCGTAGAATCGCGCCATCCGGGCCAACGACCACGAAGAGCGTGCCAAGATCGTGGTGTGAGCCAGACTCCCTCCGATAGCGAATCGCCAGATCGACTGGCCCGGGTCCTCGTGATCGACGACGAGCCGTCGCTGGTCGATGCCGTCTCTACGGCGCTCGGATACGAGGGGTTCGAGGTGCTTCAGGCGCAGTCCGGCCTTCGCGGGCTGACGACGGCCAGGACCTCGGATCCCGACCTCATCGTCCTCGATGTGATGCTGCCGGACATCGACGGGTTCGAGTTGGCCAAACGACTGCGGGATAGCGGCATCGACACACCCGTGCTCTTCCTGACCGCACGGGACTCGCTCGAGGACAAGGCGGCAGGATTCGCCGCCGGAGCCGACGACTACCTGACGAAACCGTTCTCGCTCGCCGAGATGGTGATGCGGGTCCATGCCATCCTGCGGCGATCGGGGCGGATCGCGCACGCGGCCGAGTCTTCGGTGTTGCGATTCGCCGACATCGAGCTCGATGTCGATGGCCACCAGGTGCGCCGCGGCGGCGAGCCCATCGAGCTGACTGCGACGGAGTTCAGCCTGCTTCGCTACTTCATGACCAACCCTGGCATCGTGCTCTCGAAGGGTCAGATCCTCGACCACGTCTGGCACTACGACTTCGACGGGGACTCCAACATCTGTGAGACCTACGTGAGCTACCTGCGCAAGAAGCTCAACGAGCACGGTCCACCGCTGATCCACACGGTCCGCCTCGTCGGCTACGTGTTGCGCGAGTCCGGCGACACGTGATGTCACTGCGCGCTCGCCTCCTGATCGCCACCACCGCGGCGGTCGTACTCGGACTGGTCGTCGTTGGAGCCGTGACCTATTCGTTGTTCGTCCGTTCGCAGATCCAACAGGTAGACGGGGCACTCGAGCGGGCGCACATGCCGACGGAGCAACTGGCGGAGACGGGAGACCCGACGAGCTGGTCGGTGATCCCCGAGGTCGCGCCCGGTCTGTTCGTTGCGATCCTCGACCGCAGCGGAGCGCAGCTGTTCGTCTCACCCGCCAGAACGCCAGGTGAAGACCCGGTGACGGTCGACCCCGAAGTGGTCGACTTGCGCCGGCAACAGCAAACGGTCCTGGCGAGCGATGGCGAAGAGATGCGACTCCGGGTGGACCCGATCTCCGGAGACCGAACCGTCGTCGTCGGGGAGCCGCTCCACGAGTTGAACGAGACGCGAGGTCGCTTGCTGGCCGTGCTGGCGTCGGCGAGCGGCGTGGCGATCGGACTGGTGGTCGTCGCCGCCTGGTGGCTCGTAGGCGCGGGACTGAGACCGTTGCGATCAGTCGAGGCGAGCGCCGCCGCCATCACCGACGACGATCTGGGCGACCGCCGCGTGCCTGGGGCAGATGAGAACACCGAGGTCGGGAGCCTCGCGAGAGCACTCAACGCCATGCTCGATCGACTCGACGATGCTCGGGAGGAACGGGAAGACACGCTCTATGAACTCGTCGCGTCCGAGGCCCGAATGCGCCAGTTCGTTGCCGACGCCTCACACGAGCTCCGCACGCCGATCGCCGCCACCGCCGCATATGCCGAACTGTTCGAGGCCGGAGCCCGGGAACGACCGGCCGACCTCGCCCGGGCTATGTCTGGCATCCGTACGGAGACCGCCCGCATGGGTGAGCTGGTCGACGACCTGCTCCTGCTGGCCAGACTCGACGAACACAGGCCTCTCGAAGTGGAGTCAGTCGACCTCACCGAGCTCGTGCTGGCAGCGGTCGACGCCGCCAGAGTCCTCGAGCCCGAACGTGAGTTCCGCGTCACCATCGACAGCGTCATCAGGGTGGAGGGCGACCGAACCCGGCTCCGGCAGGTCGTCGACAACCTTCTGGGAAACGTCAGAGCGCACACACCGGCCGGCGCCGGCTGCGCAGTCTCGTTGAAGGCCCAGCCCGCCGAGGCGGCACTCACCATCTGCGACACCGGTCCGGGAGTGGATCCCGGACAGCTCGACAGACTGCGCGACCGATTCTTTCGCGTGGACAGCGCACGCACGAGGTCGAGCGGTGGCAGCGGCCTGGGGCTGGCGATCGCCGGCGCAATCGTGGAGGCGCACGGCGGCGACCTCACCCCTTCGCTCAACCAGCCTCACGGCCTCTGTGTCACAGTCCGGATTCCGACATCCCAGCATCCACCGACGTCTCTGGACGTAACGGATGTGGCGCAAACCTGACAGCGGGCGGCGGATCACCGTCCCTGGCTGTCCTGGACGAATGGCATCGATGCGACCCACAATGGACCGATGAGAGTCGAAACTGCGCGAGCGCCGCACCAGGGTCGAGAGCGAGCGGCCTCAGGCGCATGAGGTGGACCAGATCCCGGCAGCCAGCGCCCCCATCGGAGTCTTGGGCGGGTGCGGACGGCTTTCTCGCATCGCGGTGGGGACACCTCGACGTCGCTGATCGACTTCGCATCATCGAGGTTGCGCATGGACTCGACGAGCGATGGTCGTGGGAAGGTCTCGAAGGATTCGAAGTCACCGAGGACGCAAGGGCACACGTGTCAACGCTCGCCTCGCTGTTGGTACTGGGAACCGGGGCACGGATGCTCTCCGACGTCAGGGCGGTCCTGATCGCGCCCACCTCGTCACAGGTGGCTACGAGGTTTCGGCTGGGCAACGGCCTGGAGGCGGAAGGGAAAGCATGCGTACTCGGGTCCGCACTTCTGCATGGTCCGGTGAAGCTCGCCTGGGATCGGGTCCTCGAAGAGCGATCCCATGACTCGGACACCTCGGTGATCATCCACGAGTTCGCCCACAAGATCGACATGGCCGACGGCGAAGCCAGCGGCACACCTCCGATCACGGACCGCACACAGGCCAGAGCCTTCGAGCGTGCCGCCGAAGACACGCTGGAGGGCCTGCGTTCCGAGGGCTCCGCAATCCTCCGGCCGTACGCCGGAACGAATCGTGCAGAGCTGTTCGCGGTTGCATCGGAGACGCTGTTCTCGGATCCCGACGGGCTCGCCTCCGCACATCCCTCGTTGTTCCGGGTACTCGAAGCGTTCTATCGACAAACGCCACGCCGATCGTCAGGAGTCGAACTCACGTGAACCGGTCGATCTCGTTCCGGCCGTTTGGCTCGGACTCCGGTCGAGGCTCGGCCGTGTCACTCCGTCCCTCGTAAGCGGATCGACCGCCCTCGAGGATCTCGACCGTGGTCGTCTTGCCGGCGCCGTTCGGCCCCAGGAATGCCACCACCTCGCCTCGGGCGACTTCGATGTCTATGCCGCGAACGGCTCGATGATCGCCG
>JAHEDH010000098.1:0-9104 GCA_024641285.1 bacterium | reverse complement strand
CTGGCTCGGACTCCGGTCGAGGCTCGGCCAAGTCGCCCGAGGCGAGGTGGTGGCATTCCTGGGGCCGAACGGCGCCGGCAAGACGACCACGGTCGAGATCCTCGAGGGCGGTCGATCCGCATACGAGGGACGGAGTGCCCTTGGCTCGAGCTGCCATCTAGGACCAGCACCGTCCTGGGTGCGTCAGCGGCTGGCGGTGGTCCGCCACCTGCTCAGATCGGCTCGAGTTCCTTGGCACACCGACGCCACCGCCCGTCATCGACCGCACCTGGACTCCTGGTGCATACTTGGATCGTGACCGAGTCGAAGATCGCTCCCGGCGGGCCCGGAATTCCCGCCCGCTGGACGTCGAGCGCCAAGACAGGAGTTGGCACGGCGTTGTCGTCGGGCTCGCGTGTCTGGTTCGCGTTGAGCCACGGAATCGTCAACGAGATCTATCACCCGAGAATCGACACCGCAGCCACCCGCGACATGGGGCTGCTGTTCTCCTCCGGCGACGGCTGGTTCTGCGAGGAGAAGCGGGAGGCCCGCACCGAGCTCGAGTGGTTCGACCCGGGCGTTCCCGGCTACGTGGTCACCAACCAACTCCCACGCGGCTTGACCGTGACCAAGGAGATCTTCACCGACCCGCTCCGGGATGTCCTGCTGCAGCGGTGCCTGATCGAGGGCGGACCTGACGGCATGGTTGTCACTGCGTTGCTGGCACCGCATCTCGACAACCACGGTGACGACAATCGGGCGTGGGTGTCGCAGTATCGCGGCCGGGAGATGTTGTTCGCATCGGGCCGTGACACCGTTCTGGCCATGGCGGCGGACGCCGACTTGACCGCCCCTTCGGTCGGTTTCGTCGGCGTCAACGACGGCTGGCAGGATGTGAACGCAAACGGCCGGCTCGAATGGGGCTATCGAGAAGCCGGGCCGGGGAACGTGGCGGTGGCGGCCGAGATCGCCGTGCCGCCTACCGGGGAGTTCACGATCGCAATCGCGTTCGGAGAGAGCGAAGCCGAGGCCGGCATTCGTGCCCACGCCGCGCTCGGCGCCGACCCTGATGACACGAAGTCCCTCTTCATCCGACAGTGGCAAACATGGCAGGCGGGGTGCCACGATGCCCCACCCGGTGGGCTCGTCGCCACATCGCGGACGGTATTGAGGGTCCACGAATCTGTGAGCTTTCCGGGCGCGACGATCGCCTCCCTGTCGATCCCATGGGGCTCCTCGAAAGGCGACGACGATCTCGGTGGATACCACCTCGTCTGGCCCCGAGACATGGTGGAGACCCTTGGTGGGTTGATCGCCTCGGGAGCCCACGAAGACGTGGCTCGCGGGCTCGAATACCTGCGCACCACCCAGGAGGTCGACGGCCACTGGCCCCAGAACATGTGGCTCGACGGCACGCCCTATTGGAGTGGCGTCCAGATGGACGAGACCGCCCTGCCGATCCTGGCAGTAGGTCTGGCGATCGAGCACGACTGCGGGATCGACCCCGAAGACTTCTGGGCGATGGTCGAGAAGGCTGCCGGCTACATCGTGCGGAACGGCCCAGCCAGCTCACAGGACCGCTGGGAGGAGGACGCCGGCTACTCGCCATTCACCGTCGCAGCCGAGATCGCCGCTCTCGTCGTCGCAGCCGACCTCGCCCGCCGCAACGCACGCGACGAGATCGCCGACTTTCTTCTCGACACGGCCGACGCCTGGAACGATCACCTCGAGGACTGGATCTACGTGTCGGGGACGTCGCTGGCCGACCAGGTCGGCGTCGATGGCTACTACGTGCGTATCGCCCCGTCCGTCGAACCGGGCTGGAGTGACGATCGGGTCGTGATCAAGAACCGCCAATCGTGGGACTCGTCCGCCCCCGCTCAGGCAATCGTCAGCCCCGATGCGCTGGCCCTCGTCAGATTCGGACTGCGAGCGGCGTCGGACCCCCGGGTACTCGACACGGTTCGAGTGATCGACCACCTCCTCAGAGACGAACTCCCCGCTGGACCCGTCTGGTACCGCTACAACGGTGACGGATACGGCGAACACGAGGACGGAACGCCATTCGACGGAACCGGAGTCGGCCGCCCCTGGCCGCTCCTCACGGGCGAACGCGCCCACTACGAGTTGGCGGCGGGGAACACCTCCGTCGCAGCCGACATGCTCACAACACTGGAACGGTTCGCCCAGCCGAATGGATTGCTCCCCGAGCAGGTATGGGACCATGACGACATTGCCGAGCGGGAGCTCTTCGAGGGCGAACCGACGGGATCGGCGATGCCGCTGGTGTGGGCGCACGCCGAATACCTCAAGCTGGCTGCATCATTGAAGACGGGGCGGGTCTTCGACCTGCCATCGGAGGTGGAGGCACGTTACGTCGCCGGACGGCCGCGACCCGCCGTCGCCATCTGGGATCCGCGCCTACCGATCACGGAGATCGCGCACGGAACCGACCTACGGATTCAACTGCCAGGACCGTCCGTCATTCGCTGGACCAGCGATGATTGGCAGACGATCGAGAGCGCGAACACCGGCTCGATGTTGGGTGTCTTTTCGGCAAGGCTGTTGGTCGCCGAGCTCGACCCAGGGACGGTGATCGAGTTCGCCGTGCAGACGGATGGCGAATGGCAGGAGCGGAATCACCACGTGACCGTGGTTGCGGGTTCCGGGTAGGACATGGCCGAGAAGATACAGTCGGTGTCGCCCGAGTCCGGAGAATGGACAGTGAACGAAACGCCGCAACGAGCACACCACATGCCATCGCATCTGCACAGCGCGTTCGGATCGGACTCGTTCGGCCGGAGAGCCGAGTCGTTCGCCCGGTTCTTCGGGACGCCACGGTTTCTCCTCGGTCAGACCGTCATCGTGGTGCTCTGGATCGTGGTCAACGCCCTCGGGTTCGCGTTCAAGTGGGACCCCTATCCGTTCATCCTCTTGAACCTCATGTTCTCGCTGCAGGCGGCATACGCAGCTCCCCTGATCCTGTTGGCCCAGACCAGACAGGCCGACCGGGACAAGGCGATGTCCGAAGCCGACACCGCCCATCGCGAGTCACTGGCGTTGGCCGCACTCCAACGACAGGAGATCGCTCAACGAGAGACCGCGCAGCTGCGGGAACTGCTCGACCTCAACACCAGGTTGACCGAAGAGGTGCAGAGGCTGACCGCCGAGATCCACTCGACCGTCGTCCGACGACCACTCGGCGACTCATGACACACACGGCCGATCACGACGAGCATGGAGTGGGGCCGCCTGGACGCATGACCGCCCTCGCGCTCGGTGCGTTGGGCGTGGTCTTCGGCGACATCGGCACCAGCCCGCTGTACGCATTCCGGGAGTCGCTCGCAGGCGAGAACCCCATCGGCGTCGTCGAGCCGAACATCCTCGGTGTGCTGTCACTGATGTTCTGGTCTTTGATCATCGTGATCACGATCAAGTACCTCCTGATCGTCATGCGTGCGGACAACCACGGAGAGGGAGGAATCCTCGCTCTGACAGCGCTGATCACCCGTGGCGGCCGGATCGGGCGATCGCTCGTCATGTTCGGGCTCTTCGGAACCGCGCTGCTCTACGGCGACGGGATGATCACGCCCGCAATCTCGGTGCTGTCCGCCGTGGAGGGGATCGAGATCGCCGCACCCTCGATCCACCATTGGGTGCTCCCCATCACGGCGGTGATCCTCATCGGGCTCTTCTCGATCCAGAAGCGCGGAACCGAGACGGTGGGTCGCATGTTCGGGCCCGTGATGGTGTTGTGGTTTGGAGTCCTCGCCGTGCTCGGGACCATTCAGATCGTCTCAGAGCCGACGGTCCTCCGGGCGCTGAGCCCGACGTGGGCCGTGAGCTTCTTCGTCGACAACGGCGGGACCGGTTTCCTGGTCCTCGGTTCCGTCTTCCTCGTCGTCACGGGCGGTGAGGCGTTGTACGCAGACATGGGGCACTTCGGACGGCGCCCCATCCAGATGGGTTGGTTCGTCGCGGTGCTGCCCGCACTGACGTTGAACTACTTCGGTCAAGGCGCGTTGTTGCTCTCCGACGCCGACGCCATTCGCAACCCGTTCTTCCTGCTCGCCCCTGCTTGGGCGCAGTGGCCGATGACGGTCCTGGCCACAACGGCCACCGTGATCGCCTCCCAGGCCCTCATCTCGGGAGCGTTCTCGCTCAGCTCCCAGGCAACCAACCTGGGCTACCTCCCGCGACTGCGGATCATCGAGACGTCCGCACATCATCGGGGCCAGGTGTACGTGCCCAGTGTCAATTGGTTCCTGCTCGCCGCCTGCCTCACGCTGGTTTTCGCATTCGGTTCCTCCTCCCGGTTGGCGGCGGCCTACGGCGTCGCCGTGACGATGACGATGCTGATCACGACCACACTGATCGCTTCGGTTGCCATCCATCGCTGGGGGTGGAGCAGGACCCGGACCCTGCTGGTACTTCTCCCCCTGGCCGTCGTCGACACGGGGTTCGTGGTCGCCAACCTGTTCAAGATCCCGGCGGGCGGATGGTTCCCATTGTTGATCGGGATGGGCGGCTTCATCATCTTCACCACATGGCGCAAGGGACGGATGTTGGTGTCACGTCGGATCGAGCGTCACAACCTCACGGTCGAAGCATTTGTCGGGGGACTCGCCGCCGAGGAGATCGCACGTCACCCTGGCACCGGCGTCTATCTCCACCGGCACCCGGGAATGGTGCCGCCGGCCCTCCTCGCGAACCTCAAGTACAACGACAGCCTCAATGAGACCGTGGTCTTCGTCTCGGCCGTGACCGACGATCAACCGACCGTCCCCCCGGTTCAGCGCCCTCGCGTGACCCATCACCCCCTCGGATTCCACGAACTCGAAATGCACTACGGCTTCACCGATCGCCCCAGCCTCGCCGAAGACCTGGAGAGCCTGATCATCGAGGACCTCAGCTTCGACCCCGACTACACCAGCTACTTCCTGGGTCGCGAACGCATCTCGATCGAGGATCGACCGGGGATGGCTGCGTGGCGCGACCGGTTGTTCATCCTCATGTATCGAAACTCCGGCGACCCGTCGGTCCACTTCGGGCTTCCACGCGACCGGAGCGTCGACATCGGGACCCATGTCGGGATCTGAGATCTTCTTCCGGCGAGGAGGGCTGACTTCGTCGTTCGAGTTCAGTCGGGGTCGAGCACGCCGTGCCGGGTGGCCCAGATGATCGCTTCGGTCCGGTTCGTCACACCCAGCCGCTGATAGAGGTCCCCGAGCATGCGATACGTCTCACGCTCCGAGTAGCCGATGCGCTCGGCGAGAGCAGCGACCGTCTCGCCCCCGGCAAGAGCCCTGAGCCACGCAGTCTCACTGTCATCGACCGAAGCGCTCATCTCGGGCGGCGGAGGGACCCGCTGAGCCATCGCCCGGATGAGGTGGATCGGCGCCGACACGCGATCCTGAATCGCCGCCGAGAGCGCCTCCCCAACGACCTCATGTGAGTCGGCGTCGTCGACCGCTCCCGAGGCGCCGGCTCTGACCGCCTTTGCGAACGATGCCAGGTCGAGTTCAGGTATCACCGCCACGACGGGGATGTGCGGGTACTCGGACACGAAGTCGACCACCGTGTCGAGCGCCTTGTCGTCGGCGATGAACACGATGACGGCCCGGCCGCCGCGACCCGGTCTCCATGCTCCGAGTTCGGGAAACGTGACCGTGACGTAGTCGAGATCCGTGACAGTGGCCGACATGCCGCGCTGCCAGGTCGGCTTTCCTCCGACAATCGCAATCCGTTGGGCCATGCGGCGAGCGTACCGGTCCCGGTTGGCAGAACCCTGCCAGGACCCGATCAGTCGCCTGCCAGAGGTCTGGCACATCATCCTGGCGGGCCGTCATTGCTCGGCACCTCGAGAGCACCGATAGTGGGGTTGTCCGAGGGCACACGGCATCGGACAGATCGCAGAGGAGCGATTCATGTCAGAGGGAAACGCAGCAAGTCGGGTACAGGCCGGAGTCACGGGCCTGCTCAAGGGCACGGGAAACATCGTTCAGGGAGCCACGTCGGTCGTCCGTGACGCAGTGGTCACGACACTCGGCAACGTCGGCGACATCGCCGGGTCCGTCGCCGGCACCGCGGCCGACATCGTCACAGGCGCCTTCGCTGCGGTGAACGAGGTCGGCACGGGAGCCGTCCGTACGGCCAAGGGCCTGGTCGTCGGACTCCTCGAGGGCGTCGGTGAGGTCGCCACCGTGACCGTCGGAACCATCTCGGACGTCGTCCGGGCCGCCATCCACGGCACCGGCTCGATCGGGACCGACGCTGCGCTCACCGTCTCGAGCATCGCCGAAGGCGTCATCACGGCCACGAAGACCACCGGAGTCAACCTGGCCGATGGCGCCGTTGCGCTCGGAAGCTCGGTCATCGGCGGTGTCAAGGATCTCGGCACCGGAGCCGTAGAGACTGCATCGGCCACCGTCTCTGGTGCCGTCAAGGGTGCCGCCCAGATCGGCGGCGACGTACTCGAGACCGCCTCGAACACGGCCAAGGGTCTCGTCCAGGGTGCCGGGGCCGTGGGCGCCGACATCGTCGGTGTGACGACCGGGGCGATCTCAGGTGCGATCGCAGGCGCCAAGGAGCTCGGCCTCTCGGTCGAGGACGCTGCCTCGGCAGCTGCGACCGGAGCACTCGCAGCTGCAGAGGCCATCGGCGAGTCGGCGGTGCACGCCGTGCGCGACGTGGCCGCTTCCGGGGTCGGTGGCGTCAAGGCCGTCATCAAGGGCGACCAAGACACGGTGTGATTCGTTCGATCGAACCTGGATCGCTGTGGGCTCCGGCATTTCGCCGGAGCCCACAGTCGCGTCGGTTCGACCCGTTCAGTGTCCCCTGCCGACCTGGGCGTTGACTTCGCGCTGCAGTTCGGTGAGCGAGGTCAACAGATCTGCGTAGAGCGGCATTCGGGCTGGAGCGCAACAGCCGACTTGAAGCCTGCCGATCCGAGCTCCGGTCGCCTCCATCGCAAAGATGATCGTGTCTGCCTCGGGCTGCGCCCCGGAGAAGTCGCTGAGCGACCTTCGAAGCACTGCGAGGTCGTCGGCGATAGCCGTCATCTGGGGGCTACGCCCGGGAGCGCAGCACAGCTTCTCGAGCCGAACCAGTGTCCGGTCGGCGTCGTCGAGGATGGCAGTGGCGTAGTGCGTTGTGTCGGGCATCGGGGCAGAGTATCGGGCGACTTGTTCGCCTCGGTCCGCCAACACCGTCTCCGCCTCATATCATTCGCGCGCCCCGACCACGTCGCTGCTGGTGATGTTCACGCCATCAGGGACGGAACGCCTCTTCCTCGAGCACGCCGAACTCCCCGCAGGTCCGGGGGTCGATCCCGTGCTACGACGGAATCGCCGAGCGATCCAGAATGGTCGTGACAGGTGCGCCGCTCGGCATTTCGCATCCGCTCGAGGGGTGACGTCAACCCGACACCGGCCCGTAGAGGATCACGTCGGCGAGCAGCGGAACCGCCTCGAGAGCGGCCTGTGCCCCGCTCGTCGTGAACAGGCGCCCGGTCCGCTCGATCTGCGCCTCCGAGAGCTCGCATCCGTACGGCTCCAGCTCGGTGCGGGTCAGCCAATGGCCGGCGGCCTTGCGACCCGCCAGGAGTCCAGTGGCGGCCAGGAGGAGCGTGCCGGTGGAGATCGCAAGCACGCCGTCGCAGGTCGTGGCGATTTCGGTGATCCGGTCGATGATGCGCCGATCCTGAGACATCGGCCGACAGCCGAAGCCTCCGGGGATGATCAGCGCGGTCGGCTTGGCTTCGTCGAGCGTCACCTGCGGAACGAACACGTCACCCGGTTCGATCCCGGCGACCGGCCCGAGTGTGAGGCCGATCATCACGACCTCATCCCTGAACATTGCAGCCAGATGCTCGGCCGGCAGCGTCGCCTCCTTGGTGACGACCCCCGATCCGAGAAACACTCCGACGACCACGCCCCGAACTTACCGCTCGACCACAATGGGAGAGCGATGCCGGCCAACCTCTCGCCCGAATACAAGACGGCCGAGGCCGCCTACAAGCGGGCTCGCGACCCGAGAGAGCGCCTCGAGTTGCTCCGAACCATGCTGCGCGTGGTCCCCAAACACAAGGGCACCGATCACCTCCAGGCGGACATCAAGTCGCGGATCAAGGAGTTGACCGACGAGCTCGCCGGACCGAAGAAGGGCGGGGCCCGAAGCGGGCCTCCCACGACGTTCCGGCAAGAAGGAGCCGCCCAGATCGCCCTGCTCGGACCTCCCAACAGCGGGAAATCGACATTGCACGACCGTCTCACCGGGTCTCACGCCCTGGTCGGCGAGTACCCGTTCACCACCCAGCACGCCCAGCCGGGGATGATGCCCTTCGACGACATCTCCTACCAGTTGATCGACCTGCCTCCGATTTCGGCCGAGCATCCCATCCCATGGATCGCCAACGCACTGCAGCCGGCGGATGGATGCCTGCTGGTGGTCGACCTCTGCGAGGCGGGCTGCATCGAGCGGGCGATCGCTGTGCGCGATCTCCTGGCAGAGCGCAAGATCGTGCTGTCCGCTCGATGGCCCACGGACGAAGGCGCTGCGCCGGAGGATCAGGAGGGCGACCCATTCACCATCCACCTGCCAACGCTGCTCGTCGTGAACAAGATCGACGCCGTGAGGGACCCCGAACAGCAGATCGAGGCCTTCGAGGACCTCACCGATCTGCACTACCCCACCGTGTCGATCTCGGCGACAACCGGAGCCGGGCTCGAGCGCCTCGGAACCTGGCTGTTCGAAAAGCTCGGTGTCGTGCGGGTCTACACGAAGACGCCCGGCAAGCCCGCCGACATGGAGCGCCCGTACACGATCCGCCGTGACGGCATCGTCCACGAGGTCGCAGACCTGATCCACCACGACCTCGCCGAGTCGCTGAAGTTCGCCCGGATCTGGAGGCCGGGAACCTACGACGGCCAGCATGTCGGCGCCGACCACAGCCTCATGGACGGTGACGTGCTCGAACTCCACACATGACAGCCTCATGGACGGAGACGTGCTCGAACTCCACACATGACAGCCTCATGGACGGAGACGTGCTCGAACTCCACACATGACAGCCTCATGGACGGAGACGTGCTCGAACTCCACACATGACAGCCTCATGGACGGAG
>JAHEDH010000011.1 GCA_024641285.1 bacterium | reverse complement strand
TGCCAAGGAGCAGGCGCTGTTGAACCTGGGATCATACGGTGAAGCTGCCGGGGCGTTCTTCGAGGAGATCACCGCAGGCGAGCTCCCCTCTTCCGCAACCCAGGACAGCCTCGCCGGCCACATCGACACGCTCACCGCCGCCATCGACGCGGCGGTTGCGGGTGACGTTTCGGTGTTCTCTCTGCTGAAGATGGCTGCCGGTCACGTCGGCGCCAACGGCTCGGCCAAGGCGATCGCCACCGCCGTGGTGGCTGCCACCGGCATGGAAGGGTCGGTCGACTCGCCCGCAGCGCAGACGTTCACCGCGCTCTCGACGCTGCTCGAGGAGCATGCATACCTTGCCGGAATCGCTGTCAAGACTGCCTACTCGGCCGGGCTCGACTCGGAGTCCTTTGCGGCCGCAGCAGCGGTGCTCGACGAGAACAGCGTGGCGCTCGCAGACCTGATCGGATCGGTGGACGCTGACAGCCGTCAACCCTTCTTGGATCTCTGGCGGGAGCACGTCGGGTTCTTCGTCGACTACGCCGTTGGGGCGATCACCGAAGACGACGCGATGATCGAGCAGGCCAAGCTCGACCTCGGGAGCTACGGCGAGGCGGCCGGCGCCTTCTTCGAAACGCTCTCGGGTGGAGTGATCGCATCGAACACGGTCCAGGGCGGTCTCGGTGTCCACATCGACACACTCGGTCAGGCAATCGAGTCACTCGCCGCTGTGTATCGCGGCTGAGTCCGCCGTCGAGCGGAGAGGTCTCCTCCTCCCTCACGCTCGACCTCGCTGCGTTGCTCCCGGACGAACCGTCCGGGAGCAACGCCTGTTCACCACTCGCGATCATCTCTCGACCTGCGTTCTTCAGCCGAACGCGACCGTGTCGATGACGTCTCGAGCGGTATCGAACCACGCTGGATCCGAGTCGGTCGTGCCGATGCCGATTGCGATCGGTCCGTCGGGGTGATCGAGCCAGAGGACTCGGTAATGGAGCCCCCGGTCGAAGTGTCCAACGGTCTCACCGACGGTGAGAAACGGAACGCAATTGGACTGACCATCCAACAGACAGTCGGCGTCATCTGCCACGACGACGTCGAACGCCACTCCATCGATCCCTGCCACGGTTGTCGAGGTGACCTCAGACACCGAGACCGTGTCTGGGGGAGCTGCGATCCATCGATCGATATCGCCCGTTGCGAGCGTCGGTTCGTTCGTGGAGGGATCGATCAGGTTGGTCGGCCGGACGAACACGATGTCGTGATCGCCGGGCCGCGTCGACTCAGGCGCCGAAATCACGAACAAGCCGTCTTCTACCGGTCGCGTCGACCACAAACCTTCCACGGTGAACGTGATGGGTGTTCCCAACACGTTCACCGTGTAGGTTCCGGTCCCGAACGGAACGAACGCGTCGAGTTGGCCGCGCTCGCTGGTGAGCAGGTCGCCGGTCGGTAGTGCTGGCACGGTGATCCGGCCCTCGGCGATTTCCGCCTTGATCGACTGGAGCCGGGCGACGATCGCGTCCGTCAGGCCATCGCCCTCTGTCGAGAAGTCGAAGGCGTCATCGGCCAGTCCGATCTCGCGGGTTCCGGACGTGAATCCCCCTTCGATGAACTGCTCGGTGGCGAGGAATGCCGCGACGTCCCCGCGTTTGATGATCGAAGTGAGTATGTGCCGGCGCGTGACCACGTCCGTCGAATACCACTGGTCGTTGTCGACCCCGATTGCCCAGAGGTGGCGATCCTGAACGTCCGACTGGCGACGGGCCGCGTCGAACACTCCGAATCCGGAGAACCCTGCGGCGTGGAAGACGACATCCGCCCCGAGTTCGTAGAGAGCCGTTGCCCGTATCTCCCCGAGGTCGGAGCGCGCGAACGCCTCCGATCCGATCCCGCTGTCGGGCCGTTCCTCGATGTACGTGGCCAGCACCTCGATGTCGGGATCGATGCGGTATACCCCGGCCTCGAACCCAGCCCGGAACTCCTCGATCGGCGTGAGGCGGAGACCTCCAACGAAGCCGACGATCCCTGTCTCCGACTTCATCGCCGCTGCAACCCCGGCCAAGTAGCCCCCGTGCTCGTTGGCGAACAGGATGCTCATGGTGTTGGGAGCATCGACGACGGCATCGATGACCGCGAAGGAGATCTCGGGGAAGTCGAGGAACACGTCGGGGGCGTAGTAGGTGGGCGCAGCGTCGGTGACGATCAGGTCGGCGCCGCTCTCGGCGATGGCGCGGAACTCGCCCGAGGGATCCACCGTGGGCCGAGCATCTTCTCGAGCCAGATCGAACTCTCGGGTCGCGCGATCCAAGCCGGCCACGATATTGGCGTTCCAGCCGTTGTCTTCGGGGAGCCCAAAGAAGGCAACGGTAGGCCCTTCATCGCCGCCGATTGCTCCGAAGACCACGAGTGCTGCGATAGCGATCACTCCGGTCACGCCTGCCATTCCGGCCCCGCGTCGCCGAGCCGATCTCCTGGCTCTGTGTTCGCGGTCGCTGCGCTCGCCTTCGATTCTGGCGTTGTGCTCTCTGCTCAGGTCGATGAAGTCGCGCTCGGTCTCCGTGAGGCGCATCGTGGTCTCGGAGGCCCACTGGTCATAGGAAGCGAGGCGGGCCCCGCTCACCAGATAGCCGGGATCGCGGCCCGCGTCGACCCACTCGCTGAGCGCAGCCGTCAGCGCGTCGTGGCGTTTGAGGTCGTCGCGGGCGTCTTCGATCCACGTCTGGAGACGCTGCCAGTTCGTCAGGAGGGCTTCGTGCGCGACCTCGACCGTGGGTGCGCCTGTGACCGAATCGCGATCAAGCGTGAGAAGCCGATGTGCCACAAACGCGTCGATGACGGTCTGGAGAGCGACGACGTCGATATCGAGCGACAGGATCTCCGACGCCGGCACGCGGCGCCTTCCCCACTCTCCACCGTCGGCGATGGTGACCAGGCGGAGGAACAGCTGTCGTGCAGTTGCCTGCTCAGCCGGGTCGAGGTCGGCGTAGATCGCATCGGCCCTGCGACCGAGTGCGCCGACCACCCCGCCCATCGTCTCATAGGTAGCGAGGGTGAGCGTCTGATCACTGCGACGATCGAACAGTTCCGTCAACGTGTACTGAAAGAGGGGCAGCCCGCCGGGTCGACCGAGCACATCTGCCAGCAGTGCAGCGAGCAGTGACGGCTCCAGCGCGACACCTGTCTCTTCCGCCGGCCGCCGAGCCGCGACTTCCAGCTCGTCGGGGCTCATTGGCACGACGTTGACGATCCCCGCACTCATCGCGGTGCCGAATTCCGGGTGTCTCAGAGGACGATCGTAGAAGTCGGCGCGCAGGGTGAACATGATCATGACGCGACTGTGCGGATCGCTTGCCGCCAGGAGCAAGCCTTTCAAGAAGTCGCTTCTCCGGGCTTCGTCCTCGACGAGGATGAACAGCTCTTCGAACTGGTCCACGACCAGGACGAGTCGGGATTGCTCTTCCGGGAGCACGCGCAGAACGGCCCGGAGGATCCCCGTCTCGGGGTCCGCCAGCTGCTCGGACAGACTGTCTGGTGCATCGAGTGAGGCCCTCAGGAGTGCCGCCTCGAGCTCGGCGAAGGGATGTGCGCCGGGAACCATGTGCGCGATCAACCAGCGATCCGACCCATCGATTGCGCCTTTCCGGAGCGCCGGGAGCACTCCGGCCCGCACCACACTCGACTTCCCCGAGCCGCTCGGGCCGACGAGACCGATCAGCGAGGTGCCCGAGTCGAGCCGGCGGATGATGTCGGCCACGAGCCGGTCCCGACCAAAGAAGTTGGCGCTGTCGTCCTCGTGGAAGGCCCGCAGGCCCTTGAAAGGGTTCACGAGCATTGGTCGGGACAGCGACGCCTGCGAGCTTCTCCGGTCGGGCTCACGGGCGCGGATCCGGGAGTCGTGCAGCAGGATCTGCTCTTCGAGTCGTTGCAGCTCCGGCGACGGCTCCAGCCCGAGTTCCTCACCGAGCCGCGTGCGGTATGCCTCGAACGAGCGCAGCGCGTCGGACTGCCGGCCGGAGCGGTACAACGCCAGCATGAGCTGGCCCACCAGCCGTTCGCGAGTCGGATGGGCGTGGCGCAGCACCTCAAGTTCACCGACGAGCTCGCCCGCGAGCCCGCGACGGAGATCGGCGTCGATCCGGTCCTCGATGGCTGCCACACGGAGCTCCTCGAGCCGTGCGATCTCGGATCGGGCGAACTCCTCGTAGGCGAATTCCTCCAGAGCCGGCCCGCGCCACAGCTCGAGACCTTGGCTCAGCAGGATCGACGCCTGTGCCGGATCCTGTTTGAGCAGTGCTCGCCCGGCTTTGAGCGTCGACTCGAAGCGGCGGGCGTCGATGTCCGCCTCGTCGACGATCAGCGAGTAGCCGTGATCGCGCGTGACGAGCGCACTTTCATCACCGAGCGCAGAGCGAAGCCTCGAGATGTAGACCCAGAGTGCATTCTCCTTGCCGTCGGCCTCGTCGCCCCAGAGCTCTTCGAGGATCCGATCGGTGGTGACGACTCGATTGGCGTTGATCACCAACAGCGCGAGAAGCATTCGCAGTCGGCGGGGTCCGACCTCAACCAGCTCACCGGCCGACCGCACCTCGAGACTCCCGAGGATTCCATATTCCACTCGTCGCCCCTTCCGACCGTCGCATCCTATGTGGCGGCGCGGCCACCGGACCAGTCGACCGGCTCCACCTTTCACGCACCTTTCACGGAGGGTGACAGGCGGGTGTAGGCGCTGCGACAGGCTGGTCGTCGACTGTGTCTCCACACGACAGGACCCGCAAGGGTCAGGAGAAAGGAGCCACTCGTGGCGAATCAGGTAGTGGAGAGAAGCATCGGCAGGACACCGAATGTCACGGTCACGCGGGTCGGGGGGCTTCATCTGGTGATGCTTGCGCTCGTTGCACTTGCGGCTGTGGGAGTCGCCTTGGTCGCAGCGAGCAACGTCTCGAACGACACACCTGAGGCTGCGATCTCCGTGCAGGCGGAGACCGCAAGGTGGGAGGCACTCGTCGCATCCGAGTATCCCGGCGCCACCGCCCGGGCCAGGGCCGAAGCCGACCGTTGGACCGCGCTGGCGGCAGCGTACGAAGGCCACTCCGTCCTCACATCCGGGCGGATTGCGGAGGCAACCCGTTGGGAGGCACTGGCGAGCCGATACACACGCGTTCAAACGGCCGAAGCGGCTCGATGGAATGGGCTTGCCGACCACTACCTGGCGCACCCGGCCGGGGTCCAGGCCTGGGCGGACCGGTATCAAGGGCTCGCCGACTCCTCGGGTTGAAACGAGCCTGTTCGATCGCGAAGAGCCCACGGGTCGCTCCGTGGGCTCTTCCGCGAGGGTCGACTCTCACCGAGGCGTCGTTGTCACTCCTCGCTCGTGGGACGCTTCTTCACTTTGTCGATCACGTCGCCGATCGCGTCGTCGACTCTTTCGACGACGTCCCCGATCGCATCGTCGACCCGGCCGGCGGCGGCCTTCGCCTTGGACGTCAGTTTCTCGGACTCCTCTGCAGCAACCTCATCGATGATCTGTCCGAAGCTGAGGCCGCCGCGGGTGTGAAACAGCCGGCGCCACTGATCGGTCACCCAGAGGTAGATGTCATCGACGGTCATGTCGTCGAGGATGTCTGTGAGGCCCGCCTCGTCGATCTGCCTCCTGGTGGGTGAATAGACCTTGGTGAACCAGTCGAGCGCGATCTCCTCCCTCGGGATGTATCGCTGGCGCTCGACCATCAGATCCCAACCATGAATCTTCACGTTGTCCAGGAGTGCCCGGTAACCCTCCGGTCTGGTGAACCGGAACTCCGTAGAAGGGAGCACTTCGGACAGTCCGCTCTCCTCCAGGAACAGCCGCTGCTGCCCGAGATGGACGAGACGGGTGACATCGGTGTCCGAAGTGACTGCGTACGGCGTGTGGACCTCGATGACGTCGGCATCGATGAAATCCACCTTGCGTTGCTTGGCGATCGCAACGCGGTGGTGCCCGTCCGACACGAAGTAGGCGTCTCCGACCTTGTACACGTCGATCGGAGGGAACGGGCGATCGGCGAAGTACCTCTCGACCCTCTCCCATCGCTCTCCCATCGAGTCCGATCGAGGAAGGAAGGCGTCGTCGAAGTCCTGGCTGCGTGACACGGACCCGATGATCGATGCGACGGGAATCGATCTGAGCCCTCCGTAGGACTGCTGATAGCTGCGGAGCGTGTCCTGTACTTCATCGAGGGTGAGCAGTGATCCGGGCCGGTTGCCGGTGAGGATCCCGCCCATGCGCCGGAACAGCTCCTTGCGCCGAGCCTTTGGATAGGTCGACAGGCGATCCCAGGTCACGGGTCCACCTCGATCACCTTGAAGGGAATCACATTGACGAGTCTGGTGGAACCGAGCGACCGGTCGGGTTTCTCGAAGCCGTGGGGATGTACGTGCCCGTGCATCATCATCTTTGGTTCCAGCCGTTCTATCAGGCCGCGGAACGACTCGAATCCGCGGTGTGCGACGTCATCGAGGTCACCGTAGCCCCTGGGTGGTGAGTGCGTCACCAGCACATCGACGCCCCGCCGACGGGTCATCGCATGCCATCGGGCCCTCGCCCCGACCCTTGCGACCCGCATCCTCATATGGCGCTCCGTGTACTGGTTGGGACCGGGCCGGTATCGGATCGAGCCTCCGAGGCCCGCGAAGGTGAGTCCCTTCCAGGTCGCGATCCGGCCATCGAGGTTCACGCCGCCGAGAGGACCGGGTGGATCCACCCAGCCTCTGTACATGTACCCGGGAGAGGCCGGGACGGCCTTGGGGCCGAGCTCGGGATCGTGGTTCCCCGGCACATACAACAGCGAGACGTTCGCCGCCGACGCCACATAGTCGAGATAGTCGAACGGCAGATCGCCGCAGGAGACGACCAGGTCCGGCGCAATGCTCCTGATTCGTTGCACGCTCAGCGAGTGGGAGGTCTCGTCGGCGATCGCGAGGATACGGACCATGGCGGCATCGTACGGCTCGAACTCTCAGACGAGACGGATAGGCTGGGGTCTCACATGGCAATCGACATTCCCGGCTTCGTGACCGATCTGAAAGAGCATGCCATCGAGCACGGCTTCCACGTCCACGACGAGCGGCACTTCGTCGAGACGTACTCGCTGCGACAGTCGTGGGAGGTCGATGTTCATCCCGAAGAGGCATGCAGCGGCCCGCTCGACCTGCATCTCTCGCTCGACGTCGACCCGAGGATCCTCCTGGCGTTCCAGGACCGTCTCGTGGAGCTCGACGACTTCGAGGAGCCGGAGGACGACTTCTTCCTTCAGCTCTTCTTCAACTGGCAGATCCCTCCGCTGGGGTCGCCGCCCGACCTGCTGATCCTCGCCACCGACCTGGCCGGCGTCGCCGGCGCCGATCTGCCCATCGAGGTGTCTGCGATCGACTCGTATGGGGCGGTCACCGACGCTCCCGAGCGGAGGCTCCATCTGGTCGGCAAGAGCAGCGTCTCGCTGGCTTCGATGTTGATGGGCCGAGAGCAGCTCTGCGACGCTCTCGAGCGAGCCAGGGACGTGAGCTTGTACATCCTCGACCACACGAATTCGTGGATGTGAGCGGACCGATCGACCTAGCTCGCTTTGAAACCTGAGGGCGTCTCGACCACGACGCGTCCGGTCGATCGGCCGATCATCAGCTCCGGTTGGAACATGTGCACCGTGTCGGCGAGATCCGGGTTCGTGTTCTCGAGGAGCCAGGCCACGCTCGCTGCCATCCGTTCGACCGGCTGTCGTAGCGATGTGAGTTTCGGGTTCGTCACCGATGCCAGCGAAGTCCCGTCGAACCCGACGACCGACACGTCTTCGGGCACCGATCTGCCCCACGCCCGGATGCCATTGATGGCTCCGATCGCCATGAGGTCGCTACCGGTGACGATGCCGGTAGCTCCGGCCTCTATCAGTTTCGCGACTCCGGCCCGCCCACCCTCGAGTGTGAAGAGTGTCTCAGAGGTGAGGTCGTCGCCCGTGTCGAGACCCAGGTGGTCCATCTCGGCGAGGTAGCCGGTCTTGAGGAGGCGACTGCTCGAATAGCGCTGTGGCCCGACCATCACGCCGATCCGCCGATGGCCCATTGCGGCGAGATGCTGTACCGCCATCCTCGCACCGGCTTCGAGATCGATCGCAACGAGTGGCACGTTGTCGGTCTCGCTCGCTCCATTGACGAGGACGACCGGGATGCCGGAGGCGGCGAGCTTCTGATACGGGCCGAATCCGACATCTGGGTCGGCGTACCGCCCGTTGACGATCACGATTCCGGCGGCATGGGTGGCGGCGAAGTGATCGAGATACTCCTGCTCGTTGACGGTGTCCGAGGTCGCCGGGCAGATCATCGAGAGCAACCCCTGCCTGGCGAGGCGGGCCTCGATGGTCTGGGCGATCAGCGGGAAGATCGGATTGTCCATCTCCGGAGTGACGATGCCGACGACGCCGGTCTGCTCCGGTCGGACCGGGATGTCCTGGTACCCGAGATCGGCGAGCACGCTGAGCACTTTGGCCCTGGTCTCACTCGCCACGCCCGGTTTAGCGTTGAGCACGCGGCTGACGGTTGCCAGGCTGACGCCTGCGAGGTCGGAGACCTCCTGGAGCTTTGGTCGACTCGTCACTGTGAGTTGAGACTAATCATTCGGAGAACGGATTTTCGACAAGATCAGAAAATTTTCTGCAAGATCGCCTACGACTACCGAAAAGGCATGCTTAACTCCGAGCAGGCACGCTCGCAGAGCGTGCCTGGGTTCACACTCATTCCGTATAGGAACACCCGATAGACAACCTGACCGAGGAGGAACGGTGACGTTCAAGAAGATGCCATGGGTCGCACTGCTTGCAGTGTTTGCACTCGTCGTCGCAGCGTGCGGAGGTGGCGACGACGCCGCCGACGAAACGACCACCACAGAGGCGGAGGTCACGACGACGACCGCCGCACCCGAGACAACCACCACGACCGAGGCCGCGCCGGCCATCGAGCTGCTCATCTGGGCGGACGAGAACCGTGCAAGCGCCATCGAAGAGGTCGCCCCGGCATTCACCGAAGAGACCGGTGTCGTCATCAACGTCGAGTTGGTCGACTTCGGGCAGATTCGTGACCAGGTCGGCGTGGCCGGTCCCGCCGGCGAAGGCCCCGATATCTTCATCGGCGCTTCCGACTGGGTCGGCGAGCTCGCCACCAATGGTGTGCTCGAACCGATCGAAGGCGGCGCCTGGTCCGCCCCGTTCACCGATGCATCGCTCAACGCCCTGACGTTCGACGGCACGCTCTACGGCGTTCCGTACGCGGTCGAGGCCGTTGCGCTCTATTACAACACCGATCTCGTCGCAGAGGCGCCGGCAACCTTCGACGATCTCATCGCAGCATGTGAGGCCGACGCCGTCGAGGCCTGCCTCGGCGTCCCCGGAGCCGGTGACGCAACCGACGCCTATCACAACTATCCGTTCATCTCGGCGACCGGCGGCTACATCTTCGGTGAGGCCGACGGTGTCTACGACCCGACCGATGTCGGCCTCGACTCGGAGGGCGCCATCGCCGGAGCCGAGTTCCTGAGCGAGATCAGTGCGAGCGGAGTGCTCGGCAAGACGAACTACGACGAGGCCAAGAACCTGTTCCTCGCCGGCGAGCAGCCGTTCTGGATCACTGGTCCGTGGGAGCTCGGTGGCGCTGCGGACTGGACCGTTCCGTGGTCGGTCGCCAAGATCCCGACGATCGAGGGTGGTACCCCGCAGCCGTTCATCGGCGTGCAGGCGTTCTTCCTCAGCTCGTTCAGCGAGAACAAGCTGGTTGCGCAGTCGTTCCTGTTCGACTTCATCGC
The DNA here is from genome assembly GCA_024641285.1 of bacterium. GTDB lineage: Bacteria > Actinomycetota > Acidimicrobiia > Spongiisociales > ZC4RG35 > JAHEDH01. The sequence goes on along the minus strand of JAHEDH010000011.1, from coordinate 32,564 downwards.
CAGCGAAGAAGGCCAGAACGCCCTCTTCGCCGCCGACGGGCGCCCGCCGGTGCATCAGACGATCATCGACAACGTCGCCGGCAACGCCGCCATCTCGGCTTTCGGGGCCTCGGCGGCCGACGGTGTGCCGATCCCCAACATCCCCGAGATGTCGAGCGTGTGGGGAACGCTTGGAGACAACCTCCAGCTGCTCCGCAACGGTGAGATCGACGCAAACACGGCCATGACAACGGCGGCAGAAGCCGTACGTGCCGCAATCGAGGGCTGACAAGGTCAGAACCTGAGCGAAGAGGAGGGCAGGGTCCATATCGACCCTGCCCTCCTCGATGTTCCGTGAGCTTTTCGAAGTCCTCGCAATCGGCGCCGACCGTCAGCCGGTGGGGCTACCGTGCCGAAAATGACGGTGCAAGACGATCGACCGACCATGAATCGGGCCCGGTCGTCCTCCCCTCTGTCCTGGGGCTTCTGGGTCAAGATCGGCGTCATCGCCATCATCGACGCGCTGATCGTCTTCACGGTCCCGGTGCTGATCGCCAACGAGAGCTACCTGCTGTTGACGATGTTCGTCGGGGCGGCGCTGCTCCTCAACTGGGCGTATCTCAGCCCCCGCGCCGAGGCCTCCAAATGGCTGGCTCCCGGCCTCATCTTCATGGCGATCTTCGTCGTCTTCCCCGTCATCTACACCGGGTATGTCTCGCTGACCAACTGGCAGACCGGCAACGTGTTGGCGAAGCAACAGGTCATCGATCAGCTCGAGAGCCAGGTGATCCGGGCCGAAGGCGACGGTGTCCCCCTCGAGCTCGACATCTATCGGGATCCCGCCGGACAACTGGCGTTCCTGGTGCGCGATCCGGAAGGCAACACCTATTTTGGCATCGCCAGGGACCGCACCTCCGACCCGATCGACGACCCGCTGATCGATCCCGGGGTCGACATCTCGGTCGAATCACCCGACCAGATCGGCGACTTCCAGATCCTCTCGCTCCGCGATCTCCTGGCGATCGCGAATCAGATCGAGAACCTCGTGCTCGACATCCCCGGCCAGGGAGTCGCCCGCGCTCAGTCGGCGTCCACGGCTCAGCTGATCCAGGCAGGCCAGCGCTACGCCTACGACCCGAACACCGACACCCTGTTCGATGCGCAGGAGGACGTCACATGCTCGATCGAAGCCGGCAACTTCATCTGTGAAGACGGCCGTCGCCTCGACCCGGGATGGGTCATCGTCGAAGGGTTCGACAACTATGCAGAGGTCTTCACCAACGAGCGGATCCGCAATCCCTTCGTGAAGGTCTTCACCTGGAACCTGATCTTTGCGCTGGGCTCGGTGTTCATCACATTCGCCATCGGATTGGCTCTCGCCAATGCCCTTCAGGACGAGAGGCTCCGTGGCCGTGCGGTCTATCGGTCGATCTACATCCTGCCCTACGCCATTCCGGCGTTCCTGTCCGTCTTGGTCTGGCGCGGGCTGCTCAACGAGTCCTACGGTCAGGTGAACAACCTGTTGGAGAGCCTGGGTCTGAACGCCATCCCGTGGCTGGGTGACCCGTTCTGGGCGAAGGTCGCCGTGCTCCTGGTGAACGCCTGGCTCGGCTTCCCATACATGTTCCTCATCACGTCCGGGGCCCTCACGGCGATCCCAGAGGAGTTGAAGGAGGCCGCCAGGGTCGATGGCGCCTCGGCATGGCGGGTGTTCCGTACGATCACGCTGCCTTTGCTCCTGGTGTCCACCGCCCCGCTGCTGATCGGGTCGTTCGCCTTCAACTTCAACAACTTCGTGCTGATCTTCATGCTCACGAACGGCGGTCCGCCGGTCCCGAGTGCCGCCGTGCCGCTCGGTGAGACCGACATCCTCATCTCGTTCACCTTCGATCTGGCCGTCAATGCCGGCCGCGGCAATCAATTCGCGCTGGGGTCGGCGATCGTCGTGATGATCTTCGTCATCGTCGCAGTCCTGTCGGCCGTCAGCTTCCGCTTCACGAAACGATTGGAGGAGGTCTATGGCTAGTCGCGATGCTGCCGTGACGCCGCCGGCGATCACCCGAGAGAAGGCCACGGTGGTCGAGCGGCGGATGAAGCCCCGGAAGTGGATGCGCGAGATCGGCTGGCGTCACGTCCTGTTGATCATCTTCGCCTTCTTCTCGCTGTATCCGGTGATCTGGATCCTGTCCGCATCGTTCAACTCGTCGGACTCGTTGGCCACCGCTCGTCTCATCCCCAAGTCCTTGACCACAGAGAACTTCACGGGGCTCTTCGACAGTCCGCTCACTCCGGTGGGCACCTGGCTGTGGAACACCTGGAAGGTGGCGATCATCGCGTCGGTGCTGAACGTGATCGTCGCCTCTCTGGCTGCCTACGCCTTCAGCCGTCTCCGTTTCAAGGGGAGGCGGGCCGGGCTGCTCACGTTGCTGTTGGTTCAGGTGTTCCCGCAGTTCCTCGGATTCATCGCCCTGTTCCTGTTGGCGATCCAGGTCGGCGAGACCTTCGAGGGGTTCGGGGTCAACAGCCACACCTTCCTGATCATGGTCTACCTCGGAGGGGCGATCGGATTCAACGCGTTCCTCATCAAGGGCTTCATGGACACCGTTCCCAACTCGCTGGACGAGTCGGCCAAGGTCGACGGCGCCAGCCCGGCCCAGATCTTCTTCCGGATCGTGTTTCCGCTCGCCCGCCCGGTGCTGGCGGTGATCTTCATCATCACCTTCATCAACATCTACTCCGAGTTCATCCTCGCCCGAACGCTGATCCGTGCCACCGAACAGTTCACGCTCGCGGTCGGCCTCCAGCTGTTCGTCGAGAGCGAGTACGCCGCCAAATGGGGGAGTCTCGCCGCGGCCGCGCTCATCGGCGCCGCCCCGATCGTGTTGACGTTCCTGGTCGCCCAAAAGCAGATCATCGGCGGCCTCACCAGTGGCGCCGTCAAGGGATAGGCCTCCCCGGCGGCACGTCGACGACCTCGGGATCTTCGGGATCCCCGGCGACGTCTCGCCGTGGGACGTGCGATTCGATGTCGATGATGCGGCGTTCTGCGAGCCGCTCGGCAACGGCCGGTACCGATTCCGGGTCTGGACCGAACCCGATCTGAACGCGGCGTCGGTCGTCGTCCGCGACGAATTCGGGATCACCGAATGGCCGATGGAGCCGATCGGCACCCGCCGTTTCACCATCTGGGAGGCCGTCGTTGGCCCCCTGCCGCCGGACGCCGAGTTCTCTCTCGCATTCCAGACCCATCTGGGTCGACCCGTCTACGCCACCCCCGACGGCATCTCGGTGGCCGTGGAGCGACTCGACCGGTGGCGGTTGCCGAACAGAGCCGAGATCGACGTCCCGGCCTGGGCGAAGGGCGCGGTGATGTATCAGATCTTCCCGGAGCGGTTCGCCAACGGAGACCCGGCGAACGACCCCGAAGGGACGGTGCCGTGGGGAACCCAGCCGATGCCGATCCAATTCCAGGGCGGCGACCTCCTGGGGATCACCGGTCGACTCGACCACCTCGAATGGCTCGGCGTCGACGTCATCTACCTCAATCCGATCTTCACATCACCGTCGAACCACAAGTACGACACGGTCGACTACTTCTCCGTCGATCCTGCGTTCGGCGGGGACGAGGCCCTGAGCGAGCTCGTCGCTGCTGCCCATCGTCGCAACATCAAGGTGATCCTCGATGCTTCGTTCAACCACGTCCATCCACGCTTCTTCGCCTTCGCCGATCTGGTCTCCAACGGCGAGCGGTCGGAGTACGTCGACTGGTTCGAGGTGCATTCTTGGCCGCTGAGCATCGGGTACCGGCCCCACCTGATCGGCGAGGGGCACCCGATGCGGCGCTGGCTCGAGCGCTGGCCGGCCGAGACCGGGCTTCCGCTCGTCGAATTGGAGGGCGAGGGTCGTCCCGTCGAGCCGAGCTATGACGCCTGGTACGGCGTGGCGACGATGCCGCGGCTCGATCTGACGAACCCAGAGACACGCCGGTATGTGCTCGATGTCGCCCGGTACTGGGTTCGTGAGTTCGATGTCGACGGATGGCGAATGGACGTCGCCCGCTACGTCGATCCCGACTTCTGGAACGACTTCCGCGCGGCTGTCCGAGACGAGAACCCCGAGGCCTACCTGATCGCAGAGATCATGGGCGATGCGGGATCGTGGCTGCAGGGAGATCGGTTCGACGCCACCATGGACTACACGTTCCGATCGCTCTGTCTCCGTTTCCTGGCGACTGGCGAGATCGATGGCGTCGAGTTCCTCGACGAGGCGGCGAGATCCGTGTTCCAGTACGCCTGGCCCGTGACCTTGGCATGCCAGAGCCTGATCAGCAGCCACGACACGGCCCGCTTCCTCACCGAGGCCGGTGGAGACGCCTGGCGGCTCCGGCTGGCCACCGTGCTCCAGATGACGATGCCGGGGATGCCCGGCATCTACTACGGCGACGAGATCGAGATGTCGGGCGGCAACGATCCCGGCTGCCGAGGGGCTTTCCCGGCCGACGGCGATCCGGCGAGCTCCGAGACCGCCCGGCTGGTGCGCGACCTCGCCATCCTCAGGCGCACCAGGCCGGAGATGGCGCATGGTGCCTGGCGGCCCGTCGACGCCGGCGAGGACTTCGTGGTGTTCGAGCGAATCGGAGACCTCAGGAGTCTTGTCGCCGTCAACCGCGCGCAGACGACCGTGACCGTCGACATCGGGACCGGTTGGGCCGAGGTCGGCTTCGGGCGGGGACGCCTGGATGCAACGTCGATCACCGTCGAGGCGAGGTCCGCAGTCGTCGTCTTGGGGGATTGACCCTCGTCTCGAGTGCTCGGGGCAACTCACCCAATTCCCTTCAGGAGTCGCGTCGATCGGTCGACAGGGACCCTGTCAATGCGACTCATCCGGATCTTCGATGCGCTGGCACCGAGCGTCGCGAGAGGGCGTCACGAGATCTCGTGGCGCCCTCTTCCGCCGTCGCGCACGGTCAGCCACACAACCGGCCCGGCCGTGTCCGCCCATGTGGCCGCGGCTCTGGGTGTGATCACGGCGATCACCCTCGTCGGATCGACTGTCGCCGTGGCGACACCCGGCGATCCCGAGCCGAGCTTCTCGATGACGTCCTCCTCGGGAGCGGAGCGCGAGCCTGAACTGCTGGCCTTCGAGCCGGATGTCTCGTTCGTGGTCCCGGATCCAACCGTCGCCACGTACGCAACGCCGGCGACGATGGAGGATCTCTCGTTCGAGGTCGAGCGCCGATCGACGACGACCACCACACCCCCGCCTCCCACACCCGAGGAACTGCAGGCCGCTCAGGACGCGGCGGACGGCCTCGAGCGCCGGGTCCAATCCATGACCGCCGTGGGCTTCGAGGACGATGTGCTGACGGTCGTCGACGAGCTGCCATCGCACCGACCTCCACCTGCCTCGGGGACGGAGTGCAAGGAGCGATCCGAGGAGATCGATCTGGCGCCGAACGGATACTGGGATCGAAACGCCATCGCTCGAATGACATGGTCGCTGTTCGATTGCGTGCTCACCGTCAAGGGCCTCGACGACGTCGCCCCCTCGCGGGTACGTGGCTGGGATGGTGCAGCCATCTGGGGGTTCGAGAGCCTCGCCGAGCAGATGGCGTCGGAGGCGGTCGTGGTCTCCTATTGCGAATCGATCGGGTACCAACACCATGCGCTGACCGGATCCAACGGCTTCGGGTACGCCGGGCTCTTCCAGATGGGACGAACCGAGATGAACCGCTTCGGTGTGGGAGGATCGCGCTACGACCCGGTCGACAACGCCTATGCAGCCGTCAACTACGTCTGGTACCAGTACGCCAACCGGAGCGGCTGGGGCGGCTGGAGCCCATGGGCGGTCGTCAACACGAACTTCAACGACGAGGTCAACGATCGGGTGAAGGTCCCCGTCCTGCCTCGGTTCGCCTCGACCGACCCGGATTTCCAAGGGAGGCGGGGCCCCGAGCTTCCTGCATGGGCCGTGGACCCTTGGCTCAACGACGTCCCGAAGTGGAACGGCTGTCCCCACAACGGCGGCCGCTGGTAGCCAACCTGTCCGTGTGCCGGCTCGATGGCGGTGTGGTAGCGTTTCGGTTGCTCCAGCATCTCTTGGAGCGTTGACAACTGATCGGGAACTGACAACCCACAGCGCCAGACCTGGGCTCGCCCCAGGTGACGAGGAGGAAGGTCATCGAAGTCTTCGGCGGATGCCTTCCCGGCCACCACGGCCGTCACGATCGAGAGCAAACCCACGGAGCGATCCGCGGAACAGAGGCTCGGTCGACGTGGCCCGACGATCGTCGTCGGTGTTCTCCGGTCTCCAGCCATACGTATCACCAGATACGTGACACGCGCCTGCGGCAGAGCCGTGCGCAACAAGGAGATCACCATGTGTGGAATCGTCGGATACGTCGGCCCCAGAGCGGCGCTCGACGTGCTGGTTCCGGGCCTCGAAGGCCTCGAGTACCGCGGGTATGACTCGGCGGGTGTGGCGCTGATCGGCGCCGGTGGCCTCACCGTCACCAAGACGGCCGGGAGAATGGCAGACCTCGTCGCCGCGCTGGATGCCGAGCCCATCACGGGCTCGGTCGGCATCGGACACACCCGGTGGGCGACCCACGGGGCGCCGACGACCGGAAACGCCCACCCCCATCGCGACTGTGACGGCACCGTCGCCGTGATCCACAACGGCATCGTCGAGAATTGGGCGGCACTGCGGGCGAAGCTGATCGCCAATGGCCACGAATTCGCCTCGGACACCGACACCGAGGTCATTGCCCACCTCGTCGAGGACCGGGCCGACATGGATCTCGCCGACGCCGTCCGGGACGTCATGAAGCTCGCCGACGGATCCCTCGCCATCGCAGTCGTGAGGACCGACGAGCCCAAGCGCATCGTCGCCGCCCGACGCGGCTCGCCGCTTGTCATCGGCAGGGGCGACGGAGAGAACTTCCTCGCCTCCGACATTCCGGCCTTCCTTCGGCACACCAAGAAGGTGATCGCGGTGGACGACGATCGGGTGGTCGACCTCACTGCCGAATCGATCGTGATCACCGATCTCGATGGCAATGAGACCCCGATCTCCGAGCGTGAGATCGAATGGGACCTCGAGGCCGCCGAGAAGGGCGGTTATCCCACCTTCATGCTCAAGGAGATCAACGAGCAGCCGACCGCGATCACCGACACGCTTCGCGGGCGCATCGATGGCACCGGCCGGATCGAATTCTCCGAGCTGGAGCTCGACAACAAGATCATCCGGATGATCGACAAGGTGTTCGTGATCGCGTGTGGCACGTCGTACCACGCCGCCATGATGGCCAAGTACGCCATCGAGCGTTGGACTCGGCTCCCCGTCGAGATCGACATCGCCAGCGAGTTCCGCTATCGGGACCCCGTGCTGGACGACCGCTCGCTCGTGATCGGCATCAGCCAATCCGGTGAGACCATCGACACGCTCGCAGCGATCCGGTATGCCAAGGCGCAGGGCGCCACCGTGGTCGGGCTCTCCAACGTCGTCGACTCGGCGCTGGCCCGCGACGCCGACGCCGTCCTGTACACGCGGTGTGGACCCGAGATCGGGGTGGCGGCCACGAAGACCTTCACGACCCAACTCGTGATGCTCCAACTGTTCGGCCTGTATCTGGCTCAGAACCGTGGGACGCTCGATCCCGGCACCATCGGGAATCTGGTGGCGGCGATCAAGGAGCTGCCGCAGACCGTCGAGCGGGCATTGCAGCTCGAAGACCAGATCCGGGGGATGACCGGCGAGTGGGCAGACACTCGCGACTTCTTCTTCCTCGGCCGTGCCGGCGACTTCCCTGTGGCGATGGAGGGGGCGCTCAAGCTGAAGGAGATCGCCTACGTCCGGGCCGAGGGGTATCCGGCCGGTGAGATGAAGCACGGCCCGATCTCACTCATCGAGAAGGGCGTCGTGGTGATCGGCATCGCCACGGACAGCCATGTCCGGGCGAAGACGCTCTCGAACATGGAGGAGATGAAGGCTCGCGGGGGCACCATCGTGATGGTGGTGGAGGAAGGCGACGAGGACGAGGTGGCGAGCGTCGCCGACCACGTGATCGCCGTCCCGAACAGCCCCGATCTCATCTGCATCGTCAATGCCGTGGTGCCGCTCCAGTTCCTGGCGTATCACATCGCCAACGCCAAGGGCCTCGACGTAGACAAGCCCCGCAACCTCGCCAAGACCGTCACCGTCGAGTGATCCGATCTCGGGTCGCTTGACCGCCGTGTGGGCGTTCAAGCGACCCAAGTTCGAAGGTGTGGTACAGATAGGGGTGGACACGGCCGATGTACGACCGACAGCCGCGATGGAGATGACACCGATGAAGCACCGCGTAGCACTCTTGGCAGCCGCCGCCCTGGTGGTGGCCGCCTGTGGGGGAGAGGCGATCGTCGAGGACACCACCCCGACGTCGACCACGTCGACCACGACCGCCGCCGAGCCGACCCCGAACGACACTGCGTCCACCACCACCTCTTCGACGGCCGCCGAAACCACGACGACGCCGGCTCCTGTGATCGAGGCCGCCGTCAACCCGCAGCTACGCCGGATTCACGCTGCGATGGCCGAGTCGTCTGATGTGAAAAGCGCCCGCATGACCGGGGAGATCACGATGACCGCCGCAGAGGGGCTTGGCCAGGACATCCGGATGGCCTTCGAAGCGGCGTTCGACAACCGAACGGGAGATTCGAGCTTTGCCATCGATCTCTCGTCGATCGGCGATGCCATGCGAAGCCAGATGAACGCCGAGGCGACGGGGACGCCGGAGGACGAGTTCGGTGCTGCGTTCGCCGAGATTCTTCTCGCTCTGTTCACCAAGTTCGAAGTGCGAGAGGTGGGCGACACCGTCTACATGAACAACCCCACGTGGGCGTCAATGGGAGGTTTCGAAACCGAGTGGATCGCGGGACCTGCGGACGAGAACTCGGACCTCGAGACCGACTTCCTGCAAGGCACTCCGACCAGCCCGAAGGACCTCCTTCAGCCATTCACGAACGGCGGGGGCGAAGTAACCGAGGTTGGCCCAGAACTCGTTCGGGGCGTGCAGACGACCCACTACCAACTGGTCTACGGTCCCGATGACGTGCGTTCCCTGGCCGAAGCTGGTGAGCCCGACGACTTCTTCAGCGACTTCGGGGACGTCAGTGACGAACTGGTCATCGATATCTGGATCGACGACAACTACCTCTACAAGCTGCTGATCGAGATCGACGGCACTCAGGTCGATGCCCCCGAGGGTGAGGGATTCGAGAGCATGCGGATGGTGTACGAGATCTTCGACTACGACGCCGACGTCGTGGTGGAAGCGCCGCCGGCAGACCAGGTCACTTTCGTGGATGACCTCGGCATGAGCGGATTCGGGTTCGGATTCGGAGACTGACGAGCGGCCTGCTCCGAGCGTTGTGACCTAGTGTGATCCGATGCGGATCATCGGACTCGGGATCGACCTCGCCGAGATCGATCGCGTCGAGGCGCTCGTCGCCAAATACCCGAAGTTCGCCGAGCGGTGCTTCACCGAGCACGAACGCCAATACGCCATGCGGTATGCCAAGCCTGCCCGTCGGCTCGCTGCCCGCTTCGCCGGGAAGGAAGCGGTCATGAAATCGATGGGCACCGGCTGGCGGCGGATCCGTTGGACCGACATCGAGATCACCGGCGGTGGGAAACCCACCGTGAACCTCTATGGCACCGCCAAGCGACGCGCCGAGATGCTCGGTGTCACCGAGATCCACGTCACGATCACCCACACCGACGTCACGGCCATGGTCATGGCAGTGGCCACTGGCGAGCACTGAGACCTCTGCGCGTCTGCCGGAAGACGGTTCGGGTGTGACCGGTCCCGCGCTGCCGACAGAGACGGTCTGTCAGTCTTCCCGACCTCCCGAGTCGATGCTCTCTGAGGATGGCGGCCATGTGCGTTCGGTCGGTGGGATCGATGCACCGTCGAACACCGAGCGATCGCCGAGCGCTGCGCCAAGCGATACCACGACCGAATGCCAGGGGTTGCTGGGACATGTCACGTCGCCTCCGATCGACTCCACGAGCACGGTGATCGAGACAGCGTCGTCTGACTCGATGATCACCGGCACGATCTCGCGGTCGAACGGGGCCTTGCCGTTGGCGCATGCCTGTTCCATGATCTCGATCTCGAGAGCGTTGGACTCCGGGTCGGGAGCGATGTGCCGGTCGAAGATCCAGTGGGCGTTGCCATAGCCCTCGGCCCCCACCTCGACGCGGCATTGACCCCACCCTTCCGGTCGCCACTCCCCATCGAGCCGGCTGAACGCTGCGTCGGCATACCTCGGCGCTCCCGGTGGCGGCGCAACCAGTGATTCGCCGAAGACGACGACTGCATCGTCTGTCTGCTCGGCGACCGTCCATCGGTACTCGCCGAAGAATGCCGCCTCACCCTCGGCCACGTCGTTGATCGAGGCCATTGCCTCGCGAGCCTCGGGTGTGAGCGGCCGGTCGGGGAGGATCGGCCGGCCTGACACTGGGAGCTCGACGCGCCCACATCGCGCGGTCAATTCGGGTTCGGCATCTCCACCGCAGGCCGAGAGAACAACTGCCGCTACGGCAGTGAAGATGAAGAGCTTGGTGCCCATGCCCGTTCGACGCTTGCCGTGGGGAGGCGGTTCCACGACGGAACCTCAGCCCACTCCGAGGCCGACGATGGCCGCGAGTGCGAATGCACCGACGGCCAGGCTGGCGGCGAAGCCGGTGTAGAACAGCGGCTTGCCGATCGAAGCCACCTTCGACAGTCGAAGGGTCAAGCCCACCGCAACCACCACGAACACGATGATCAACTTGGCGGCGTCGTTGAGGAACCCGCCGATGTCACCGAGCCAACCGAGCGTGTTGGCCGTGGCGAGCACGGCGAATCCGACGATGAACCACGGGAAGTTGTCGCGGAGCGTCGAGCCGCCGTCTGCCTCCCCGCCGTCCTCACGGCGAACGACGGCGACGGCGATCGCGAGCAGTGGCAGCAGGAACAGTGTCCGCTCCAACTTCACAAGCGTGGCGAATTCGCCGGCCTCGGGTCCGAAGGCGAAGCCGGTGGCCACTGCCGAAGCCGTATCGTGGACACCGATTCCCGCCCAGCTCCCGAACTCGACCTGGGTGAGCCCGAGGGCCGCACCGATGAGGGGGTAGGCCAAGAGCGCGATCGCGTTGAAGCTGAACACCGTCGCCAGCGCGAGACCCACCTCCTCCTTCTTGGCCTTCAAGACCGGTGCAACCGCAGCGATGGCGCTTGCCCCGCAGATGGCGGTGCCGACGCCGATCAGGATCGCCGAGCGGTTGACCAGGCCGAGTGAGCGGCCGAGAAACCAGGAGATGGACATCGCCATGACGACGGCGACCGCCGTGATGCCAACGGCCTTGAGGCCGACGTCGGCGATCGAGCCGAGATCGATGCCTGCGCCGAGCAGGATGACGGCGAACTTGAGGGCACGTTTGAGCAGGAAGGTCGGCACCTGGTCGTCGAGCTCGATCCGGTCGCCTCCCACGTTCACGACCAGCAAGCCGAGGATGAGGGCGACCACCACGCCGTTGATCCCGTTGATCAGCGGTCCGATGAACTGGGCCGCCACTCCGAGCGCCAGCACCAGCAGCGCGGTCGGGATCAGGTCGAGTTTCAGGACCGGCTTGTCGAGCGTCGATGTCACCCGGCGATTCTTGCAGGATCCCGGCTACTCGCCTCAACCGGATCCTGCAATCATCGTGATGATGAACGTGATCGCAGATGTGTGTGTCGTTCCGATCGGGGTTGGTGTGTCGGTCTCGGAGTACATCGCGGCGTGTGAGCGGGTGTTCGCCGAGTTCGACGTCGAGACCTCGCTGCATGCCTACGGTACGAATGTCGAGGGGGAGTGGGACGAGGTCTTCGCCGCAGTCAAGCGGTGCCACGAAGTGGTGCACGAGATGGGGGCACCACGGATCTCGACCACGATGAAGTTCGGCACCCGGACCGATCGGGAGCAGACGATGGCCGACAAGGTCAGCTCGGTCCAGTCGAAGCTCGCTACAGAGTGAGCGATCGGTCGCCGTCGCCCGCCCGTCTGCTGGTGTTGGCCATCATGGTCGTCACCACGAGTACGCAGCCGGCGTTTCTGCTGGGCGCAGCCTTCTTCCAGATCGGCGACGAGTTCGGCATCGGCCCGGTCGGTCTCGGCGCATTGACCTCGAGCTTCTTCCTGACCGCCTCGGTGGCATCTGCCCCGATGGGGCGATGGGTTCAGCGGGTTGGCTGGCAACGCGCCATGCGAATCAACACGAGGGCATCGGCAGGCGTGATGCTGGCCATCGCTGTGCTCGCGCGGAACTTCTGGACGATGGGGGCACTACTGGTGCTGGCCGCCTGCCTGTACGGCATCTCGAACCCTGCGGCCAACCTGGCGCTCTCGGACCACACCGACCCGAAGCGCCGGGCGGCCATCTTCGGAGCCAAGCACGCCGGCATCCCGGCATCGGCACTGCTGGCCGGCCTCGCAGTCCCCGCCGTCGTCGTGAGCTTCGGCTGGCGTTGGGCGGTGGTTGGCGCGGCGATGATCGCCCTCGGACTCTCGTTTCTCGTTCCGTCCTCTCAGGTCATTCCGACAGTCCGCGCCGAGCACGAACCCGGGGATCGCCCCGTGAGGCCCTCGATGTCGACTCGCTGGCTCATTGGACTCGGGTCGGGCTCTGCCTTGGCAACGTGGGCGGCGATCGGTCTGGGCACCTACCTGGTGAGCGCCGCACTCGACCTCGGGTTCACCGAATCGGAGGCCGGCTGGCTGCAGTTCTCGGGAGCAGCGCTCTCGATCGCCGCCCGGATCGGCGTGGGCGTCCTCACAGACCGGTACGGATGGAGTGGGTTCGGAGGCATGGCGACCCTCACCGGCGTCGGCGCGGTCGTGTTCGCGCTTCTCCCGCTGACCACTGCTGCGTGGTTCGTGATCGGTGTCCTGGTGGCTTACGTGACGGGGTGGGGCTGGCCGGGGTTGATGACCTTCACCGTCGTCAACGCCAATCGAGGCTCGGTGGCCTCATCGAGTGCGATCACCCAGGCCGGGGTGTTCGTTGGCGCAGGTTTGGGGCCGCTGCTGCTCGGCTTCGTCATCGACCGAGGCTCGTTCGATGCCGCCTGGCTGACGGTCTCGCTCGGCCTCGCCGGGGCGACGGGCATCATCCTGGTGGTCCGAGCCCGGCTGGCATCGCTTGTGACGGTCAAGACCCCTCGAGTTCGCTCGCCAGGCGATCCGGATCGCCGGACCCGATGACGACCCGGTGGTAGGCCCAGTCGGCAACGCCGATGACGACGACCCGCGTCTGTCGGAGCACGAGCCAGAACTCCCGGAGCGGCTCCCGCCCGTACGAGCCGTATCGGATGAGCCCGGGGATCTGTGTGCCGGGTGCCCTCAGCCACGTTCCCTCCGTGGCGGGGACCCCGGTTCGATCCATCACCTCGACCGAAGTGATCTGACTCCTCGGGATGTCGAGTCTGCCCTTCAGGCCGAACAGCGACTGGAGCGGCCCGAAGCGGAGGACGACTGAACTGTCGGTCTGTGAGACGTTGACACCCATGGTCACTTCCTAGAACGGAACACCGACCGCCTGGCAGAGGAACTCCATGAACGGTGCTGCGCGTTTGTTGAGCTTGGCGTACTCGTCGAGGAAGCCATCCGACGTGATCTGCTTCTGCGTCAGCCTGGTCGAGGCGATGAAGTCCTTGCGCTTGAGGTCGTCGATGAGCGGGTGGTCATCGTCGAATCCCTTCGGGGGCCGTACCAGTGACTCGCCGCTGAGCTCCCACACGTCGGTGAACCGCTTGCCCTGGGTCGCCTTCTTCCACTCATCGGGGTGTTCGGCGATGTACTCGCGGATCTGGTAGGCGATCTTCGTCTCGGGGCGCCACAGTCCCAGCCCGGCGAAGCACTCACCCGGTTGCAGGTGGAGGTAGAAGCCCGGGGCGTGGGCGTCTTTCGCCGCCTCGTGACGAAACTGCATCCCGGTGTTCTGCTTGTACGGGGTCTTGTCCTTCGAGAAGCGGGTGTCACGTTGGATGCGGAAGAGCGAGCCGCCGACCGTCTTCGCCTCGGCGGTGAAGTGAGGGCTGATCTGCTGGAGCTTGGGTTTGAAGTCGATGATGAACTCGATCGCCGGTTCCTGCACCGAGTCGAGATAGCGGTCCTTGTGGTCGTTGAACCAGTCTCGCTCGTTGTTGGCGTCGAGGTCCTTGAGGAAGGTGAACAGAGCGGGGGTGAAGTGTCGTTTCGCCATGGCCGTACCCTATGTCCGCTACGTCGGTTCCGGTAGGGGTTCGTCTCAAGGTCCTTCGACCGCATGGCCGATAGAGGGGTTAGTCTGCGCCACCGCTGTTGAAAGTTGGGTCCTCTGCAATGTCGGGTTTCACGGTCAACGTCCATGGGTGCCGGGGATCGGTGCCCGTCAGTGGCGAGAGGTACCTCAGGTATGGCGGCGCCACGACCTGTTTCGAGATCGAGATCTCACCGACCGAACGTCTCCTCGTGGACGCCGGGACCGGTGCGATGGCTCTGCACGATCGGCTCCCGACGGGTGAGCCTCTGCAGTTCTCGATCATGTTGACCCACCTCCATTGGGACCACTGCCTGGCGCTGCCCTTCTTCAAGCCGCTCTATCACCCCGACAACCGCTTCACCTTCTATGGACGTGATGTCGGCGGCATGGACATCGAGGAGGCGATCGACCGGGTGATGCGACCACCGTGGTTTCCTGTCAATTTCCGAGGCACCGCCGCCAAGAAGCAGTTCCGTGAAGTGACGGAGGAGCCCATGTGGGTGGACGGGTTCGAGATCATCCCTCGCGTCCTCCACCACCCCGACGGCGTGATGGCCTATCGGATCCAGCGCGATGGCAAGTCGATCGTGATAGCTACAGACGTCGAGCACGGCCAGGCCGGTGCGGACGAGAAGCTGCTCGCTCTGGCCGGTGGCGCGGATGTGCTGGTCTACGACGCCCAGTACCTGCCCGAGGAGTATCTGACCGAGAAGGAGGGTTGGGGCCATTCCACCTGGCTCGAGGCCGTGTCGCTCGCCAAACGAGCAGGCGTCGGTCAGCTGATCCTGACCAGCCACGACCCTTCCCGCGACGACGAGGGCGTCAATGCCATCGTCGACCAGGCACAGGCGGTGTTCCCCGACACCCACGCCGCCTTCGAAGGCATGGAGATCGAAGTGGGCTGACCCGTTCTCGTGACACAAACGCACAGCGTTTGTGTCACGAGAACGGAACCGTCAACCGGCTACTTCTTCTTCCCGTCGTGGATCACGATGGAGCCCCCGCCGATCGCCGTCGTCGGGTCGGAGCCGTCAGACGCCCCGAGCTGATTGTCGTAGACGGCTGTGTCGTTGTTGTCCTTGTCCCAGATCTTGATCCGGAACAGGTCCACATCCGTCGAGGGAGTGAGCGCAGCATCGATCGCTGTCAACATGAAGCCGTAGTTGCCCGAGCCGTTGATCGTGCCCGACCCCTTGAACTGTGCCTTCTTCCCGGCAATGACCATCCAGTCGTAGCTCGTCGACTTGAACTTGAGATCGGCCGCCTTGAATTGGAAGGTGGTGTTGCCGTCCGGCGTGCTTTGGCCCTTCTTGTACTTGGACACGAACCCGAAGCTCGCCTTGCCCGTTTGCGATGGATCGGGTACGTAGGCGCCTTCCGGCGAGTCGATCCAGCCACCACCGGTCACGAACCCACCATTCGGGTCGTAGACGACGACGAACTCGTAGATGTCGGAGATCGTCAGATCGCCGTACATCAAGGTCAACTCCACGGTGTAGACACCAGGAGTGGTGTACGCGTGAGACGCTGTGAGGGTCGACCCGAAGGTTCCACCCGTCAGGTCATCCGTACTGTCACCCCAGTTGAGCACGACAGAGTCGGGGGCAGCCACGGATGACGGCAGCAGGGACGCTGTCAGGGACACCGGGGAATTGACTGCAAGCAGGTTCGGAGCAACGACGACGCTTACGCCAACGACGGTGTACTCGAACGAATCCGTCCTCGAGTTCCCCTTGGCGTCTACTGCAGTGACCGACGCCTGGTAAACGCCGAGCACGCTCGCAGGAAGAGCTTCCCCAGGGAGCACTGCGTACACGCTGCTGTCGGGAGCAGTCACCTCCGCCGAGCACTCAGTCACTGGCGAAAGCGCATCCGAGCATGCAAAAGGCGCGGGGACTGCGGAGCCCGTCTCGACGAAGAGCTCCGACGGTGCCGGCGGTACTCCGATCGATACCACTGGCGGCTCGTCATCAGTCACGGGTGGCAGCCCGCCTCCACCGGGGGGCGCCGAAGCCTGGTAGTACCCACCCTTGAAGACCGAGATTGCGCTCACTCCGTCTCCGTTGACTGCGAAGACGAAGTAGTCGAGTGGGGGTGCAACGGTATTTGAGTAGGTGGCGGCACCCGTCCAGACCCCACCGCTTTCGACGAGATCCACGTCGGTCCAGATGCTCGTGTCGTCGACGTTCCGTCCGGTTCGGACAAGAACAACCACACGGGAGATGCCCGAGTCTCCGTCGCTGGCCGCGACCTGGAATCGCACCTCGCCGCCGGCCGCCGCGGCTGTGACATCGGCGATGTACGGACGCGTCCAGTCGATGGAGTCGATGTTGGCGACGGGCTGGTAGAACACGGTCCCTTCGATCTCCTCGAACAGGCGTTGAGTGCCGCCCGAGCCCGTTGCATCGCCCTGGAACTGGCCAGGGATCAGGTTGAGGCGCTGCACCTGCTCGACCGCGGGTCCGGTCGGATCCGGATTCACGCGGTTCCCGGTGCCGACGGTCGTGAAGCCGGTCGGGAAGACGATGCCAGGTGTCTCGACTTCGGGCTCTCGCTGTGTCGAAGAAACGGTCATTGGTCGTGCGAACGCTGCGTCGACGACGTCTTGGTCCCTCGTCAAGAGGTCGGTGAAGATCGCGCCCGTGGCGATCAGACCGTCCTTGGTCACGTCGACACCGGTTCGAGGCTGGATCGGACGCCACTGTAAGTACTCGGTCTCGCCGTCGACCGTCCAGTACGTGCCGTTGACCGAAGTGACCTCCTCGAAGGTCGGGTCGATCGAGAATGACGCGGCCGTCAGCCCGCTGATCGGGTCGGTGCCGGTCGGACCTGCGGTCGGGTCGGCGGGTGCCGTGGGTCCACCGCCAGGCACACTGATCTGCCAGAAGGGCAGGCCGTACAGGGTCGCCTCCTCGATGGCCTTGAGGTCGTAGACCCCGTACAGGCCGGCCTTGGAGAACTGATCCTGTTTCGCCTGGGTGAGTGCTTGACCGATGGTCAGGGTTCCGTCGAGGTTCCCAGCGAGGTTGGCCATGATCGACTCCGTCAGCGCGACGGTCGCGGAGTCGCCGTAGCCGTACCCGGTGTTGCCGATGTAGATGGCGTTGAGCGCCGAGTAGACCTCCGGCCAGTCCTGATCCTCGACTGCGGTGCCGATGCTGCCGTCGACGTTGAGACCTGAGTGGCATCCCATGGTGAAGATGATCACGTCGGACAGGTCGCCGGGCAGGTCGCCGATCGTGAACAGGTCGTTCTCCGTCTCGTTCAGGTTCTCCTGCGACGGCAACAGTCGGTAGTGGTCGTAGTGCGAATTCGGCGAGATGATGTCGGGCACACCGTCGATCAACGATTGGAGGTCGGTGTTCGTCCACGCAGTCGCGGCGGTCACGACCGCCGGATCGTCCATGAGCGTGCGATCGGTCACGGGTCCGCCGAGCTGGAGGTCGAGCCGGTCCGCCAACAGCGTCGCACCGTCGTAGAGGAAGTCGTACGAAGCCACCGCCGCGGTGGTTGGGCTCAGGACCCCGTTGTTGTCGATATAGGTCTGAATGGCTCCGGCGATGTGCGTTGCGTTCTCGACCAGGCGTCCGACCGACAGGTCGGTGACATAGGCGTACTTGGTGCCGACCCATGGGATCGGATCGAAGTCGCCGTATGGGGCATCCGTGAGGTAGTGCCTGGTGGTCAGTGCGGAGAACAGTGGGCTGCCCCCGAAGTCGCCGGCGTAGGTGCTCTCGTTGGCGACCACGGTCTCGTCCTCGGCTCGGGCGAACGGCACGATCTCGTCTGCGCCGATGATCGTCACGTGACGAAGACTCTCGGGAGCGTTGTCCTGGATCCACACCTGGATTGCTCCGACGATGTCATTGGCTGCCGACACGTCGCAGGGATCGAGGTCCCAAGTTCCGAAGGCAGCGGCAACGCCCGGGATATCGGCGATGTCGACGATCTGTCCGCCTACCTCGGCACGCGCTGCCAGGTTGGCCAATTGCGCCGACGCGGTGTTCCACGATCCGGCGCCGTAGACGTCATCGAAACGAGTCGGGTTCGTGAGGAACAGCGTGACGGTGTCGGTATCGATGCTGGCTCCGCCGCCGGACAGTGTCGTGTAGTCCGGCGCCTGTCTCGGCGAGCAGGTGTTCGGTTGGGCGGCCTCGGCAGTCCGCTTCACGCGGAGGGTGTAGGGGCGGTCGCTGGAGGCGCCCTGGAACCCGGCGACTTGGATCGTGTACGACTCGGTCGTTGGGCCGTCGAGGATGGTGAGTTCCTCACCGTCGGTTCCTGTGTTCGTGGACGAGTCCGCCAAGACATCACCGACCGGGGCTGCGAGTGGGCTGTCTCCCTGGACCTCTGGCTCGAGCGGCGAGTTGCCGCCGAAGTCGATGCCGTCGCTGACGGGCGTAGATCCGAGCGGGATCGCACGCTCGGTCCCGTCGCCCGACAGCGGCGCAGACTCGGGACGGTAGATGAAGGTGTCGATGTCCTGGTCGAGGTTGGATAGAAACACGGTCGTGCGGACACCCTCGCCGGCGGACGGGATCGAGAAGCCGTCCACGTCTGTCGAGCTGTCGACGTAGCCCACATAGAGCGTGTCGTCGTCGATGCCGGTTGGAGCGCCGAGGCTGCTGGGTTCGAGACCGTCGACAACTGTGATGACGGGCGAGTCTGCGTTCAAGTCGGGGCTGTCCTGACCCGTAAGAGACGCCGAGATCGTGCCGGTCCCGAGTTGATACCCGGCGTATACCGAGAATCTCAACCAGATGGAGGAGCCGCCCGATGCCCCGGTGTCGGGGAGAGCGAAGACGAGGTCTGTCCCCTCGGTGGTCGGTTCGACGTCGAACAGGTCACTGCCGGAGTCGAGCCAGGCCGACCGTGCAAGGTAGGCCCAATCGGATGGGATCGTGACCCGCGCCTCGACGCCACCCAGGTCTCCGCTCTCGAGTAGGAAGTTGACACCCACGTCGAGGGTATCGACATTGCCGGGAGCGCACTCGGCGGTGAAGCCGTCGCCTTCGCCTACGTCTGAAACGGAAGCTGCACAGGCGATGTCGCGGACTTCGATCTGGTCCAGCGGCAGGTCCTCCCACGGGAAGTCCGACGAGAGGAGGATTCCGACAAGCACGTCTGCCAGCGTCAAGTCTCCGAACGCGCCGGTCTCACCGAGGAAGGCGATGGTGAGGTGGTCGAGCACGTCCTGGAGGAGGAAGCCGTCGAGTGCGTCGTCGATGGCGCCGAGCGGGGTCTCGGCCGGGATCGCGCCGAGCGGGAGCGCCTCGGCGAGTGTCGTAGTGTCGCCGATCGCTCCGAGAGGCGTGTCCTGCAGCTGAATGGCCCCGAGCGGGCTCGTCTGCAGGTCGATCGCCCCGAGCGGGATCGCCCCGAGGGGGACCCCCGCAACCGAGATGGCGCCGAGTGGGATGGCGCCGAGCGGAATCGCCCCGAGTGGCAGACCTTCGAGCGTGATAGCCCCGAGTGGCGTGGCACCGAGGGTCGACGATCCGGTCGCTGCGAGGTAGTCGGCCAGTGTGAGACTGGCATCGCAGGTCACAGATGACCCGGATGGGATCGCGTCGCACACGGCGCTGAACGGGATCGCACCAAGGGGGATCGCGCCGAGTGGGATCGCCCCCAATGGAGTCCCGGCGAGTTCGATTGCGCCGAGTTGAATCGCGCCGAGCGGGATGCCGGTGATGTCGATCGCGCCGAGCGGGATCGCGCCGAGCGGGATCGCGCCGAGCGGGATCGCGCCGAGTGGTGTTGCACTGAGGTCACCGGTTCCGACGGCATCGACGTAGTCCTTGAGGGTCGAACTGTCGTCGAGTCCGAGATCCGAGCAGCTCTGCGCCGAAGCGTCGGCGTCGAGGAAGGCGCAGACGTCACCGACTGTGTCGTCTCCGTTCGCATCGATGGCTCCGAGGGGAATGGCGCCCAGCGGGATTGCTCCGAGCGGGATTGCTCCGAGCGGGATCGCCCCCAGGGGGATCGCTCCCAGCGGGATGGCGCCTAGGGGTGCGGCGGCCAGATCGCCGATCGCTCCGAGCGGGATGGCGCCCAGCGGTGCCGATTGGATGTCGCCGATTGCGCCGAGCGGAATGGCGCCGAGTGGGATGGCGCCCAACGGGATGGCGCCGAGTGGCGCAGCTTCGGTCCCGATGGCGCCGAGTGGGATGGCGCCGAGAGGGATGGCGCCCAAGGGAATGGCACCGAGCGGCGAGGCTGCGAGTGACGAGCCTGTGAGCTCCAGTGAGAGGGGGCTTGCATTCGCAGGGCAGCTGCCAGCCGGCCCGCCTGTGACGGCGTCGCAGGCGGCGAGCAAGGTCCCGTCTGTGTCGAGATCGGAGATCGGGACCGTTCCGAGCAGCAGCGATCCGACGCTGACGTCTCCAAAGGCACTCGACGTTGGATCGAGCTGGGCGAGTCGCACTTCAGCGAGTTGGTCGGCCGGGACCTGATCGAAGACTTCTTCGATGGTGACGGTCTGCGGGGGACGTCCTGCGAGCGAGGTACCGGCGAGCACTGCTTCCCAGCCGCCGTCGATCGGAAGGTCCATGAGGTTGATCGCCCCGAGGGGGATCGCTCCCAACGGAATCGCCCCGAGCGGGATGGCGCCGAGTGGGATCGCCCCGAGCGGAGTGGCGTCGAGCCCGATCGCGCCGAGCGGGGCGGCGTCGAGCGGGGCGTCCAGTTCGATTGCGCCGAGTGGCGCACCGACGATCGCAGATGCGCCTGCGAGCAGTCTGTCGGATGGAATGGCTCCGAGCTCGACCGAGAAGCCGCTCTCGAGGGTCGTGTCCTCGAACGTGTTCACTTCGAGCTCGCTGATGATGGTGCCCTCGGGGGTGACCTCGAGTTCGAAGGCACCGACGTCGCAGCGGGAACCTTGCGGACGGCTCACGCCGCGTTGGTCGACAGCCTCACATGCCGGACCGCTATCGAAACTGAAGTTGAGGACCTGCTGGAAGCCCGAGATGTTCTGTGTGCCGGTCGCGCCAGTGAAGCCGACGTAGCCGACCGAGCTGTTCAGGAGTGTGGCGATGTCGTCGACGAGTACGGTCGACACCGTCGGTGTCGCAGGGAGTCCTGAAGCACTCGGAGCGGCATACACGTCGAGCGTCTTGGTGGAGGCGGTGTATTCGACGCGTGCCGTCCATGGCGAACCGCTGTCGAGTTGTGGTATCGAACCAGTGTTGTTGGCGACACTGGATACATTGCCGTCGATGTCGATCCCGATATGGTTGAACGCATCGAGAACCTGCGCGTCATTGATGTCGTTGGCCCCCTCGCCGGTTCCGTTCTGGTACGTGTCGAATTCCACCGACACGCCGATGATTGCTCCGGTCCGAACGCCTGTCTGCTCGTTGAAGCTGTTCGAAAGACCCAGAAGGCCGCCTCCGCCGTTCGCTGCGTTCGGTCTGTCGGTGATCGTGAACGTGATTCCATCAGCTCCCGATGTGTTCAGAGCGTCGATGCGGAAGTCGAACTGGGCGACGAAGTCCTCGGCTACCGGCACCGGATCAACCAGGAAGGCTGAGCCGACGGTGAAGAAAGGCGCAGGAGCGGCAAGCAGGATTTCGCCATTGACGCTGTTTGCGAAACCGTTGAGCTCCCAATCACCCAGGGTCGTGGCATCGAAGACCTGGTAGTCGAGCCGCAGCCCGCCGGCATCGATTGCCGGGTGGCCGTCGCCCAGCGCCCGGGTGAGCGTGGGACCGCCGTTGTCGGTGAGGCTCTCAGGCGCGGCTGCCGCGAGCACGACTTTGTCGGTGGACTGCAGCGTGCATCCCACAGGTGCGCCTTCGAGCACGTTGTGTCCGATCGACTCGAATATGAAGTTGATGCAATCCGGCCCACCACCGATGTTCGTGTTGCCGGCGGACAGAGAATTGCCGATCCGGAGCGTCGCGCCCGGGTCGCCGCTGAAGGCACCGCCTCTCGCCCCGGCTGCGTTGTCGGTGAGCGTGACGTTGTTGAGCGTGGTGACACCTGAGATGATTCCGACGGCGCCACCGTTGCCAGCCGAGCTGTTGCCGTCAAGCGTGGAGTTGACGATGCTGATCGTCCCGGTGCCCCCGATACCACCGCCCGTGCTCCCGTCGGGCCCTGTTGCGGTGTTCGAGGCGAACAGTGAGCCGCTGACGTTCAGGGTTCCGGCTGCGTATGCGCCGCCTCCGTAGTCGGCGGTGTTGCTGTCGAGCGTGGTGTCCACGATGTCGATGGAACTGTTCTCGTCGCCGTAGACGGCGCCACCCCGGCCGGCACCATCCCCTGCCGAGTTGTTGAGGAGCGTCGAGCGGTCGACCATCACGATGCTGTTGGTGGCAGCGACACCCGCTCCGTTACCGATGGCGGCTGAGTTGGCGGCAATCACCGAGCCGTTGACTTCTAGTTGGCTTCCGTCGACGAAGATGCCACCACCACTGGTTCCGGCCTGTCCGCCGCTGACGGTGCTGCCGACGATCGTGAGTGTGGATCCGCCGACGGCCGCGATATTGGCGCCAGCCTGCGCAGTGCCATTGGACACGATGACGTCGGTGAGTGTGACGTCAGCGGTGTCGAGCAGCATGTTGCCGCCAGTGCTCCCACTCGATCCGCCGGTAATCGTCAGGTTCTCGAATGCGGCCGACCCGGCAACAACGACCGTCGGACCCGAGCCGCCGGTCCCATCGATGACAACGTCGCCCGCTGTGGCTCCGCCACCGACGAGAGTCTTGCCGCCGTCAACGAAGATCGTCTCGGTGTAGGTGCCTGCGGGGACTTGGACCGTGCCGCCACTCGGAGTGGCGTTGATGAGATTCTGGAGGGGTGCAGCTTGCACTTCGAAGGCGCCGATGTCGCATGCGGTCCCTCCGGGTTCTGGCCGTGGTTCACCACGCTGATCTTCGGGCAGACACGCGAACTGAGGCTCTGCGTTGATCGCCGGACTGCCCGACAGCAACGCATGGGTCAGGGTGGGGCCCCCATTGTCGGAAAGAGGCCCGAGAAGCGGGTCGATCGGCGACGCCGGCGAGCCGATCTGATCGCCCGAGCCTGCACTTGGTAGAACGCACCCGGCGCCCTGAACTCCGACCAGGTTGTACGCAGCCATCCCAATCGATCCCTGGCAGTCGGTGGTGTTCCCGGCGACGAGTGAGCGTGCGAGGACAACCGTGTTGTTGGGGCTCGTGCCCCGGCCGTATACGCCGGTCGTGTTGTTGGTGACTGTTGAGAAGTAGAGGTAGGCATTGGCTGTCGTCTGGTCTGCCTCAACACCGGTTCCGAGGTTGCCGGACACAGTGCTGTTCAGCAGTTGCACGTCGTTGGTGGCAACGCTCGGCCCACTGACCCAGACGCCGGCACCGAACACGCCATCGTTTCCAGAGATGAGCGATCGTTCTACCACTGCGGTCGCTTCGGATACGTTGCTGAGCCCGCCGCCGAATCCACCTGCGTTGTTGTCTGAGATTGTGGACGAGTCCATTGTCAGCGCGTGGGCGATGGCGAGACTGCTGCCTTCGTTGTGGATTCCGCCACCGTTTCCGGACGTGCTGTTGCCAGTGATCGTGGAGTTCGTGATAGTGAGAACGCCGGTGTTGTAGATACCCCCACCGTCGTCTCCCGCCGAGTTGCCGGAAATCAATGAGTTGTCGATCGTCAGAGTGCCCCAGTTCGTGATTCCGCCGCCCTCGCTTGCAGTCGAGTTGTTGATCACTCTCGAGTTGAGCAGCGTCATCGACGAGTAGATGTTGCTCACCCAGACGGCACCGGCAGGATTGGAGCTTGGCCTGTCGCCGCCTGTCAGCGTGAAGCCATCCAGAACGAGGGAGCCAACGGCAATGATGTTGCCATTGCCGTCGTCTGTCGCCGACAGGGCCACGATGAGAGCGCCGGGTCCTGTCGGAGTGATCGTCGTGACGTCTGCGCCGCCCGTCGATCTGATGGTGACTGCCTTGTCGAAGAGCGAGATCGACTCCTGGTACGAGCCCGGGGCAACCTCAATCACGTCGCCATCTTGCGCAACGCCGACGGCGGCCTGGATGGTGGTGTACTGGCTGGGGACCGAAAGGGTTGCGGCGCGCGCTGGTGCGGAGGGCAGGACGACCACCAAGGACGCAATCATCGAGAAGGCGACGGCAATCGTTTGCCAACGCGAAACGCGTGTACTGCCCATCATTTGCCTCTCCCACTGCTTCTCTCGGATGTACGAATCCAGAGCTGCGCAATCCGCCCGCAGATACGGTATCCGTCGACCTGTCGGCGCGCCAGGGGTTTCTCCAGTAATTTCCTCGTGTGGCGGCACCTCAACACGCGCTCTATGTGCCCCGGACGGCGATCGAATGGATGGCCGAGCATCCGGAGCTGAGGACGCGCCACGTCGATGCGACGGTGCTGTTCGCCGACATCTCGGGGTTCACCGCGCTCTCCGAGCGGCTCATGCAGGAGATGGGGGAGCGCGGTGCCGAAGTGGTCACCCGCGTGATGAATCGAGCCTTCAGCGAGCTGGTCGAGATCGTTCTCCTCGAACACGGCGACCTGCTTCGCTTCGGTGGCGACGCCATCCTTGCGATGTTCACCGGCGACGAGCACGTCGGTCGGGCGAGCCGTGCTGCCGCCGACATGAGCGAGGCGATCGGCCAGGTGGAGACACCGGGCGAGCCGCTCGGCATCTCGATCGGTCTGGCGACCGGCTCCATCACCGCCGATCGGGTGGGAATCGGATCCCAGGAGATCATCGTCTCGGGACCGACGATCGACCGCCTACTCGCCGCCGAGTCCGCTGCCGTCTCCGGTGAGATCGGCATCGACGAGCAGATGGTCGCCCAACTCCCGGCGGAGTTCGTCGGCGAGGGGGAAGCCGGCGGACCGATTCTGCTCGGCGACCCCGAACTCGCCGAGTTCCTCGACGACCTGCCACTCGTTCGGGTCGGAGAGGGAATCGAGCCCGACGTGTTCATCTCGCCGGACCTCAGAGACCGGCTCACCCTGTCACTCCAGGAAGGTCAGCACCGGACCGCAACGATCGGGTTCATCAAGGTGTCGGGGCTCGGAGCCCTCGACGACGACGAGCGACCCAAAGCCCTCGGAAGGCTCTTCGGCAACATCATCGACAGGTGCGGCGCCAATGCAGTCTCCTACCTCGGCTCCGACGTCGACAAGGACGGAGTGAAGTTCATCCTCGCCGCCGGAGTGCCCCACCGCGTGCGGACCAAAGACGGGCTGGCGTCCGCCCTCCACGAGATCATCACGGCCGAGACCCGCCTTTCCGTCAGTGGAGGCTCGGCCTACGGAGCGGTGTTTGCCGGCGACCTCGGAGCCCCGGGGCGACGCTGCTACACCGTGATGGGCGACACGGTGAACCTCGCAGCCCGGTTGGCGGCCGCCGCCCCTCCCGGCCAGGTCTGGACGACAGCCACGGCCATGGACCGCACCGCAGCGGTGTTCGAAGCGACGACGCTTCCGCCGATCGCACTCAAGGGCAAGTCGATGGAGATCAGCCCGATCCGCCTCGACGCGCTCACCTCCCACGCCGACGAGGAGACGTTCCACGGCCAGGTGATCGGCCGCAAGGCTGAGATCGCGTCGGTCGCCAGGCTGGTCGACGACGGCCTGGCGGGCGACGGCACCGTGATCATGCTCACGGGCGGCGAAGGCTTGGGCAAGGGCACGATCGCCGCGGCAGCCACCGACGGCCGAACCGAGATCAACACGCGGCTCCGTTGCACCGACCGCTGGGAAGGCATCCACGGGATCGCCCGCCGTCTGGTCCAGTTGATCCTCGGATCCGCCGACGTGTACACCCCTGCCGGACTGGAGAAGGCGATCCGATCGATCGACCCCGGCCTGGCGCCGTGGGCTCCGCTCATCGGAGACGTCGTCGGTGTCGAGATCCCGGCTACCCCGGAGTCGTCGACCCTTCCCCGCGAGGCTTACCTACCGAGACTGCACGAGACGGTCGTCGGCCTGTTGACCGCCGCGCTGGGTGACCGTCCGGCGGTGCTGCGGGTCGAGGACGCCGGGTTTGCAGACGAGACATCGGTCGGTCTCCTCGAGCTCCTCGCCAAGGCCATCCACGGCCATCCCTGGGTGCTGATCATCACGGCGGTCTCGGCCCCGAGCTGGGTGCCGGACGGCACCTCGTCGGTGCGGGTCGAGAGTCTCGATCCGAGCCGGGCTCGCCGGCTCGTCATCGAACTCCTCGGGGAGGACACGCTGCCGTCGCCGGTGATCGACGAGATCGTCGAGAAGGCCGCCGGCCGGCCGGCCGCGCTGCGGGAGCTCACCATCACCGCCAGTGAGGGGGGCGCCGTCCCTGAGACGATCGAGGCAGCGGCGCTCGCCCAGATCGATCGCCTCGACGACCGGGACCGCCAGCTGCTCTCGTATGCGGCGGTGTTCGGGATGGACGCCCGGATCGATCTGCTGGCGTCTCTGCTGCCAGAGATGTCGACCGCGCTCGAGGACCCCGAATCGTGGGGCCGTCTGCAGGCGTTCATCGACACCGAGGTCGTAGGGCGGATCCGGTTTCGGGACGCCATCCACCGCGATGTCGCATATCGAATCCTGCCTCACGAACGGCGCATCAGCGTCCATCAGATGGCGGCCGAGGAGATCGAGCGTCGGGCCCGGCGCCGACCCGAGCGATTCGTCACCGACCTCGCCTACCACTTCCACCTGGCGCAACGGTGGGACAAGTCGTGGCAGTACAACCGGATGGCGGCCGAGAAGGCGTCGCACGGCCAGGCTCCGCTGCAGGCGATCCGGCTGCTCGAACGTGCCCTCGAGTCGGCCGACAACCTCGACATCGAGCCCGCAGCGATATCCGACGTCCAGCGCCATCTGGGCGATGCGTTCGAACGAGCCGGTATGTTCGAGCAGGCGGCGACCGCCTATCAGGACGCCGCATCCGCACTGGGTGATGACGACACGGCATGGCAGCTGAGGGCCTTGGCCGCCCGCGCGCTGGTGAGGCTGGGACGGCCCGATGAGGCGAGGCAGATGTTCGACGAGGTCCTGGAACACGCCGTCTCGCCCGCGGCCAGGACTGAGGAGATGACGGGCATCGCCGGGCTCGAAGTGAGGAAAGGTCACTTCGAGGAGGCGGCGACGTGGTGCGATCGCGTCTTTGCCGAGACCGACGAAGAGACCGAGTCGGTCGCACGGGCGCACTCGATCCGGGCGCTGGCCAGCACCCGCGCCGGATGGTCGGATGCCACGGACCACGCCAAGCGCGCGCTCGAGATCTTCGAACGGATCGGCGATGTCACCGGCGCAGCCAATGCGTTGAACAATCTCGCCTATCACGCCTACTACGTGGGCGCATGGAGGGAGTGTGAGGGCCATCACCGGGCGGCACTGGCGGCCCGCGAGCAGATCGGAGACGTTCTGGGGCGTGCGCTGGCGTCGTACAACCTGGGCGAGCTCCTGCTCGAACAGGGCCGGCTGGATGAATCGCTTGAACTCCTCGAGTCGGCGCTGGCGGACTTCCGTGGTGCCGGTCACCTCGTAGGGGAGTCGGCCAGCCGACTGACGCTGGCGCGACTCTCGGCTCGGCTGGGGAGGCTCGACGAGGCCGAAGGCCTGTTCGAGCGGGCGGAGGGGCTCGCCTGGATGGCTTCGGCGGACGAGCAGCTCGTCGATGTCGCGTGCGGCCGGTGCGAACTCGCCCTCCTCTCGGGTCGGGAGGATGCCGGGGAAGCCTTGCTGGCGATCGATCGCGACACGCTCAGCCCGGTTCAGGTCGCCCGCTACGACCTGCTGGCCGCCCTCGCCGGAGTGTCCCCGGATCGGCGCGGTGCGCTGGAATCGGTGGCGTCTGCGGCATCCGATCTCGGAGCGTTGCACATCGTGCAGTCGGCTTCGGAGGCGCTCGACCGGCTCTACGGGGTCGAACACGAGCGGTCGATGGCGCTCTCCGAATCGCTCGGGCTCACCGCCCGTCCGGTCTTCCGGATCTGATCCCTGCGAAGCCGTTCCTGCGACGTCGGAGCTACGTCTGGACGAGGTGCATACTGGTGCCGTGGATGAGGCGGCGCAGGGCAGGCTCAGGAGATGGTCGGCGCTTGCGGCGATCGCATTCGGAGTGGTCGGCATCGGCGCTTTTCTGCTCGGGCGCCCTGCCCACACAGGTGTGCCAACCACCCTCGGAGTAGCGGTAGCGCCGACACTTGCGGACCAGAGCCAGCCTGGCGGATCGGTCGATTTGCCGATGCGCTTCGCAGCTGCCGGTGACGTCGGCACCGGGGGCACCGAAGAGGCGGCGACCGCAGCCGCAATGGCTGCACTCGAAGGCGACAACCCGTACAAGGCGTTGTTGTTGCTGGGCGACAACATCTACGAGGACGGCGACCCGTCGAAAGCCCAGGACACCGTGTTCCAGCCTTTCGCCGACATCCTGGATGGCGGCTCCGAGATCCTCGCGGTTCTCGGGAATCACGACGTCGACAGCGGTTTCGGAGATGCTCAGGTCGCAGCGCTCGGCATGCCCGCACCCTGGTATTCGGTCACGTTCGGCGACGTGCGGATTGTTGCGCTCGACTCCAACCGTCCCGAGGACCCCGAGCAGTTGTCGTGGCTGACGGAGGTGCTCGCCTCTGCGACAGAACGTTGGAAAATCGTGATCATGCATCACCCCCCATACTCGGGTGGATGGCACGGTTCAGACCTCGGTGTCCGGAACGCCTTTGGTCCGTTGTTCGAGCAGTACGGCGTGCAATTGGTGCTCACCGGCCACGACCACGACTACCAGCGAACGAGGCCAATCCACGGCGTCACGTACATCGTTTCTGGTGGAGCCGCTCAGCTCCGCCCGACGAATCTCGCCGACTTCTCGGTTGTTGCATGGTCGACCTACCACTTCGTCGACATCGCCGTCTGGGATGACCATCTCGAGTTGCGAGCGATCGATCATCAGCTCGACATCATCGACGAGGTCGTTGTCGAGCCCTGACGCCCCGCACCATCACGCAACCGCCTTCTGCGTCGACAGCGTCTCGGCGACGGCGGTGGCGAGCGGGGTGCTCTCGAACGGGCCGAAGGTGGAAACGAACTGGCTGGAGTCGGCGACGAACGGCTGATCCCACTGGTAGTAGATCCCCAGGCTCTCCCGGGAGATGGCATGGAACGGGGCGACCATGTACAGCATCGGCTTGGAGATTCGTCTTTTGGACGGACGGAGGCCGGCAGCGGTGGTCACCGCATCGAGGAACTCGGTTCCGGTCACCGTTGCGGCATGCGGGAGGATCCAGTGGCGGCCGTCGGCACGGTCGTCGGTGCCGAGGATCACATACGCTCGGGCGACATCCGGCAGGTACGCAACGGAGTGGGCGACATCCGTTCGGCCCATCCACTTCGGTGCCTTACCTTCGAGTGCCGGTTCGATCGTCAGCGCCGTGATCGCCGAGTTCTCGCCGTGGAGCCCGAAGTAGTCCGATGCGCGTCCACTCGTGACACACACACCCCGGGCGATCGCCGCATCGAGCATCTCGACCATCTCGATGCGGACCTTGCCCTTCTTGTCTGCAGCGCCGAACCCCGCATCCTCGGTCATGGGGGAGGCTCCGGGCCCGTACATGTAGAGGTTGTCGACCATGACGAGTTTGGCGCCGTGCCGTTCGACGGCGGCGATGACGTTGCCGAGCATCTTCGGGAAGCGCCCCTGCCACTCGTCGTAGGGGGGTTGTGCCGCCATGTAGACGACGCCCGAGCCGGCCACTGCCGCCAGACCGCCGTCTGCGGTCTCGATGTCGGCGGCCACCGCCTGTTCCGCACCGCGGAGTTCGAAACCACTGCGGTTGACTGTTCGGACCCGCTGTCCCTGGTGGATCAGCTCTTCGGCGATCGAGCGTCCGGCGCCTCCGGTGGCCCCGAGCACGGTGTGGAGTGTCGACATGGTGTCCCTCTCTGAATCGATGCGAACACTGTTCGCAGTTCCTGCGGACACTGTATGCGAACAGTGTTCGCATTGTCAAGAGTGTTTGCGGATCCCGTTGCCGAACACATCCGGAATGGGGCATTCATCCACTCGATCAGGTCGTCGTAGACACCCGGCCGGCGACGGTCAGCAGATACAGGAAGAGAACGGTCACGGCCATCATCCACCCGAGAGCCGGAGCCAGGCCGATGCGGGCGCCGAGCAGTCCGACCGTCGGCGTCACCAGCAGAAAGCCCAGCCTGGCGCCGAAGGACATCGCGCTCAATCCGCGTCCCTGCGTCACGAGGACACCGGACGCCCCGGATGCGTACAGCTGGGGGAAGATCATGCCGGTCCCGAGTCCGGCGACACCCAGGCCGACGATTGCCATGGCGGGACCGGTCGCGAACACCACCGCCGCCCACCCGGCTGCGGCGACCGGAAGCGACCCGGCGAAGCCGCGGGCATTCCCCCAGCGGGCCGCGATCGTATCTCCGAACAGGCGACTCAAAGTCATGCCCGCCGTGAACGCCACGAACCCCAACGCGGCCGTGGCCGGCGGTGCCGAGAACACCTCGTCGACGAACGTTGAGGACCACTCGGCTCCCGGCGACTCCAGGAACGCGGCGGCGAAGCCCAGCAGCGCCAGCAGGATCATCGGTCGCGGCGATGGCGCGTCCTCGGTCTCGGCGGGTGCCGGTGCGTCACGATCGGCGAGGCGCCTGCCGGCGCCCCACGCCACCGCCGCCATCGTTGCGCCGACGATCAGCAGGTGGGTTTCGAGGCTCACTCCGGCGCCGGCCGCCGCGGCTCCGAGGGCACCGCCGACGACCGTGCCGATGCTCCACAACCCGTGGAACCGATTGATCGCTCCCGTGCCCTTGATCTGCACGAGGACCGCCTGGGCATTCATGCCGAGATCCGCCGTGACGTCGAACAATCCGACGAGCAGCAGTGCCAGTCCCAACACGATGGGGGTCGATGCGAATCCGATCAAGGCGACCGCGGCTGAGACTGCGATCGCTCCTCCCACCGCAACCCGGCGGCTGCCGATGCGATCGATCAGTCGCCCGGCAGGGCCGGTCCCGACCAGGCCGCCGATCCCCATCATGAGCAGCGTCAATCCGAGACCTGCGAGGTCGACGCCGATCCGATCCGCCAACTCGGGGATGCGGGGAGCCCAGCTGGCGAACGCCGCGCCGTTGGTGAAGAAGAGAGCGGCGATGGCGACGGCGGTCCTGCGCATCGAGTGCAAGTTACCGAGCCGGGGCGCGGCAGCCCGGCGGTAGGATCCCGACGTGCCCCCTGTACCCCGCTGGCTCGCAAGGACCTGGCTCGTTGGAGGCGTGGTCGGAGCGATCGCCGGACTGGTCGCCGCCATCCTCGCCTGGAGCATCCTGGGGTCCGCCGCAACGGCATCGTCGCGTTCGATCGAGCTCGCCGACGGGCTGCTCGCCTCGGTCGCCGGAACGGTGACATCGGTCGAGGACGCCCTCACCGCGGTCGCCGACGGGCTCCGCACGACACAACAGTCGGCGGCCGACGCATCCATCACGCTCACCCAGCTGTCGGCGCTCACCTCGAACCTGGGTGAACTCGTCTCCGAGGACGTGCCCGCGAGCCTGGACTCGGTGCGGGCGTCGCTCGCTCCGATCGAGGCGACGGCCGGCGTGCTCGACGGCACGCTTCGGGCGCTGTCGTTCTTCGGCGTCGACTACGACCCCGAGACCCCGCTCGACGAGGCGATCGACGACCTGGACCAGCGGCTCGCCGACATCCCGGCCGATCTTCGCCGACAAGGGCCGCTGATCGAGTCCGCGGCCGACAGCCTGAACGACTTCGGGAGCGACACCCTCGTGATCGCCGACGACCTCAGCGACCTGCGGCGCGAGCTCATCACCACGGCCACCACGGTCGGCGGATACCAGGAGACCATCGACGAGGCCGCGCTCCTCCTCGTCGAAGTCGAGACCAACCTCACCGGCAGGCTCGGCCTGCTCAAGTGGGTGATGGTGGCCATCGCCATGGCTCTGGCGATCACCCAGACGGTGCCGATCACCTTCGGCTTGTGGCTGCTCCAGCAGGACGACAGCGATACAGTGGAGCCTCACACGACGGGGGAGTGAACCCATGCGAATGTCCGTTCGACTGGCACTGATCGTGACCGTGCTCGCGATGGTGGGATCGGTTTCTGCCGGTGCTGCCACCGCCCCAGGCGGCTCGTTCATCGACGACGACGGCAACGTCCACGAGGCCGCCATCGAGGCGATCCGCACGGCCGGAGTCACCACCGGTTGCGATCCGGTCGGGGACCTCTACTGCCCGGGTGACGCCGTCACCAGGGCCCAGATGGCCGCTTTCATCGTGCGGGCTCTGGGCGAGCCGAGTCCGA
>JAHEDH010000207.1 GCA_024641285.1 bacterium | reverse complement strand
TCGGTTCCGCGTATATGCCGGAGGCGCCGAAATCGGTGACTGGGCCAAGTCGGAGATCCGCGTCAATGCCCTGCCCGACGGCTTCCACCTGCGAGCGGAAGGCGAAGAGGTGTTGCTCGACATCACCGACGACGCCCAATTCGCCGTCGATCTCGGACTGAGAACCGCTCCCCCGCACCTCCGCCGCCGCATGAGCGCGCTCATGCGCAACGACTGAGCCTCAAGCGAGAAACAGCGTCGGCTCCTCGAGGTTCTCGACGACCGTCGCCAGAAACCTCCGCCCTGCAGCCCCATCGATCACCCGGTGGTCGTAGGACAGCGACAGCGGCATCATCGGAGCGATCTCGATGCGCCCACTCCGTGCGATCGGGGTGTCCTGTCCCTTCCCGGCACTGAGGATGCCCGTGGTGCCCATCGGCACGATCGGGGTGCCATAACCCCCTCCGACGGCTCCGATGTTCGACACGGTGAAGGCCTGACCTGCGAAGGCGCCCGCCGGTAACGTGCGGTTCCGCGCACCGTCGGACAGCCGAGCGATGTCGGCGGTCAGTTCGATGAGATCGCGTCGAGCCGGATCCTCGGTGACGACGACCATCAGACCTTCTTCGGTGTCGACGGCAACCCCGATGTCGACACGCTCGGGATAGACGAGGACGTCGCCCTCGAGCCGTGCAGTCATCTCGCGATGGCGGCCGAGGGCCACCACGACCGCCTTGACGAGCATCGCATCGATCGACACCGGTTGTCCCCGCCGGCGCTTCAGTGCTGCTCGTGACGCCAGCAGACGGGTGACGTCGGCGGCGTCGAACGCCGTCACGTGCGGGATGTCCCGCCAGGAGGCCTCCACGCGCTCGGCGATCGTCCGTCGGAGTTTCGACATCTCGACCCGCTCGGTCGACGGTTCGGGCGTGTCGGCCAGCTCTCCCAGGTGAGCCGGCGTGGGTGCTCCGTAGGCTTCGGCCGCCTCCGGCTCCTGAGGCCCAGACTCGTCTGTGTGCTCGGGTTCGGTCATCTCTCGAGCCCCTCCATCCACCGGCGTCGTGGCGGTTTTCGCCACTGCCTGCGTGACGTCGTCGCGGGTGATCCGACCGTCGGCGCCCGTGCCGGTCACGGAGCGCAGGTCGACTCCCAGGTCGGTGGCGAGCCGCCGAACGATGGGCAGCGCCTCGACCCCTACGGCGGCCGCAGCACGGCGGTGCGAGACTTCACGCGGTGTCAGGTCGACGGCTTCACTCGAGATCGTTCCGACGATCGGGGCCGCCTCCGGCCCCGACTCGCGCTCGGTCGGCCCCTCACCCGGCTCATCGGACTCCGTCTGGATCGTGACGAGCACCTGGCCGACGTCGAGCACGGTCCCTTCGGGAGCGCCATGGGACACGACCAGGCCGGCGTACGGCGTGGGGATCTCCATGAGCGCCTTGTCGGTCTCGATCTCGACGATGGGTTGATCCACGACCACGCTGTCGCCTTCGGCCACCAGCCAGCGGACGATCTCCGCCTCGGTCAACCCTTCGCCGAGATCGGGGAGCAGGAAGTCGGTCGCCACGACTACACCGACTCTTCCATCGTCGCCCGGGCGGCCGCGACGATCCGGTCGGTCGACGGCAGATAGAGGCTCTCGGAGCGCTTGAGCGGGAACACGGTGTCCCAGCCGGTCACTCGGCGAACCGGAGCAGCGAGCGAGTAGAGCGCCTGTTCGGAGATGATCGCCGAGACTTCGGACATGAACCCGGCGGTCCGGGGCGCCTCCGCCACCAGCACCACCCTCCCGGTCTTGCGGACCGAGGCCAACACGGTTGCGGTGTCGAGCGGCGTGAGCGAGCGGAGATCGATGAGTTCGGTCGAGATCCCGTCGTCGGTCAGCTGCTTCACCGCCTCGCGGCATTCCTTCATCATCGCCCCGTAGGAGATCAGCGTCAGATCGCGCCCCTCGTTCTCGATGCTCGCCTCACCGATGTCCGTGAATCCGGGCTGGTCGGCCAACTCCTCCTTGACGGCCCGATACAGGCGAATCGGCTCGAGGAAGACGACCGGATCGGGATCGTCGATCGCCGACCGCAACAGCCCGTACGCGTCCGAGGGGCGCGATGGCACCACGACCTTGAGACCGGGCGTGTGGACGTAGATCGCCTCGGCGGACTCCGAATGGTGCTCGGCAGCCCCGATGCCGCCGCCGTACGGGATCCGGATCACCATCGGGGCACTGAACCGGTGCCTCGATCGATTCCGGATGCGTGCGATGTGGTTGATGACCTGGTCGAACGCCGGGTACGAGAATCCCATGAACTGCATTTCGATCACGGGACGCATCCCGGCGATCGCCATCCCGAAGCCGATTCCGGCGATCCCGGACTCGGCCACCGGCGTGTCGATGACTCGCTTGGCGCCGTACCGCTCCCGCAGACCGTCGGTGATCCGGAACACCCCGCCCGTCCGACCGACGTCCTCGCCCATCACCAGCACGCGTTCGTCGGTGGCGAGAGCGTCGTCGAGTGCCTGATTGAGTGCCTGAGCGATGGTCGTCGTCATCGCCCGGCCTCGAGCTCGGCCAGCTGCTCGGCCAGGTGCGAGGGCATTTCTTCGAACATGGCACCGAACATCTCCGACGGCGTCGGATCCGGCATGCTCTCGGCGAGCGAGATCGCTCGTTCGATCTCGGTTGTTGCCTGCGCCTCGATCCGCGCCTGCCAATCCTCGTCCCACCTTCCCCGCTCCGACAGGTAGACCCGCAGCCGCTCGATCGGGTCGCGTCGGACCCACTCGTCGCGGTCCTCGTCGGATCGGTACCGGCCGGGATCGTCAGCGGTGGTGTGGGGGCCCATGCGGTAGGTGACGGCTTCGATGAGGGTCGGACCATCGCCCATTCGCGCACGTCGGGCCGCCTCGCTGGTTGCTGCATACACCGCAAAGACGTCGTTGCCGTCGACGCGGACGCCCGGCATCCCGTATGCGATCGCCTTCTCGGCGATCGTCTCCGAGGCGGTCTGCTCGGCAGTCGGCAGCGAGATCGCCCACCCGTTGTTCTGGCACACGAAGATCACGCCGACGTTCTGAACTGCCGCGAAGTTCATGGCTTCGTGGAAGTCGCCCTCCGACGTGGCGCCGTCACCGAAGTAGGTGACGGCGATCCGGCTCGATCCCTGCAGGCGCTCCGCCCAGGCGAGACCGACGGCGTGGACCATGTGCCCGCCCACCGTGATGGACGGTGGAAGCACGCTCACGTGTTCGGGAACCTCGCCTCCTTGCTCGTGCCCGGTGCGGCCGGCGAAGAGCAGCTCCATGGGATAGCCCTGCATCCACATCGCGGCGCCGTCCCGGTAGGTGCCGACCATCCAGTCGTCGACCTCGAGAGCCGCCGCGCTACCCGCCTGGGCAGCCTCCTGGCCTTCGAACGGGGCGTACGTGGCGAGGCGGCCCTGCTTCTGGAGCGCCATCGACTTGCGGTCGTAGGTGCGGGCGAAGACCATCGCCCGGTACAAGCGTGAGGCGAGATCGTCGTCCATCGGCGCCCGTTCCACCAGCGCCCC
>JAHEDH010000097.1 GCA_024641285.1 bacterium | reverse complement strand
TGCGATGGAGGAGAGCATCGCCCGGCCGGCCAGGGTGCTGATCGGCCTCGATGAGGCTGGTACCCTCCGGCCTCACTGATGGGACCGATCTTTCAACGCGCGCTCAGAGCTGCCCGATTCGATCGGAGCGTGTTCGACGACGTCCGGTGGGACGGCAACGCCACCGCCGATGCAGTCGTGCTCGTCGCCATCGTCTCTCTGGTGGTGTTGGCCGGACTGTTCGTCGGCCAGGGCTTCCGTGCGGCGAGTTTCGTGACGGCAGCCCTGAATGTCGTGATCTCCAACGTGGCCGGCTGGCTGTTCCTGGCGGTGGCCACCTGGTTCGCAGCGTCCCGTCTGTTCAAGCCGCAGGGTGACTATTGGCGTCGGTTCGAGCAGACCCAGGCCATCATGCGGGTGCACGGCATCGCCTATTTGCCGATGATCCTCGGCGCCGCGCTCGAGTTCTCGCCGATCGCCGCCGCCGTCGGGTCGCTCTGGTACTTCGCGGCCGCCGGGGTGGGCACCGCCCAGGTGATGGACATGAAGCTCCGCGAAGGGATCATCGGAGTGATCCTGGGGGCAGCGATCCTCTTCCTCATCCAGACGATCCTCCGGTTTCCGTTCGCCTTTTTCTCCGCCTTCGGCTGATGCCGACCTACCGGGTCGATCTCGCCTACGACGGCACGGACTTCCACGGATATGCGAAGAATCGCAACGTCAGGACCGTTCAGGGCGAAGTGGAAGCCGCACTCGAAACGATGTTCGGTCACCCGATCGACAGCGTCTGCGCCGGGCGCACCGACGCCGGCGTCCACGCCCGGCATCAGGTGATCAGTTTCTCGTCCGACGTCTCGATGGACACCGACAGAATCCACCGATCACTGACGGCGATGCTGGGGCCGGAGATCGTCGCGCTCGACGCCATCGTGGTGCCGGATGAGTTCAGCGCCAGGTTCTCGGCGACCATGCGCTCCTATCGATACCGGGTGCTCACGAGCTCGAAGCCGGATCCGCTGCGACGCTTCACGACCTGGCATCAGCCCTTCGATCTCGACATCGACGCCATGAACCGCGCCGCCTTCCATCTGATCGGGGAGCACGATTTCGCGTCGTTCTGCCGGCAAGCGCCGAATCGCACGTCGGTGAGAACGGTGCTCGGTGCTTCCTGGGTGAGGGTCGACGACGTGTGCGAGCTACGCGTTTCAGCTCGTGCCTTCTGTCAACAGATGGTGCGCTCGATCACCGGTCTCGGTGTTGAAGTGGGGAGGGGGCGGCTCGGCGCCGATGCCGTGCCCGGGATCATCGAAGCGCGCGACCGAAATGCCAGTCCACAGATCGCCCCGCCGCTCGGACTCGTCCTCTGGGAAGTGGCGTTCGACTGAGGGTCAGGAGTCACCGGAGCCCTCGTCGTCGTCCGGCTCGTCGTCATCGGAACGGGGAGTCTCGTCGTCTCTGTCACGTTCGTCGTTCGAAAGGCTCGGACCGCTTCCCGAACCGTCGACGCTGCGCAGCTGGTCGTCGCGAGACGCTTCGTCTTCTCCGTCCCGGGCACCGACCTGGCGCACTCGAACCGACCCGTCTTCGAGTAGTTCGATCTCGACCTCGATGGTGCCGTTCGCAATCCTGGCTCGATTCCCGTCGACTTCGGTGACTGTCCACCCGGGCGGTGTGACGACGTCGACGATGTCTTCCTCGACGGTGATGGTCGCCCAGGAACCGTCCGGAAGCCCGACGGTGACGTTCTCGGTCTCGGCGGGCGATTCGTCCGGGTCGTCTGAGCCTTCGTCGTCGGAGATTCCGGGGAGCGACGTCTCACTCTGACTCTCGTCCTCGTCGATCTCGACCTCTGCAGTCGAGGCCTCGAGGCGTTGCCAAAGTGCATGATCGGAACCCAATGCGGATAGAGCGAGCCTGGCGCTCTCGACCAGCGACGGGTCATTCGTTCCCCGGTCTTCGAGTGATTCGATCTCCTCGACGCGATGGCGGGCGATGACGTCTTCATCGAACAGCACAAGCACCTTCTCCGACAGTTGCTTGACGGGGTAGAGCGGATCGCCCGGGACGGATGTCTCGGAGGCCGCTGCGAGGCCGGCAGGTGCGATCATGGCGGCAGCGATGATCGACGCAACGACCCTGCGGCGTGTCCGTGTCGAATCGATCGAGGTCACCTCGTCTTCAGCGAGTGTGGCGGCGATGGCTTCCAGCTGTCTGGCCTGTGTGCTGTCAGACATCACGATGGCTTCGGAAGCGGAGCGAATGCGTTGTGTGAGCTGTTGATCGTTCATGTCGGTCTCGGAGGGGAAGACGCCGGATCGAGTGAGGATTCGACGGGGTCGAGCAGCTTTCTGAGGCGGGCCTCGGCCCGGGCCGCCATGGCGTAGACGGCCGTGCGGTTCGAGTCGACGATCTGGGCGATCTCCCCGCCGTCGTAGCCCTCGACATGTTTGAGGTGCAGCACTTCCTGTTGCTCTGGGGTGAGGTCGGCGAGCGCCTGTTCGAGATCCGGGTCGATCGCCAACAGTGCGTCCTCCTCTCCGTGGTCCGGGAGCTGGTCGCTGGGGATCTCTGGCCGGCGCGTCCGCCTTCTGATCTCGTCGAGGCAGGTGAACCGGACGCTCTTGAACATCCAGGCTTCGAGTGACCTATCCGAGGAGAGGCGCGGCCGGGCTCGGACGAGTTCGAGGAACGAGTGTTGCACGGCGTCCTCTGCCGCTCCGCGATCACGCAGCATCCGGTGGGCGAACCGGAAGAGGCGTTCGGCCGTCAGTTCGTAGAGCTCGGTGAACGCCATCGGATCACCCGAGAAGATCCTCGGGGCGAGGTCGCCGTTGCTGGGGTGTTGGACGATGGACCTGGTCCCTTGTTCGGGGTGGCGCCCGGGGTGCGAGCTCATCTCGCACCCCGGGCATTCCTCTACGTCAGTCGTCGGAACGGTCATCTTCGGAGCGATGATCGTCCTTCGAGCTGTCCTTGGTCTTGCCCTCCGACTCGTCGTCCGAGTCGTCGTCGTCGTTGGAGTCGTCGTCACCGGTGGTCGAGTCGGTGACCGGTGCCGGGCTCGAGTCGATCGATTCCACGGTCGACTCCGTCATCTTGTCGTCCGAGTCGTCGTCATCGGACTCGTCGTCCGAGTCGTCATCGTCCGACGTCGCATCATCGGCCACGACCGTCTCAACCTCGGAGACCTCCTCGGAGTCGTCGTCTTCGGAAACGCTGTCGTCCGACGTCTCGTCGTCGCTCGAGGAGTCGTCGTCACTCTTCTGATTGATCTCGACCGTTCCCCGCTCGAGGTTCACTTCGATCTGGAAGGTCCGTTTGCCGTCTGTGATGGTCACCTCGACCTCGTCGTCGTCGGTGTCGACATCGGTGACGGTGAATCCGTTCGCGGTCACGTCGACCTGATCGCCGTCGACCGTGATCTTCACGGGTGTGACGTCCGGGAGCGTCGTCACGAACTCCGCAACACCGGCGAACGACACGCCGTCGATCTCGATGCCACCGTCGTCGCCGGTCTTGATCTCGACGGTCACGTCACCGTTGGTGACTCGGGTCGTCGACCCGTCCGAGGAGTCGTCTTCGCTCACGTCGTATTCATCCGGCTTGCTCGTGACGGTCACGGTCATGCCCTCATCGGACACGGTGAATTCGATCGTCGCATCGCCCGGCAGGCTGATCGAGTATTCGCCGTCTGTGAGCGGCTCCGAGGCCGAGGCGGTGGCGGTGAGCAGCAGTGCCGTCACCAACGCCAGGGCGGCGGCAACTGCGATTCTGGTTCTCATCGAGCTTCTCCTTGAATGGGTTCGGACTCAAAGACGCCGTTGCCCCCCAGTATTCGACGGGCTGGAGGAGAAACTTGAGCAACGCGTCCTGCCGCCGGCGTCCGATTGGCAAGTCCGAGCCCGTTGTCGTAGCATGATTGCGCTCCCGACCGGGAGCTTTCCCACGCCACCCCGGTCACCAGCCAACGAAGTGCGGCCCTGCGCCGCTGAGGACTTTCATGACCAACAACAAGACGTATACGCCGAAGCCGTCGGACGTCACCGCATCGTGGTGGGTCGTCGACGCTTCCGACCTGCCGCTCGGCCGGCTCGCCTCGGAGATCGCACAGATCATCCGTGGAAAGCACAAGCCGACCTTCGCTCCACACACCAACGGTGGCGACTTCGTCATCGTCGTCAACGCGGACAAGGTCGCCGTTTCATCCGGCAAGAGCGCAGAGAAGATCTACTACCGACACTCGGGCTTCCCCGGAGGGATCAAAGAAGAGTCTTTCGAGGATCTCATCAAGCGCCGTCCAGAGGCGATCATCGAGCGCGCCGTCAAGGGCATGCTTCCGAAGAATCGTCTCGGCCGGGCCATGGGCAAGAAGCTGAAGGTCTATGCGGGGCCCGATCATCCTCATGCGGCTCAGCAGCCCAAGCCCCTCGAGTTCAACATCCGAAAGGTGGATGCCTGATGACGAAGCCACTGGTTCAGACCGTCGGTCGTCGCAAGTCGTCGGTGGCCCGTGTGCGTCTGCACGACGGCACCGGAGAGATGACGCTGAACGGCAAGAAGCTCGAGGTGTACTTCCCGACGATGGCAGCCCGCATGCGGGTGATGGAGCCGCTGCAGATCACCGAGAGCAAGGGCCGTTACGACGTCTCGGCCACGCTCGAGGGCGGCGGCACCACCGGCCAGGCCGATGCCCTCCGTCTCGGTATTGCCCGTGCCCTCATCGAGCTCGACCCCGAGCTCCGTCCCGTGCTGAAGAAGGCCGGGATGCTGACGCGTGACGCCCGCAGGGTGGAGCGCAAGAAGTACGGTCTCCGCAAGGCACGGCGGGCACCGCAGTACACCAAGCGCTGATCAGATTGGGCGAACACCCCCTGCTCGCGAAGCCGGGACGACTCTTCGGCACCGACGGGGTGCGGGCTGTCGCCAATCTCGAACTGGACCCGCAGTTCGCCCTCGACATGGGGCGTGCTGCGGGTCTTACGCTTCGTGAGGGGCCGGTGCTGATCGGCCGCGACACCCGCCGGTCGGGTGAGATGCTGTCCGGAGCAATCCAGGCGGGTTTCCACTCCGCGGGTATCGACACCGTCGATGTCGGGGTGCTTCCCTCCGGCGGCATCAGCCATCTGACGGCGGAGACCTCTGCGGAGATGGGCGTGGTGATCAGCGCCTCTCACAACCCTGCGTCCGACAACGGGATCAAACTCCTGAGCAAGTTCGGCACGAAGCTGACCGACGAGCAGGAGGACAAGATCGAAGCGAGGATGCGCACGCCCCGGTCGAGGCGGGTGCCCTACGGTGCCGGCGTCGGCACGCGTTTCATGAAGACCGATGCACTCGAGAGCTATGTCGGGGCCCTCGCAAAGGGTGCCGACTACAGCTTCCAGGGGACCGAGATGGTGCTCGACTGTGCGAACGGCGCCGCCTACGAGGCCGCACCGATGCTCTTCGAGCGGCTCAAGGCCACCGTCGACGTCCTCGGCGCCACGCCGGACGGGATGAACATCAACGACGGCTGCGGGGCGACCCATCCCGAGTTCTTGGCCACGAGGGTGTCGGGCCGGGTCGGGTTTGCGTTCGACGGTGATGCCGACCGACTCATCGCGATCGACGAGGCGGGCGGCATCGTCGATGGCGATCGCATCATGGCGATCGTTGCGCTGCATTGGAAGCGGGCGGACCGGCTCAAGAACAACATCGTCGTATCGACGGTGATGTCGAACTTCGGATTCAAACGGGCGATGCGCGACGCCGGCATCGACCTCATCGAGACCCAGGTCGGCGACCGCTACGTCGTAGAGGCGATGCGAGCCAACAAGGCGGTTCTCGGCGGTGAGCAGTCGGGCCACATCATCTTCGCCGACCGCGGCCGCACCGGCGATGGGCTGCTCACCGCGGTGCGGGTGCTCGAGGTGATGGCAGGCACCGGGAAGCCGCTCGCCGAGCTGGCCGGCGAGGCGATGACGGCCTATCCGCAGGTGTTGACCAATGTCCGGGTTGCCAGCAAGGACGGCCTCGACCGCGCCAAGCCGCTGTGGGACCACGTCAAGCAAGTCGAAGAAGAGCTCCAGGGCGACGGACGCGTGCTGATCCGCCCGTCCGGCACCGAGCCCCTCATCCGAGTGATGGTGGAAGCTCCCAGCCAGGAACGCGCCGACCTCTACGCCGCCGATCTCGCTTCGACCGTCTCTCGCGTCCTCGCCTGAGTCACAACCGTGTGACCAGCCCGGATCACGCCGAAGCGCTTCCCATGCGGCTCGCGGCGAGCCCTCTTGGGTGTGACGGGCGACGCCGTCGAACAGGAAGCCAAGCAATCGGCTGATTCTGGCGGCCGGCGTTCAACAGGACGCTTCATCTGGAGTTGGTTGAGCGGCAGCCGGTAGAACGGATGGCTGTCATCTGGCGAACGCTAGAACCCTCGCAGTGTGGCGACGTCCATTGCCCGCGTCTCCGAACCGATAATACCAGATCCAGCCCAAATTTTGACATGATCCAGAATTGTCGCCATGATCGGTTGTGATGTCCTCGCAGCCCCAGATCGAGCCGGCGGAGTTGCTTCGCAGCAACGGCCTCCAGGTGACGGCCCAGCGCCTCGCCGTGCTGAGAGCGGTAGAGCAGCTGTCGCATGGCACCGCCGACGAGGTCGCAGATGCGGTCCGTGACGAGATCGGCGCCGTTTCGCGCCAGGCCGTCTACGACGCACTCGGCGCGCTCGGTGACAAGGGGCTGCTGCGACGCATCCAGCCGGCCAGGTCGCCGGCGCGGTTCGAACACATCGTCGGCGACAACCACCACCATCTCGTGTGTCGGGGGTGTGGTCGCATCGTCGACGTCGAGTGCGCCCACGGGCCAGCGCCCTGTCTGACTGCCGCCGACGATGCGGGGTTCGAAATCGACGAAGCCGAGGTCATCTACTGGGGACGATGTCCGGACTGCCAAACAACCGGCCCCAACCAGGCAATCGAAGAGATAGGTTCGAAGACATGAGCAACGGAGGAGAGCGATGAGCGCCGAGGAAACCAACGACACTGGAACCGTCACGACCAGTGACGAGCCGGATCAGGCCAAGT
Organism: bacterium; assembly: GCA_024641285.1. Lineage (GTDB taxonomy): Bacteria > Actinomycetota > Acidimicrobiia > Spongiisociales > ZC4RG35 > JAHEDH01. The sequence continues at coordinate 5,848 of JAHEDH010000097.1, read as the reverse complement.
GCCCCGTGATGCACACCGACCACCAGCGAGTGGGAGGAACTGCCAATCAGCATTGGTGGCCGCACCAGCTCAACACCCGGATCCTCCGCCAGAACCACCCGGCCGCCGATCCGATGGGCGAGGACTTCGACTACGCCTCGGAGTTCATGAGCCTCGACTTCGATGAGCTCGCGGCCGATGTCGACGCGGTCATGACCGACTCCAAGGAATGGTGGCCCGCCGACTACGGCCACTACGGCCCCTTCTTCATTCGGATGACCTGGCACGCGGCCGGCACCTATCGCGTCGAAGACGGACGTGGAGGAGGCGGGTCCGGTGCCCAGCGGTTCGCCCCGCTGAACAGCTGGCCGGACAACGCCAACCTCGACAAGGCCCGCCGGCTGCTGTGGCCGATCAAGCAGAAGTACGGGCGCAAGCTCTCCTGGGCCGACCTGCTGGTCTTCGCCGGCAACCGCGCCATGGAGACGATGGGCTTCAAGACGTTCGGATTCGGTGGCGGTCGCGAGGACATCTGGGCGCCCGAGGAAGACGTCTATTGGGGGCCGGAGACCACCTGGCTCGGTGACGAGCGTTACACGGGTGACCGGGAGCTCGAGAAGCCGCTCGGCGCCGTGCAGATGGGCCTCATCTACGTGAACCCCGAAGGTCCCAACGGCAACCCCGACCCGGTCGCCGCTGCCATCGACATCCGCGAGACGTTCGGTCGGATGGCGATGAACGACGAGGAGACCGTTGCGCTCATCGCCGGCGGTCACACGTTTGGGAAGACCCACGGCGCCGCGCCCGACTCCCACCTCGGCCGCGAACCCGAAGGCGCACCGATCGCAGAGCAGGGACTGGGCTGGGCGAGTGATTTCCGCAGCGGCAAGGGCGATGACACGATCACGAGCGGCCTCGAAGGCGCATGGACGGCCGATCCGATCCAGTGGGACAACGGCTACTTCGATCTCCTCTTCAAGTACGACTGGGCGCTGGCGAAGAGCCCGGCCGGCGCCTGGCAGTGGCATCCGGTGGATCCCGACGAAGATGCGATGGTGCCGATGGCCCATGACCCGTCGAAGAAGGTCCCGGTCATGATGGCCACCACGGACCTGTCGATGGTCAAGGACCCGAACTACCGCGAGATCTCGAAGCGGTTCCACGAGGATCCCGATCATTTCGCCGACGCCTTCGCCCGGGCCTGGTACAAACTGCTGCATCGTGACATGGGCCCGGTCAGCCGCTACCTGGGGCCCTGGATCCCCGACGAGGAACTGCTCTGGCAGGACCCGGTGCCGGCCGTCGATCACGAGTTGGTCGATGACGCCGACATCGAGTCGCTCAAGGCCGCGATCCTCGACTCGGGCCTGTCGATCTCCCAGCTGGTCTCCACCGCCTGGGCATCGGCATCGACCTACCGCGACACCGACAAGCGAGGCGGTGCCAATGGGGCTCGCATCCGTCTGTCGCCGCAGGCCGACTGGGACGTCAATCTCACCGCAGGCGTGGCACCAGTGATCCAGAAGCTCGAAGCCATCCAGACCGAGTTCAACGACTCACAGACCGGCGGCAAGAAGGTGTCACTGGCCGATCTCATCGTGCTCGGTGGGGGCGCGGCCGTCGAGTCGGCGGCGAAGAAGGCCGGCTACGACGTGAACGTGCCGTTGACTCCCGGACGTACCGACGCCTCCCAGGAGCAGACCGATGTCGAGTCGTTCTCGTATCTCGAGCCGAAGGCAGATGGGTTCCGGAACTACTACCAGAAGGGCGCCCCGATGCGGGCCGAGCACATGCTGGTCGACAAGGCGTTCATGTTGAAGCTGTCGGCTCCGGAGATGACGGCCCTCGTCGGCGGCATGCGCGTGCTGAACGCCAATGTCGGTCAGTCGAGTCACGGGGTCTTCACCGACCAGCCCGGGGTCCTGACGAACGACTTCTTCGTGAACCTGCTCGACATGGGAGTCGAGTGGACGCCGAAATCGGAAGCCGAGGACGTCTTCGAAGGTCGCGACCGCAGCAGCGGAGACGTCCGCTGGACCGGGAGCCGGGTCGATCTGGTGTTCGGATCGAACTCCGAGCTCCGGGCGCTGGCCGAGGTCTATGCCACCGACGACGCCAAGGAGAAGTTCGTGAACGACTTCGCGGCAGCATGGTCCAAGGTGATGCACCTCGATCGCTTCGATCTCGGCTGATGTCGATGGAGGGGCCTCGTTCGAGGCCCCTCCACTTCTGCTGCGACCGGTCCGGCCCTCGTCCGTGCTGCTGTTCGAGCTCGGGACCATTGGTCGGGCCTAGCATTCGCGCCGTAGATGCTCCCCGTGCTCACCACCGCCGAATCCGGCCGGCTCGATCGAGATGCAGCCGACCGGATCGACCAACTCATGGAGTTCGCCGGCTGGGCGGTCGCGGGCGCAGCAATCGGTCTCGGAGCGCGATACGGCAGTCGGGTGTCGGTCCTCGCCGGTCCGGGCAACAATGGCGGCGATGGCTGGGTAGCAGCCGTCCGATTGGCCGGTCGGGGATGTCTGGTCACCGTCCATCCACTGGCCGAACCGAAGACCGACGTCGCCACGCGGGCGCGGCGTCGAGCGCTGGATGCGGGCGTCTGCGTCGCCGGTCTGAGCGAAGACACCTCGCCGGACTTTGTGATCGACGCCCTGTTCGGGAGTGGGATCAGCCGCGAGCTGCCCGGCGAGGTCCAGCCGTGGCTCGACCTCGATGTGCCGGTCATTGCGGCTCACGTGCCGTCGGGGCTCGACCCCGATACTGGAGCGACGACTGGGCGGGCGTTCCACGCCGACGCCACGGTGGCCTTTCACGCCCTCTCACCCGGTCATCTGCTCGGTGATGGACCCGATCTGTGCGGGCGCGTGCTGGTGGCGGACATCGGTCTCGAGGGCGGGCATCCGGTCATGGAAGTCGTCACCGACTCCGACGCCGTCCTCCCGACGAGGTCCAGGACCGCCCACAAGTGGGCTGCCGGCTCGGTGCTCGTGGTCGGCGGCTCGCCCGGGATGATCGGCGCCGCCGTGATGGCAGCCAAGAGCGCACTCCGATTCGGTGCGGGCGCGGTGGGACTTGCCGTACCGGACGCCCTATCCGATGTCGCAGCCGTCCTCGCTCCGGAAGTGCTCTCCTACCGACAGGACGATCTGCCGGGACGATTCGACGTGGTCGTCGCCGGGCCAGGGATGTCCGAGTACTCGTCAGCGCTCGAGCGCGTGCTGCGCCACGAAGGGCCGGTGGTACTCGATGCCGACGCTCTCGGCTCGGAAGTCCCCGGTCTGCTCGAAAATCGGCCGGGACCCACGGTGCTCACCCCTCATGCGGGCGAGTTGAAGCGTCTCACCGGGCGGGAGCCTGACTGGAAAACCGCCTCGACGCTGGCCGAAACGAGCGGCGCCGTCGTCGTGCTCAAGGGCAATCCGACCTTCGTGTGCCGCTCGGGTCCACCCAGGGTCGTCGTCAGCAACGGACCCGAGCTCGCCTCGATCGGCACCGGTGACGTACTCGCAGGCATGATCGCCGCTGCCGTCGCCCGCGGGGCCGAGCCCATGGACGCAGCCTCCACCGCTGCGCACTGGCACGGCGTTGCGGCTGCCGACCTCGCCACGGAGCGCACGGTCACCGCCGACGCGCTCGTCGAGCATGTCGCCCGATACGCCCGGGTCACACCGTGAGGCCGTCACGTGTCGAGATCGATCTGTCCGCAGTCGCTCACAACGTCGGTGTGTTCCTCGAGCGAATCGAGCCCGCAGGGCTGATCGCCGTCGTCAAGGCCAACGCCTACGGACATGGAGACGTGCCGGTCGCCGGGGCCGCCCTCGACGCCGGCGCATCATGGTTGGCGGTCGCCATGGTCGAAGAGGCGGCTCGGCTCCGCGAAGCCGGCATCGACGCGCCGATCCTGCTGTTGTCCGAACCGCCGGCCGATGACGCGTCCGAGATCAGCCGATGGGATCTCATCCCGAGCGTGTATCGCCCGGAGTTCGTCGAAGCGCTCTCTGTCTCCGTCGATCGGCCCACTGCCGTTCATCTGCTGATCGACACCGGGATGCACCGGGTGGGTGCGGCCCCCGTTCGGGCAGTTGGTCTCGCACAGCAGATCGCCGCGAGCGGAAACCTCCATCTCGGTGGCGTGTGGTCCCACTTCGCGGTTGCGGAAGAGGACGAGGAGTTCTCTCGTCTCCAGCGGGATGTCCTCTCAGAAGCGGTCGCGGCGATCGAAGCGGAGGGAATCGACCCCGGGATCGTCCACCTGCCGAACACCGCCGGCGCCCTCTACATCAGGCCCGAGTCGGCGATGGCCCGCGTCGGGCTCGGGCTCTACGGGCTCCACCCCGACCCCTCGAGGCCCATCGCCGACCTCCAACCGGCGATGCGGGTGGTGTCGCGAGTGTCGTTCACGCAGCGTTTGCCGGCGGGTGCGCGGCCGTCCTACGGGCGCCGGCGTCCGCTGAGTGCCGAATCGAATGTCGCCACCGTCCCGATCGGATACGCCGACGGGGTGCCGCGGCTGCTCAGCCAGCGGGGCGGCGAGGTGCTGATCGGCGGTCGACGGCATCCCTTCGCCGGGACCGTGACCATGGATCAGATCGTGATCGACTGCGACGACGACGACGTCGTCGTCGGTGACGAGGTGGTCCTGATCGGGCGGCAGGGCTCCGAGGAGATCACCGCGGACGAATGGGCCGAGCGCACCGACACGATCAGCTGGGAGATCGTCTGCGGCATCGGTGACCGGCTTCCCAGGTCCTATCACCGCTGATTCTCGATACAGTCGCCGGATGGCAGGATCGATCGCAGACGTCGCAGGGGTCACCGTCGGGCACTGGACTCACCCCACAGAACCCACCGGCTGCACCGTCGTGGTCCTGCCCGAGCCGAACGTCGTCACCGTCGAAGTGAGGGGAGCTGCCCCGGGCTCGAGGGAGACGGCACTCCTGCAGCCGGGCATGCGCGTCGAACAGGTCCAAGCGATCTGTCTCACCGGAGGAAGTGCTTTCGGTCTCGCCACCGCCGATGGAGTGATGCGCGAGTTGCTGGCCGACGAACGCGGACACGTCACACCGGTGGGGCGGGTTCCGATCGTTCCCACCGCCGTCATCTTCGATCTCGGTCGTGCGTCGCACCGTCCGGGACCCGATGACGGGGCGAGTGCCTACCGGGCAGCCGGCCCGGCCTTCGACACCGGGTCCGTGGGCGCCGGCGCCGGAGCCACCGTCGCCAAGTGGCGAGGTTTCGAGCAGATGAGGCCAGGCGGGATCGGAACGGCATCGGTGACCGTGGGAGACGTCGTGGTCGGAGCGATCGCCGTGGTCAACGCCGTCGGGGATGCCTTCACCCTCGAGGGTGAATCGCTCACGGGAGGGTCTGCAGTCCCCGGTCCACCCCAGCTGTTTCCCGACACCGGCCAGAACACCACGCTCGCCGTGGTCGCCACCAATGTGAAGATGGGACGTAGCGACCTCACTCGCCTGGCCGTGCGGGGTCAGGACGCCTATTCGGTGACCCTGCGACCGTCACACACCCGCTACGACGGTGACGCCTGCTTTGCGGTCTCCTGTGGCACCCATGAGAGCGAGTACGCGGTCGACATTGCGTCGGAGGCGGCGTTCGAGGCTGTGGGACGGGCGATCGAGGACGCAGTCCGGGCCGGCGCCGGTCCGCAGTGATCTCCGAAATCACAGCCGGACGTTCGGACCTGCCTCCGGCCGGAGGTGCTCGACCACCAACCTCAGGTGCAGGAATGCGTCGACGGTGATGAGTAGCGCCGACCGCGACACCTCGAGAGGTGGTTCGCGTGGAAGACCCGTTGGCGGGAGAGCGGTACCACTGGGAAGAACCCGTGAGGACGGCGGCGCTGGAT
>JAHEDH010000096.1 GCA_024641285.1 bacterium | reverse complement strand
CTGATGCGGATCGTCGCAGCCAGTACCGACACCGCCGGTGCGCTCACCGTGATCGAACAGCAGGCCAGGCTCGGCTTCACACCCCCGCTCCATGTGCACCGCCGCGAGGACACGGCGTTCTTCGTGCTGGACGGGAAGCTCACAGTCCGGCTCGACGCCGACGAGTCGGTGATCGGGGCCGGCCAGTTCGTTTGGCTACCGCGTGATGTGCCGCACAGCTTCCGGGTCGACAGCGCCGAGGCGCACTTCCTGGAGTTCGCCACACCGGGAGGAGTCGAAGGGTTTCACATCGACGCAAGCGACGCCGCACCGACGCCCTCTCTGCCACCCGCGACCGAGCCGGACGTACCGCGCATGCTGGCCAACGTGGGAGCGTATCGGATCGAGATCATCGGGCCGCCGATGCAATGATCGGACCGAGGGGCGGCTGAGGGGTGACGTGCGACGCCTCGACGCCGATTCGAGGGTTTGCCTCACCGCGGCGCCGAGCAGGCCGGGGCCGCAGACCTCTGTCCTTGGTTTGCGCACCCTATGGTTGAGCTCGACCGGCGGGCCACTGGACGGGCGGCACCGCTCCGAGAGGTGCGAGTCCCTTCGCGCGGCTCGCAGAGGCCGATGGCACGACCTGGAAGGAATGTGTTGCCCAGAACGACTCGCATTGCGCTCGCGCTCGGAGGCGGCGGAGCGCGCGGCTACGCCCACATCGGCGTCATCGAGGAACTCGAAGAGCGAGGCTACGAAATCGTCGGCATCGCCGGCACGTCGATGGGCGCCCTCGTCGGAGGGCTTCACGCTGCAGGTCGCCTCGAGCCATATGCGGACTGGGCACGCACCCTCACCCAACGCGATGTGCTGCGGCTCCTCGACCCGACCATCACCGGCCCGGGAATGGTCAGGGCAGAAAAGGTCCTCGCCAAGGTCACCGAACTGGTAGGCGACACGTTCATCGAAGACCTCCCGATGCCGTTCACGGCGGTTGCCACTGATCTGACTGCTCGGAAGGAAGTCTGGTTTCAGCGAGGCAGACTCGATGCCGCCATCCGCGCTTCGATCGCCATCCCCGGTGTCATGTGGCCCGTGGTCATGGACGGCAGACTTCTTGCCGACGGCGGGTTGATGAACCCCGTACCGGTGGCCGCCACCGCTGCGATCTCCGCCGACGTCACCGTCGCCGTATCCCTGTCAGAAGATCTGCTCGCGGCGGAAGGGTGGCCCGTGCGTGCAGGCCACAACGCGACCGCTGTCGCGCCGAACGAGGCGATGGTGAGGTCTGAGTCCGAACTGGCCCGCACGCTGCGTAGTTGGCTGGACAGTATTCGCGGTCAGTTCCAGGACGACACGGCGGAGGTCGAAACGGAGGCTGAGATGGCCGAACCGCCGTTCGGGCGACCGCCGGCGGGGCTCAAGACCAGCGACGTCCTCGACCTCTCGCTGGACGCAATGCGCACCGTCATGGGCCGCTATCGGCTCGCCGGCTATCCCCCCGACGTGCTCATCACGATTCCACGGAGCGCGGGCGGGACGATGGAGTTCCACCGGGCCGAGGAGATGATCGCGATCGGACGGGCTCGCACCCGTGAGGCCCTGCAAGGGGTGGCGACCTAGACGGGTCGACGCCAGGTGATTCGACCCCCGATCAGACCGCGGCGTCGAGCAACAACACTTCCTCGACCTTGGTGAATCCGGGCGGAAGCTTGGTCTCCGGAGCGAGTTCTGCCCGGGCCTCGTCCAACGGCACAACCGCGGGTTCCCGAATGTGATGGTGTCGCCGTCGATGCAAGCCGACCCTCCCCCGGCGCGTTCGACGCAGAGACCACGACGACCGAGATGGCGATCGACGCCACGACCATCACCGCCGCTCCCACCGCAGTCGAGGGGGCGAGCGAAGGCGTCGGGCTGCTCTGGATCGGAGGAATCGTTGCTACGGTGGCCGCAGTGTCGGCGGCGGCGTTCGCCCGTTCTTCCCGGCGCAGGCGAGCCGAGGAGCAGCGACGGATGGAGGCCATCGACTCCGTCGGGTCCTGAGTGCCCGCGCATTCGAGAGCTCAGCGGACGGCGATCGCGTCGCAGTCAGCGGCGTGCGGTGTGAGTCAGCTGATACTCGTGGCGGTCGAGGCGAAACCGGACGTAGGCGATGAGCACGAAGATGACCGCAGCCATGACCGGCCATGCGGCCACGGTGCGGGTGACCACGAATTCCGACGCTGTCGACGTAGCGAGATGCCGCGCTTCCCAGCCGGTGATGGCGAGCTCGGCGACAGCCCACACCGCCGTCACCTGGGCGGAGACCCGTCGGTACACGGGATGTTCGGGGGTGAGCATCCGGTACGGAGTGACGCCCGGCAAGAGGAAGCCGGCGAGCGGGCGACGAGTGAACGCCGTTGCCCCCACCGCCACTGCGACGAACGCGCTCAGGACGAGCCCGACGCCGAAGTACACGACCTCCGATTCCGTCAGCACGCCGGCGAATCCCCTCACCACGACGTAGGCGAGCGAAACGGGGAGGAGAAGGCCGATGCCGGTGCCCCGCCAACGCCGCCACAGGAGGAGTCCGATGGATGCGGCCGTCGCTGTCGCCATCGCCGGGACCAGCCCGAACCGGCCTCGACCAGGAGGAACAGCCCGGTCGGGATCAGCGACGCCAGCACCCCTCTGAACCCGGGGACGGCATTGGTCGTAGCGATCCGCTCAACGTGTGCGGCTGAGCTCACGCTCGATCCTCTCCTCGCTGATCGGCCGCTGCCACCCGAGGACGCGAGTGGCGTGGACCGCAAGCCCGAACCCCCAACCGAGCATCGGCCAGATCGGCCAGAACACCGCTGAAGACGTCCGGGACCACAGGAATACGAAGTAGATGCTCATCACCAGGAAGACGGACAGGTGCATCGAGAGCCGACGCTTCTCGCGAATCCGCTCGATCGCTCGCGCCCTCTCGTCGTTGATCATCTCCGGCTCCTCTCGTCGGTGCGTGCTGCCGATGAGAACGTACGTCCGCTCGGCGCAGGCGCGCATCGTCGCCAGGTCCGATTCGTCCCTCGTCCCTGAGGAGGAGGCACCGTCCGCTGCTTCGTCACGACCGCGCCCGCACGACGTCGAGAGCGCCCCGGGCACGACCCGGTCCGCCGGCGCTACGCTCCCCCTCGTGACCCCGGAGGAGCTCGCCAACCTCGCTCACCTGCGCCGAGCTCGCGACCTGATGGATCGCGAGTACGAGCGCCCGCTGGACGTCGCCGAGGTCGCCGGCACCGCATTGATGTCCCCCGCCCACTTCTCGCGCCAGTTCCGCGCCGCATACGGGGAGACGCCGCACGCATACCTGATGACGAGGCGCATCGAACGGGCGAAGGAGCTGCTGCGCCGGGGCGACATGTCGGTGACAGAGGTCTGTATGGCGGTGGGGTGCACGTCGCTCGGCTCGTTCAGTGCTCGCTTCACCGAGGTCGTGGGCGAGACGCCGTCGGCGTTCCGGTCCCGAGATCACAGCGAACTCGCCGGGGTGCCGGGCTGCATCGTCAGGGATCTCGCCCGTCCGAATCTCAAACGGAGCAGGATCGAAGAAGCGCTGGGTGCGGGGGTTCCGTAGATTGCGGTCATGGACATCACGCTCTCACAGACATTCGTCATCGTCACCGACCCCGACTCGGCATTGGCTTTCTATCACGACGTCCTCGGGCTCGAGGTGCGCAAGGATGTCGCCAACGAGGGGTTTCGCTGGATCACTGTCGGCTCCGAATCGCAGCCTCGGGTTTCGATCGTCTTGACGAATTACCTGAACGGCAGCGCCGCCGACACCGATGCCGTCACAGCGCTCGTGGCCAAGGGCGCCCTCAACGGCGTCCACTTCTTCACCGACGACCTCGACGCCACATTCGAACAGGTGAGGGCAGCCGGGGGCGAGATCGTCTCGGAGCCCGCCGACCAGTTCTGGGGAGCACGAGACTTCGCCGTTCGTGACCCGTCTGGCAATCTCATCCGCATCGCCCAGGCCTGAACCAGAACCGACCCGAGAGGAAACCATGAAGACGATGACATGCAGGCAACTGGGCGGGGCGTGCGACCTCGAGCTCCGCGGCGAGACCGCCGACGAGGTGATCAAGGCCCAGGACAAGCACCTCAAAGAGGTCGTCGCCGCCGGCGACGAGGCACACCGAAGTGCCCTGAACGACATGAAGGGTCGGTGGCGCAACCCCATCAAGGGGATGGGTTGGTACAAGAACACCAAACGCGACTTCGCAGCTCTCGCCGAAGACTGATGCACGTCGCAGACAGCCACGATCTGATCAGGGTCACCGGTGCCCGACAGAACAACCTCAAGGACGTCAGCGTCGAGTTGCCCAAGCGACGCCTGACGGTGTTCACGGGCGTCTCGGGATCCGGGAAGAGCTCGCTGGTGTTCGACACCATCGCTGCGGAGTCTCAGCGCATGATCAACGAGACGTACAGCGCCTTCGTGCAGGGCTTCATGCCCAGCCTGGCGCGGCCCGACGTCGACGTGCTCGATGGCCTGACGACGGCGATCATCGTGGATCAGGAACGCATGGGCGGCGACGTCCGCTCGACCGTCGGCACGGCCACCGACGCCAATGCCATGTTGCGCATCCTGTTCAGCCGGCTCGGCGAACCGCACATCGGGCCACCGAATGCGTTCTCGTTCAATGTGCCTTCGGTGCGGGCAAGTGGCTCAATCACCGTCGAGAAGGGACCGGGCAAGCCGAAGGCCGAGAGGGTGACGTTCACCCGAGCCGGTGGCATGTGCCCCCGCTGCGAGGGTCGTGGCAGCGTGTCCGACATCGATCTCACCGCGCTGTTCGACGATTCGAAGTCGCTTTCCGAAGGCGCCATCACGATCCCCGGATACAAGGCGGACGGCTGGGCCGTTCGCGAGTTCATGGAGTCGGGGTTCCTCGATCCCGAAAAGCCGATCCGCGACTACACCGAGACCGAGCGCCACGACTTCCTCTACATGGAGCCGACCAAGATCAAGTTCTCCGGCATCAACCGGACCTACGAGGGCCTGGTCGCCCGCGTGAGGAAGTCGTTCTTCTCCAAGGACGCCGATTCACTCCAGCCGCACATCCGGGCGTTCGTCGAGCGTGCGGCCACGTTCATCGACTGTCCCGAGTGCGACGGGACCAGACTCAGCGAGGCGGCACGCTCGTCGAAGATCGCAGGTATCGACATCGCCGACGCCTGCGCCATGCAGATCAGCGATCTCGCCGAGTGGGTGCGAGGGCTCGATCGGTCGTCGGCAGCTCCCCTGATCACCGCCCTCCAGGCGACCCTCGACTCGTTCACGGACATCGGCCTGGGCTACCTGTCGCTGGACCGGGCTTCTGGGACGCTCTCGGGCGGGGAGGCCCAGCGGACCAAGATGATTCGCCATCTCGGTTCGGCGCTCACCGACATCACCTATGTGTTCGACGAGCCGACGGTCGGCCTGCATCCCCACGACGTCCAGCGGATGAACGAACTGCTCCTCCGACTCAGAGACAAGGGCAACACCGTCCTGGTCGTCGAGCACGACCCTGAGGTGATCGACATCGCCGACCACGTCGTCGACCTCGGTCCGCGCGCCGGGAGCGGCGGAGGCGAGGTCGTCTTCGAGGGCACGGTCGACGAGTTGAAGGCGAGTGCCACCCTGACCGGACGACACATGGACCATCGGGCGGCGCTCAAACCGTCGGTCCGCGCAGGATCGTCAGTGCTCGCAGTGCGCGGCGCCCACACCCACAACCTCCAGAACGTCGACGTGGACATCCCCCTCGGAGTGCTGGTCGTCGTGACCGGCGTCGCCGGATCCGGCAAGAGCTCGCTGATCCAGGGCTCGGTCTCGGTCCGGGACGGGGTGGTGGCGGTCGACCAGACGCCGATCCGCGGCTCGCGCCGGAGCAACCCGGCGACCTATACCGGGATGCTCGACTCGATCCGCACGGCGTTCGCCAAGGCCAACGACGTGAAGCCGGCACTGTTCAGCGCCAACTCCGAGGGAGCCTGTCCGGCGTGCAACGGTGCAGGGGTGATCGACATCCAACTCGGGTTCATGGACACGGTCTCCACACCGTGCGAGGACTGCGAGGGCAAGGGATTCGCTCCGTCGGTGCTGGGATACACCTACGGCGGGCGCAACATCGCAGAGGTGATGGCGATGCCGGTCAGCGGGGCCCTCGAGCTCTTCGGCGAAGGGGAGACGAGGATCCCCGCAACGCAGAAGATCCTGGAACGGATGTCCGACGTCGGCCTGGGGTATCTCACTCTCGGCCAGCCTCTGACCACGCTCTCCGGTGGAGAGCGCCAACGGCTGAAACTCGCCATCCAGATGGGAGAGAAGGGCGAGGTGTACGTCCTCGACGAGCCGACCAGCGGCCTCCATCTCGCCGACGTCGACCACCTGCTCGGGCTGCTGGACCAACTCGTGGATTCGGGGACGTCGGTCATCGTGATCGAGCATCACCAGGCCGTGATGGCACATGCGGACTGGATCATCGATCTCGGTCCCGGCGCAGGCCACGACGGCGGCCGGGTGGTCTTCGAGGGCACACCGGCAGATCTGGTCGCCGACCGTTCCACGCTGACCGGCCGGCATCTCGCCTCCTACATCGGCGCCTGACCAGACGAAGCGATCGCACTCTCGTCGATCGGGTTGCATTCCCGCGTACAGTCGCCTGATGGACATCATCCTCATCTCCGGCTTGTGGCTCCCTTCGTCGATCTGGTCCGACGTGACCGAGGAGTTGGCCGGACTCGGCCACAACGCGGTTCCGGTCTCGCTCCCCGGTGTCGACGGCGGATCGGGGGCCGCAACGTTGGAAGGCCAGGTGGACGCCGTGATCGCTGCCGTCGACGCGGCAGACCGACCATTGGTCGTCGGTCACTCGGCGGCGTGCACGCTCGCCTGGATCGTGGCCGATCGCCGACCGGACGCGATCGCCGGAGTGGTGCTCATCGGCGGCTTTCCGTCGGGAGACGGTGAGGCATATGCCGCTTTCTTCCCGGTCGTCGATGGGGTGATGCCCTTCCCGGGCTGGGAGCCCTTCGAAGGCCCCGACGCCCAGGACCTCGACGACGTCGCCCGAGCACGAATCGCCGATCGTGCGATTCCGGTGCCCGAAGGTGTCGCCAACGGCATCGTGCATCTGGGCGACGAGCGGCGCTTCGGAGTCCACACCGTGCTGGTGTGCCCCGAGTTCGACCCGGACCAGGCCCGGACGTGGATCGACGGTGGTGACGTTCCGGAGCTCGCACGCGCCACCGAGGTCACCTTTGTCGACATCGATTCTGGCCACTGGCCGATGGTCAGCTGCCCGGCCGAGCTCGCCCGGCTGCTCGCCGCCACAGCCGGACAGGTTTGATGATGAGCGAGTTCACCGTCGGCCGACTCGATGGATCCACTTGGGACGCACTCGCCGAACCGGTCGAGCGCAAGCCCCCTCGACAGGCGCCCGGCGAACAAACTGCCATGAACGTCTCTCCGTGAGTCAGACGGCGAGCACGAGTTTGCCGACGGTGTCGCCCCGCTCCAGCATCTCGTGGGCGGCCGAGGCGTCCTCCAGCGCGAACACCTCGCTGACGTCGATACGGATCTGGCCGGTCGCAACGAGGTCCACGGCCTCGACCCACGATGCCCGGACCGTTTCGAGATCCCGCACCGCGTGCTGACCGCCGGAGTACCCGACGTAGCCGAGACCCCGAGCCCGAAGTGCGTCCGCGGGCGGCACCACCTCGGGTTCGTGGGAGGCATTCCCGAAATGGACGAGCCGGCCGAAGTCGGCGAGCACCTCCCACGATCGCGCTCGGACGTCTCCGCCGATCGGGTCGAACACCACGTCCACTCCCCGACCGTCGGTGAGATCCAGCACCCCTTCGACGAACCGATCCCTCAGCAGCACCCTGGCGTATCCGTAGCCCAGGGCCGGGTCGATCTTGGACCCGCGACCGACCGTCCCGATCGTTTCCGCCAGCCCGAGATGGCGGGCCGCCTGAGCGAACACCGACCCGACGCCACCGGCAGCACCGTGGAACAGTATCGACTCACCTGGACGGACCTTTGCTCCGTGGCGGAGCAGATTGATCGCCGACGGGAGCACGCCGGTCACGCACGCAGCGACCGGATCACCCGTGAGCGAACTCGGGAGCGCCACCACCCGCTGCGCATCCACTATCACCTGCTCGGCATAGCCGCCCCCGCCACAGAGGGCTGCCACCGGTTCGCCCAACTCGAACCCCTCGACCTCGCTCCCGGTCTCCAGCACTCGACCGGCTACCTCGATCCCGACCGTCATAGGTGGTACGCCGAGACCGTCGCCGCGTCGGTTGCGCACGTCGGTGAAGTTGATCCCGGCGAACTCGACTCCGATCCGCACCTGATCGGGACGGCACTCGGGATCGGGCGTTTCCCTGAGCTCGAAGACTTCGGGCCCGCCATGAACCGGAATGACCATTGCTCTCATCTGGCTGCTCCCTCGACCGCCGGTGACGCTAGTGACCCTGCTCCAGCCTCGTCGTGGCTGAGGTCGTTTCTCGCGGTTCTCGCCGTCCGTGGCGACGCAATCGACGATCATGGAGGCGAACGCCAGAGCCACGAACGGGAGATCCGATGAGCGAAGACGAGCGTCCGGCATCCGAGGAGATCGACGAGCACATCGCGCGCCTCGACGACTGGCGTGGACCGATGTTTGCCGATCTCAGGGAGGTGATCAGGGAGGCGGATGCCGACGTGATAGAAGAGATCAAGTGGCGCAAGCCGGGCAATCCGGCCGGAGTCCCGGTGTGGTCCCACAATGGGATGATCTGTACGGGCGAGGTCTACAGGGACAAGGTGAAGCTGACGTTCGCCAAAGGGGCTTCGCTCGATGATCCGTCGGGCCTCTTCAATTCAAGCCTTGAAGGCAAGACCAGGCGCGCCATCGACTTCCACGCTGGAGACGCGGTTGATGCGGATGCGTTGAAGGCGCTGGTCCAGGCGGCCATCGCAGTGAACGCGTCTTCGAGGTCTTGATCAGACCCTGGGCCGGGCCTGATGGGACCCTCCCGTGTCGCGTTCACATGCGCGAGAGAGGCTCATTGAGTAGCGTCACCCTGTCGCCGAGCAGAACGAGAGGCGGCTTCGCGTTCCGGACAGGAGAGACAAGTGGGTGACCTCGTCGCTGTTCCAGAGTCCACCTCTGAGAGCGAAGAGATGTTTCTGATCACGGTGGCGCGCGCCATCGAGGATGGGCACTCAGGTCCTGTTCCCGTGCCGCTCCTGGCAGAAGGCCTCTCGATCTCCCGAGTGTCGGCAAACGACATGGCGAAGAAGCTCGTTGCGAGAGGGTTCATCGAATACGAGCCGTATCACGGCGTGACGCTGACCGCAGACGGCACCGCCATCGCCAACCGCGTGTTGCGTCGACGCCGCTTGTGGGCCTTGTTCCTCGCAGAACACCTCGGCCTGACGGCGGCAGCGGCTGACACCGTCGCGTGCGAGTTCGAGCACATCACCCCGGGCGAGGTCGCCAATCGGCTCGCCCATTTCTTGGGGGATCCAACGATGGACCCCGAGGGCAGGCCCATCCCCGCCGCCGGCAGCACGCTTGAGACCGGCCCGTCCGAGGAGACCCTGGCCGACCTGGCGGTAGGACGCCGAGCTCGCGTGATCCGCGTCGCCGGGGATCAGGCGGTTCGATCGTTCCTCTCCGACGAGGGCATCGTCGACGGCGTCGAGCTGACCTTGTTGGCAGTAGGGGCAGACCACGGGTGTCTGATCGACGCCCCCCACGGTCGCGTCCACATCTCCGCACAGATCGCCCTCAACGTGGTCGTCGGAGCGACTTCGAAGAGCTAGCCGGCCGGCCGGCGTCACACCTGCTCCGGAGTTGACACCGTCCCACACGGCCTCTTAGATAAACCTCTCCTAACAACTAGTGTTAGGAGTGCTTAATCTCACTTTCCCCTCTCAGAAGACCAGGACCCAGATGCTCGCCAACTATTTGATCGGCTTGCGCGAAGGCCTCGAAGCGGCTCTCGTCGTCGGCATCCTGGTTGCCTACCTGGTGAAGTCGGGAAGGGCCCGACACCTTCCTCGAGTGTGGGCGGGCGTCGGCTTCGCAGTTGCCGTTTCGCTGACAGCCGGGGCCGCTCTCACCTTCGGACCGAGAGGGTTGAGCTTCGAAGCGCAAGAGGCGATCGGCGGCGGCCTGTCGATCGTCGCTGTCGGGTTCGTCACCTGGATGATCTTCTGGATGGCGCGCACGTCGCGCCAGTTGCAGGGCGAACTGCAGGGGCGAGTCGATACGGCCATCGCACAGGGAGGGTGGAGTCTCGCACTGGTTGCCCTGATGGCGGTTGGCCGCGAAGGTTTGGAGACGGCGCTGTTCCTCTGGAGTGCCACCGAGGCGGCCGGTTCAACGACGGCTCCGCTCGTCGGTGCTGCACTCGGTCTCGGCACAGCAGTGGCACTCGGCGTGCTGATCTACCGCGGGGCGATCCACCTCGATCTCCGACGGTTCTTCACGGTGACCGGCGGTCTGCTGGTCATCGTCGCCGCAGGCGTGCTGTCCTACGGCATCCACGACCTTCAGGAGGCGGGCATCCTGCCCGGCCTCAACTCGATCGCGTTCGATGTGTCGGCGAGCGTGCCTCCGGGTTCGTGGTACGCAACGCTTCTCAAGGGAACCGTCAACTTCTCGCCACGCACCACCTGGCTCGAGGCGCTGGCCTGGCTGGCCTATGTGATCCCGGTGCTGGCATTGTTCATTCGCACCACCCGTCCCCGCGTTCGGCTGGAGCCGGCCATGAAGCCGGTCCCAGCACAGACCAGGTGAGGCGGGAGAGCCAGACATGCGCCGACTTCTGAACGTGGCCCTCACCGGTGTGCTGCTCGCCGCCACCGCGTGCACCTCGAACACAGACGACGCCTCCGAACCGATCGCCGTTCGAAGCACCGATGCCGCCTGCGAGCTCGATTCCAACGAGGCACCGACCGGAACTCTGGTGTTCGAGGTGACCAACGGGGGCTCGGCGGTCACCGAGTTCTACCTGCTCGCCGCCGATGGGCAACGGATCATCGGAGAGGTCGAAGACATCGGGCCCGGCCTCACCCGCAAGCTCGTGGTCCAGGCCGACCCGGGCCAGTACATCACGGCATGCAAGCCGGGCATGGTCGGCGATGGGATCCGAGCGGGTTTCACCGTCACCGACTCCGGGTGAGCCACTCATGGACTGCGCTCCGGCCTGACCAAGACTGAGACTCCCTTCCATGCTCTCGTCCCGATCGAAGGCGAGCCCGCAAATGCGATTATGCCGATGTCGGAGTTACGAGTGCTCTCGTGAACGTCGCCGGCCGAAGCATCGAGGGAATCGGCAGAAGGTGACTGGACCCTCTGTCGAGACTTCCTTGAAATCGACAATCGGCATGCGGCTCTTCTCCCATTCGGCTCGATGCGGTTCCTGCACGATACGGCCGGGGGACGCCGGCGGCCCCTCACTGGCGGCCCAGAGCGGACCTTGCCGCATCCGGTGAGGCAGTACGCTCGTGGCAAAGGTCAGCTTCCCGAGCAGATGCGTGGGCGAGACCGACACAGGAGGTCGTCTCACCATGCATGTCCCCAGCCCGTCCCACTGTCAATGACGACACCAAGCATCACTCCGGCCACCGCCGAAGATCCGCGCTCCCAACATGGCCCGACGCTTGGGAGGCCGGCGGTGTTCTCGCTCCTCGCCACCGCCGTGGTCATCCTCGGGCTCAACTGGCCGATCATGACGATCACCCTCAGATCCATCACCCCGATCTGGATGGCGGCCCTCCGGGTGGGGATAGCCACGGTGGCTGTATTCGCGATGCAGCTGGCGAGACGTGATCTGAGCATCCCGCCCCGACGCGACGTTCCCCTGATCGTTTCGATGTCGATCTTCCGGCTGGCCACAGTCATGACTCTGGTCTTCTTCGCTCTCGAACTGGTTCCGGCGGGCCGGGCGTCGGTCCTCGTGTGGACGACATCGCTATGGACCGTCCCCATCGCAGCGCTGTTCCTTCGCGAGCGGATGACCACGCGCAAGTGGATCGGACTGACGATCGGCGTCTGCGGAGTCATCGTGCTGTCCAACGTATGGGAGAACGATTGGCGTGAGCCGTCGGTGATCGTCGGGACACTGCTTCTCCTCGGCGCAGCCGTAGTGAGTGCCTCGACCGCAGTCCACGTGCGACGGCACCGGTGGACGATCGATCCGATTCAGGCTCTCCCATGGCAGCTCGCCGGGGCAACCGTGCCACTCGTCCTGCTCGGGCTCGCCGTCGACGGTGTCCCCTCGATCGAGTGGACGCCTCAGCTCATCGCGATGATGGCGTACCAGGCGTTGCTCGCCAGCGGACTCGCCTTCTGGGCACAGATCGTGGTGCTTCGCAGCTTCTCGGCGGTGTCGACGAACCTGACGATGGCGGGAGTTCCGGTGTTGGGCGTGACCTCTTCTGCGTTGGTGCTCGGCGAGGTGATCACACCGCCACTCTTCATTGGAATGCTGATGGTGATCACCGGAGTGGCGGTCAATCTCATCGGCACCGAACGGCCTCGAGCGTTTGATCCCACGGGTTGATCCGCTCGACACACAGGCGACCGACCAGAGAAACGTGAAGCTCCGACCGGGTCGGCACAGTGCGCCGGCGCGACGGCGCTCGCACCACCCATCACAACGCGACTGGCCGAGCGGGGCCACATGGCGTCCCCAGACCGTGAAGATCCCCGTGAACCTCATCGTCACTCGGGCCGCCATTCGAACTGCCCCGGTTCGTTGTTGCGGTTTCCGTCGGTAAAGGGTCGTCGTCCTCTCGGTGGTCGCCCGCTCGGGCCCTACCGTGAGCCCATGACCACCACCTTGATTCGCAACGCCGCCGTCCTCGTGACCATGGATGCGGAGCGCAGAGAGATCGAGGGCGGCGGGCTCTTCATCCGGG
>JAHEDH010000095.1 GCA_024641285.1 bacterium | reverse complement strand
GAGCCCTCGCTGGGTCTGGCTCCCAAGCTCGTGCAGCAGATCAAGGAGATCATCGTCGACATCAATCGCCAAGGCACCTCGGTGCTGTTGATCGAACAGAACGCCAATATGGCCCTCTCGATCGCCCATCACGGCTACATCATGGAGACCGGGAAGATGGTGATGGACGGCGACCCGGAGAAGCTCCTGAAGGACGAGGACGTCCAGGAGTTCTATCTGGGCCTGCACGGCGAAGAGGGCGAGCGCAAGTCCTTCCGCGACGTCAAGCACTACAAACGCCGCAAGCGGTGGCTCTCGTGAGTCGCTTCGCTCCCGCTACACGCTGCACGCAACACGATGCACGCCGGGGTGAGGCGTGGTGCGTGGGGCGTGAGGCGGAGGTGACTGCCGATGACTGACACGATGGATCGCTCTCAACCAGACCAAACCGGCTCGACCGGCAGGCACCTCTTGGAGGTCGACGACGTCAGGTTGTCGTTCAAGGGTGTGCGTGCCATCGATGGGGTGTCGTTCCACGTCGACGAGGGGGAGCTGTTCGCCATCATCGGGCCGAACGGTGCCGGCAAGACGTCGATCTTCAACTGCCTCAACCAGGTGTACCGCCCCCAGGAGGGTGAGATCCGCTGGAAGGGCCAGTCGATCATCGGCCTCAAGCCCAACAAGACGGCGGAGCTCGGGATCGCCCGGACCTTCCAGAACATCGCGCTGTTCGCCCACATGACGGTGATCGAGAACATCCTGACCGGTCGGCACGTCCGTATGAACGGCGGACTGGCGACCGGTGCGCTGTGGTTCGGGCGGGCCAAGCAGGAGGAGATCGCCAACCGCCAGCGGGTCGAGGACATCATCGACTTCCTCGAGATCGAGCGTTGGCGCAAGTACCCGGTCGGTCTCTTGCCCTACGGCATCCAGAAGCGGGTCGAGCTGGCGCGGGCGCTGGCGATGGACCCGGAGTTGCTGCTGCTGGACGAGCCGGTTGCCGGTATGAACCTCGAAGAGACCGAGGACATGGCACGTTTCATCCTCGACATCCAGGATGAGCTGGG
The DNA here is from genome assembly GCA_024641285.1 of bacterium. Taxonomy (GTDB): domain Bacteria; phylum Actinomycetota; class Acidimicrobiia; order Spongiisociales; family ZC4RG35; genus JAHEDH01. Next base: position 11,921 of record JAHEDH010000095.1, on the reverse strand, counting down.
GATCTCGATGATCCTCGTCGAGCACGACATGGGCCTCGTCATGGACATCGCAGATCGCGTGATGGTCGTCGACTTCGGCCGCAAGATCGGCGAGGGTCTCCCCGCCGAGGTCCAGAAGAATCCCGACGTCATCAAGGCCTACCTCGGCGAAGACTTCGAAGCCTGACCGCTGCCTCCGGAATTGCCGTTCCCCGGAGCGAAGCGAGCGGGAGAGGTCCCTGCGAGCGGAGGAACGAGCCTCGGAGGTAAGGCGTTTGCCGCCGCGGCGAGGCCTTGTGTTGTGGAGACCTGTGGTCGCGTGGCACGCCCCCTAACCGCAAGCGGGTCCCTTCCCCCACTGCGTGGGGGACATCCACATGTGGTGTTCCTCGGAGCGAAGCGAGGGGAGAGGTTCCTGCCGTCCGAGGAACGAGGACGGGAGGTAAGGGGCAAGCGAACCGCGGCGAGAACGGGTCTTGTGGAGATCTCGACTTGCGTGACCTCCCCCTACCCGTGGCGCTCGTTCCTCGCTTCACGGGTCCCTTCCCCCACTGCGTGGGGGACATCCACATGTGGTGTTCCTCGGAGCGAAGCGAGGGGGAGAGGTTCCTGCCGTCCGAGGAACGAGGACGGGAGGTAAGGGGCAAGCGAAGCGCGGCGAGAACGGGTCTTGTGGAGATCTCGACTCGCGTGACCTCCCCCTAGCCGTGGCGCTCGTCCTCGCTTCACGGGTCCCTTCCCCCACTGCGTGGGAGACACCGCCTCAGCGGTCGCCCAAGAGGCGCCAGGTGGTGGGGAGGAGGATGCCGGCGGCGGCGGCTTTGAGGACGTCGCCGAAGACGAAGGGGGCGACGCCGGCGAGGACGGCGTTATTGAAGTCCATGCCGGCGTTGACCACCAGTCCTGCGACTCCGAAGGCGTAGATGACGGCCGAGCCGGCGAGGAATGCCGCCACCATCGTGCCGACGTGGCGGTCCTGCTTGCGCTCGGCGAGCTTGCCGATGAGAGCGGCGCCGAGCACGAACCCGACCAGATAGCCCCCGGTCGATCCGGTGATGACCTCGATGCCCGAGCCTCCGTCCGTGAACACCGGGAGGCCGACGGCCCCCATGATCAGGTAGACGATCTGACTGGCGGCCCCGAGCCGCATGCCGAGGGCGGCGCCCGACAGAAGCACTGCAAATGTCGAACCGGTGATGGGGACGGGCGTGAATCCGAGCGGAATCCGGTACTGAGCCGCGGCAGCGGTGAGGGCGGCGAAGCCGATGACGGCGATGATTGCCACGGCGCGACTTCGGGGGAGGACCCTTCCTGTCAGAACTGTTGGCGCAAACGTCTCCATGATTCTCCTCCTGGGCTCGGCTGGAGTCTATGGGGGCAGCTGCGACGTATCGGTCGCAACTGGATACGATCTCGGCCGTGAACGCCTCACTTCCTCGTTGGGTCATCGCCACCTTTGTGGCCCTCTTCCTCGCGGCGACTGCGGCGATCGGCGCCTGGTCGATCCAGCTGCCATACCTGGCGTTCTCGCCCGGACCGGTCGGCGACGCCATCGACGTGGTGGTCGCCGATCCAGACCTGCAGATCTACGAGCCCGACGGCGAGTTGTTCTTCCTGACGGTGTCGGTTTCCGCGCGCGGCGTGAACGTCTACGAGGCGATCGAAGCTGGGATCGATCCGACGGTCGATCTGATCCGACGGCAGGCCGTTCGCCGGCAGGACGAGACCGACGCGGAATACAAGCAGCGGAATCTCGATGCCATGGATCAGTCGATCGACACCGCGGTGGCGGTGGCGCTCGACCGATCCGGAGTGCCGGTGACGATCGAGTCCGACGGCGTGCTCGTCGTCGACTTGGTGGAGGGTTCGGGCGCCGCCGGGGTCTTACAGCCCGACGACGTCATCGTCGCAGTGAACGGCGAGCCCGTGCAGCTGGGAGCGGACATCGGAGTGGTGATCGGCGATCTCGCTCCGGGGGATGTGGTACCGATCGACCTCGTCCGCGATGGTGAGCCGATGACCGTCGAGGTCGAGCTGACGGCGTCGGAGGACGGATCGAGAACGCTGATCGGGATCCTGGCGCAGACTGCCAACCCTCGATACCCGATCAGCATCGAAACGGCGAACGTCGGCGGGCCGTCTGCCGGCATGATGTACACGCTGGCGATCATGGATCTCCTCGTCGAAGGCGATCTCGCCAAGGGGCACATCGTGGCGGGAACCGGCACGATCCAATCGGACGGAACGGTGGGGAACATCGGTGGGGTGCGACAGAAGGTCGTTGCCGCCGAGGCGGCCGGTGCAGAGATCATGCTGGTGCCGGCAGGCAACTACGAAGATGCTTTGACGGCTCCCCGCCAGTCGATGGAGTTGGTGTCGGTGGCAACGATCGACGAGGCCCTGGCCGCCCTGGATGCACTCGACCCGGCGTGACAATGCGCTGACCTGGACCGGCTGAGCGGTATCTTGGAGTGTCGATGGCCCAATTCACCCCGGATGACATCACCCAGCAGCGTTTTCGGATGTCGTTCCGCGGGTTCGATCCGAGCGAAGTGCGCAGCTACCTCGAGTCTCTCGCTGCGGCAGTCAGCGGGCTCGTCAAGGAGCGCGATCAGATGGTGGCCAAGCTCGCCGAGGTCGGCGAACGGGACCTGAAGTCGGAGTTCGAGTCCATCGGTCGCGAGGTCTCGGCGGTGTTGGAGGCTGCTCGCGACGCAGCCGATCAGCTGAGACAGCGGGCCACGAACGACGCGACCCGTTGGAGGTCCGAGGCCGTCGCAGAAGCGGAGCAGGAGCTCCGCCGGGCCAGAGCAGACGCCGAGCAGCTGAGAGGCGACGCCTGGTCGACCGCCGATGAGCTCCTGAGGCAGGTGATCGCCGAAGCCGAGCGGATCGAGACCCGCACCGAGAAGGAGCGACTCCGAATGGTGGGGGAGGCCGAGCGTGAGGCCCACCGGGTGGTCGCTGCCGGCCGTCGTGAGGCGGAGGACATGGTTCGCTCGGCCAAAGTGGAGTCCGACCGTTTGACGGTCAACGCCCAGACGGCGCACGACGAGCTGATCGCCCGCGCCAACCGTCAGGCGGACGCATCGCAGGAGCGGACCCGGGCGCTGGAGATCCGCCGCCAGGAGCTCAAGGCCGAGCTCGATTCGATCCGTCATGCCCTGGCAACCGCCGAGGGCGAGCTCGAGGAACGCCGATCGGCGTTGCAGCTGTCGCCCCAGTCTCCAGCTCCGGCGGCGCAGGCCGTCGAACCCAGCGCCCCGCCGGCCCCCGAACTCCGCAAGCCGCCCACCGAGTCGAAGCAGGAGGGCGAGTGGACGCCGGGAGAGACGGTGCGGGTCGTCCGGCCCGGAGCCCCAGGCCCAGGTATCCGCACCACGGTGAGCGGCCCGATCTCCGAGACACCCGAGATCGTGGTTCTCAGCCCCGCGGAGGTGAAGGCCCGCCGCGAAGCAGATGAGGCTGCTTCGAATGAAGAAGCTGAGACCGGCGATGTCGAGGTGGCGGTGGAGCCGCCGGTGGAGCCGATCCCGCAGGGCCCGGATTCCGAGGATGCCCCGGCTGTCCAGGAGATCGAGTCCGAGCAGGACGCCGCCGAGCTCCTCGCCGAGTTCACGCATCCCGAGTTCGACCAGATCGCAGCCGCCGTCGAGTCCGAGCCCGAGGTCGACGCTTCGGGCGGCGAGGCCGAGCCTGAACCGGCGCCAGCGGCCGTGAGCGGGGACGAGCCCGAGCCGGAGCCGTTGGACGAGCCGGTTGTGGAGCAGGTGGAAGACGCGGCCGATCACGACACTGGGCGCTTCGAGGAGTTGTCCGGCCTGTTCGCCAGGCTGCGGGAACCGATGCCCGAGCCAGCTCTCTCTGCGGAGCCCGCGGAGGCCGCCCCGGTGTCGCCTGAACTTGCAGCCGAACCGCAGCGGCCGGTTGCCGCCTTTCGGGGTGATCCGTTCGAGTTGCGAGCGAGACTGTTGCTCCCTGTGTCCAATCGGGCGCTCCGCAACATCAAGCGTCAGCTCACCGAGGCCCAGAACGAGGCGCTCGAGGAGCTGCGGCTGAGCGATGGGGAGTGGGAGCCGGACGGCCCGGCGTTGGGGGGCCGCCTCCGACCCGACCTCGTGGTTCTCTCTGCAGAGTCCTTTGCCGCCGGTCATGCTGCGGCCATGGAGATGTCCGGTGAGCGTTTCAAACGCCCATCCACTCCCAAGACCGAACCCGAGGTCGATTGGGTTGCTGGTCTGCTGGGAGATCTCAATCACGCACTCGGTGAGGGGCGCAAGCAGGGTCAGGGAGCTCGACAGCTCGGCGCCTCGGTCTCGCGGGTCTTTCGGGCATGGCGGACCGATGAAGCCGAGCGCAGGGTGGCCGACCTGGCTTCGAGCCGCTATCACGTCGGGTTGTCCGAGGTCCTGGTCGAGAACGGCTTCTCGACCATGTGGGTGGTCTCGGGGCGGGGTTGCACGACCTGTCGGACGAACGCCGAGTCGGTGCCAGGTGACTGGACCTCGCTGCCGCCGGCTCACGCCAATTGTGATTGCACACTGACCCTGATCTGATCGACTGGGGTATTGGGCTGGAGCCTTCGTAGACTCTGCCCGGATGTTCGTACGCAACCCTGAGCCCCAACCAATGAACGACCGCCGCCGACTGCTCGTGGGCGTGGCCGTCGGGATCGCCGTGGCCTACGTGGCGCTCTCCGGTCTGGCCACACTCTGGACCGACTACATGTGGTTCGACTCTGTCGGCTTCGTCGACGTGTGGCAGACCCGACTGCTCGCCGGGGTCGGCTTGGCGGTGGCCGGCTTTCTCATCGTCTTCGGATTCATCTTCGGCAATCTGGTCCTCACCGACCGGCTCTCGCCTCGATACGCACTCCTGAGCGAAGAAGACGAGGAGCTCGTCGAGCGTTTCCGCGACTGGGTCGAGCCCCGTCTGCGGCTGGTCCGCCTCGGGATCGCCGCCGTCTTCGCTCTGCTGATCGGCGTGGGTCTGGCGGCATGGCGTGACGATTTCCTGTTGTTCCTCAACTCGTCGGAGTTTGGAGCGACGGACCCGCAGTTCGGCAACGACATCGGCTTCTACGTGTTCCAGCTGCCGTTCGTCTCCGACCTGCTCAGCTGGCTGTTCAATCTATTCATCCTCACGCTGATCGTGGTCATCGCCCTCCACTACCTCAACGGTGGAATCCGACTCGACAGCACGAACCGCCCGTCGATGCGTGCCGGCGTCAAGGCACATGTGTCGGGTCTGATCGCTGCGATCGCGCTGCTCCGTGCCGCCGCCTACCGGGTGGACACATGGGAGCTGCTGTACTCGACATCGGGTACCAACGGATTCGCCGGTGCCGGCTACACCGACGTCAATGCCAGGATCCCGGCGCTGAATCTGCTCGTGCTCGTATCCATCCTGGCGGCTGCCTTGTTCATCTGGAACATCCGGCGTCCGGACTGGACTGTCGGTCTGGTCGCCCTGGGCGCCTGGCTGTTCGTCTCGCTCGCCGCCGGTGTGGTGTATCCGGCCGTCATCGATCGTTTGCAGGTCGTGCCGGAGCCGCTGGCGGTGGAGCGGGAGTACCTGGAGCGCAACATCGAGGCCACTCGGCTGGCGTATGGGCTTTCGGACGCCGAGATCCGGAACTTCCCGGCGTCTTCGGAGCTGAGTGCGGCAGACATCGAGGCCAACCGTGCCACCATCGACAACCTCCGCCTGTGGGACCCGGGTGTCCTCCGCGAGACCTATCAGAACCTCCAGGAGATCCGGGCGTTCTATCGGGTGGACCGTGTCGACACGGATCGGTATGTCATCGACGGCGAGCTGACGCAGGTCATGATCTCGGCTCGTGAGCTCGAGGAGACCAGCCAGAACATCCCGAGCGATTGGCAGAACCAGCGCCTCATCTACACCCACGGATTCGGTGCCGTGCTTTCGCGTGCCAACAACGTCGAGAGCAACGGGCAGCCTGCGTTGGTCGTCCAGGACATTCCCACCGAGTCGACGGTGGAGGAGATCCAGATCGAACAGCCCCGGATCTACTTCGGTGAGACCGCCCAGAGCGATCCGCTCATCGTCAAGACGGGCGCATCGGATCAGGAAGTCGACTACCCGCTGGAGAACACGATCGTCCAGAACTCCTATGCAGGCAACGCCGGGGTCCCGATCGGGAACTTCTTCGAGCGAATGGCGTTCGCTCTCAGGTATCGGGATCTGAACCTGCTGATCTCAGGTCAGCTCCGCTCCGACAGCCGTGTGCTGATGGTGCGCAACATCCGCGACGTCGTCGGGCAGATCGCCCCGTTCCTCGAGATCGACTCCGATCCTTATCCGGTGCTGGCCGACGGCCGGATCAAGTGGATGATGGACATGTACACCATCACCGACGCCTATCCGTACAGTCAGCCGGTCGAGTTCGCCCAGACTGCCCGCATCCCGCGGATCTCCACGCTTCCGAGCGCCGGCTTCAACTACATCCGGAACTCGGTGAAGGCCGTGATCGACGCCTACGATGGCACCGTCGACTTCTATGTCATCGATGGTGATGACCCGATCATCGAGAGCTGGGACAAGGTGTATCCCGAGCTGCTCAGCCCGCTCGAGCAGATGCCGGAGTCCGTGCGCGAACACATCAGGTATCCCCAGGACATGTTCAAGATCCAGGGCGAGATCTACCTCGACTACCACGTCACCAACGTCGAGGACTTCTTCGCCGGTTCGGACACGTGGTCGATCCCCGTCGACCCGTCCACGCCGAACCGGATCGGCGACACGCTCTTGAACGGTGACCAGGTCGGGGCGAATGCACGTTTCCTCGACCAGCTCCTGCCGAGCTATCTGCTGTATCGCTTGCCGGGCGAGGAGCAGCAGACGTATGCGCTGACGCAGCCGTTCACGCCGGAGGACAAGCCGAACATGTCCTCGTTCCTGATCGCCGATTCGACGCCCAGGCGGTATGGCCGACTGATCGACTTCCGGATGCCGTCCGGCTCGCTGGTCGAGGGAACCGGTCAGGTCGGGGCGAGGATCAACCAGGATGCCGAGATCTCCTCGCAGCTGAGCCTGTGGGACGCCCAGGGTTCCCGTGTGTTGTTTGGGGACATGCTCGTTGTTCCGGTCGACGACTCGATCCTGTATGTCCAGCCGGTCTACTTGGCCTCGGACGACAACAGCGCCCTGCCCGAGTTCCGCCGGGTCGTCGTGGTCTTCGGCAACACCATTCGGTGGGACGACACCTTGGACGGGGCCTTTGCCCAGGTCTTCGGTGAGCCGGTCGGTGATGAACAGCCCGAACCAGACAACGGGTTGCCGGATCTCGCCGGGACCATCGAGCAGTTGCTGAGCCAGGCGTCGGATCGATTCGACGCCGCCAACCAGGCACTGCGAGTGGGTGACCTCGCCGAGTATCAGCGTTTGATCGACGAGGCGGCACAGCTCATCGAGCGAGCCCTGGAACAGGTGGAGCCGGCGACCGACGCCGCTCGAGTCGTGCTCCCCAGCTGAAGGGTGACGTCAAAGGCCCCCGCCGAGAGGCGGGGGCCTTTGAACAACGCTTTGGATGGTTGGCGTCAGCCGGTGAAGACGGCACTCTCGTCGTAGGGCTCGAGCATGATGCATTCACCCGGGCATTCCTCGGCCGACTCGATGACGTCGTCGTGGAGGCTTTCGGGCACGCGAGCGAGGCCGCGGGCACCGTCGGGCCCGTGTCCGTCGCCTTCCGCGCCGTCGAAGATGACGGTCTTGTCGAAGTGCGACTTCTCTTCCTTGACGACCCACAGCCCGTCGTCGCGGGCGTGGAACACGTCGGGGGTGATCTCCTCACAGATCCCGTCACCGGTGCACAGATCCTGATCGATCCACACCATCAGCTTTGCCATCAGCGACTCACCGCCATTTCAAATCGATTCGATCCTTCGAGTTCGTCCAGCCGGGTCATCATCTCCTGTGGAGAGACGACGCCGTCTGTGACCGAGGCGACAGTACCAGTTTTGTCCACGACCACCGAACATGCCCGAGGAGCGCCGGTGTCGTCGACAGCCGCGAATTCCCGGAATATCTCTAGTGAGGGGCCCGAGAGGATCGGGAACGTGAGGTCGAGATCGGCGGCCATTTGTCGAGCTTCCGCGGCCGTGTCGGGTGTCACGGCGAGCAGTTGGACTCGGCGTTCAGCCAGTGCGCCGTGGGCATCGTTGTAGGACATGAAGAGCGTCGTGCGCTCCGAGCCGTCGGGGATGAAGAGCATCGCCAGCGGAACCTTGCCTTTGAACGAGTCGGTGCTCAGCGTCTGTCCCGTGCTGGCATCGGCACTGAAGGTCGGGTGGTTGGTTGTCGGTTCCATGGTTCAATCAACTCCTGAGAAGGCGTTACCCACAGCGCGACTACAGAAACGTCGCATTTGACGAGTTCTCATCCCGGTCTATCATTGACGTCACGACGCGGGGTGGAGCAGCTCGGTAGCTCGTCGGGCTCATAACCCGAAGGTCGCAGGTTCAAATCCTGCCCCCGCTACGAAAGAAACCCCTGGATCTCACGTCCAGGGGTTTCTTGCTGGCGGACCATCGACCGGCGCGACATCGGTGGGCTGATAGACTGTCTCGAACTTATCAGATATGATAAGTCAATGACCGAACGAGATCCGATCCTGGAGCAGGTTCTCGAGTCCGCCGCACTGTTGCAGCAGGTGGTGCCCGACGCCGTCCTGGTCGGTGGATCAGCGGCAGCCCTCCACGCCGGTCATCGAGTCTCGTTCGACCACGATCACGTCCTGTCCGACCTCGTCGAACGGTACGAGACGGTGTTGGAGGCTGTGGAGGCGACCGAAGGGTGGGCGACCTCGGTCCGGGCTTCGAAGCCGCCGTTCACCATCATGGGCAGTCTGTGGGGGGTCGAGGCTGGACTCCGCCAGATGCGTCGGAGCCGCCCACTCGAGACCTGCGAAGTCGAGGTTGGCGACGGTGCAATGGTCGTGGCGCCGACGGCGGCCGAGGCGCTCCGTGTCAAGGCCTACCTCGTCGTCCAGCGCAATGTCGTGCGCGACTACCTCGATGTCGTCGGGCTCGCCGAACATCTCGATCTCGAAACCGCAGTCGAGATCCTCTCCGGCATCGACGACTTCTACGTTGACCGGTCCGGCGAGTCCGGATCCGTATTGACGTCTCTCGTCGTCGCTTTGGCTGACCCCAATCCACGGGATCCTGATGTCATCGATGAGCTGCCGCGCTACAAAGGCTTGGACCGGCGATATCACCAGTGGGGCGACGTCGTCGGGATCTGTCAGTCGCTGTCGCTTCGATTGAGCGGAGCCCTGTGATGCCGGTCACCTTCCGAAACGTCGACGCCACACCCGCAGACGACGTCCGAACCTGGCCGTACGAGGCGCTGGTCACGGTCATCGACCGTGGACTCGTCGAGGACTGGCGACCGGTCTTCGTCGAGATCCGGCGGTCGCCGTGGGGGAGCGTGGCCCGCCGGGTTGAGAAGTATCTGTCCTATCGGGAGCCGGACGGCGTGAGTGCTCTGTTCGCCCTCGCCATCGAACACGCTCGAAAGGCGGTCGAGAAGGCGGATCGAGATGAGGTAGCCGCCCGAGTACGAGATGCAGTCGCCACGTCCGGCCTCACCAAGGCCGAGTTCGCCAAGCGGATTGGCACCAGCGCTTCCCGGCTCAGTACCTATCTGACGGGCCAGGTCACGCCATCTGCCGCCATGCTCGTGCGTATCCAGCGCACCGCCGAGACTGTGAGAGCGATGTCGAGTTCATAACCCGAAGGTCGCAGGTTCAGATCCTGCCCCGTTACGAAAGAAACCCCCGGATCTCACGTCCGGGGGTTTCGTGTCGTGAGATCTGGATTCACCGCCCGGGCCCCAAGCGCCGCGTCCCGCCGCAGAGGCTTCGTGGGCGGATTGTCGATGGCTTTGAACGCGCTCGGCCTTCTGAGGATCCGATGCTCGGACGAGTCCCGTCCTCGGGTCGTTCGACGACCCGGAGCCACGTCAGTGTTTCCCCAAGCCGTTGCCGCCGCGCCACAATGTCGCCATGGCACGGTTGACGAAGAAGCTCAAGAAGCGGTCGGTGGGGTTGCATCCCGGCGAGGAGATCCTCGCAGCAATGGTGCTCCACCCGAATGGAATGGCTCGTCGTGTGGCGCTGGGACCCGGCATCGGACAGGCGATGGAGATGCGAGCCAGAAAGGGGGACGAGCCGATGGTCAGCGACTCTGGCATCGCTGCCACTTTGCCGGAGGGTCCCGCCGTGATCGCGGTGACCCAGGGGCGATACGTCGTGTATGAGATGTCGGGCTCGCGCCCACACGATGTCGCCGTGAGTCTTCCCAGAGACCAGATCGTGGGGCTGAAGCTCGGCAAGGACAAGATCGGCCCTTCGGTCCGTATCGACTTCGTAGACGGCACGAGTCGTATGTTCGAGACGCCCATGCGCAACGCAGATGTGAAGGACTTCCTCAGCTCTGCCGGGACTTGACCTGCAGCGGAGTCCGACTTGGCGTCCTCGACGTGGATCCGTTGGCGGGTGATAGAAGACAACAACCGTGCTGACCGGAAGAACCAATACACCGCGCCACGCAATACTCGTATGGCTTGACCCCCGACAGTCTCAGTGGACCTGTGCGCGCCATCGCCGCGGAGATCGGGATCCTGGTGGTCACGATCCGTGCGTCACCGGTACCGTTTGACCTGTCTCACGATCCACGATGAGTCCGGCGGTCGTACTGTCGAGTCCGTTACCGAGGAGGGCTTCTGATGCGCAGCGTGACCTATTCGATGAGCGTCTCACTCGACGGCTACATCGTCGGGCCAGACGGCGACTTCGACTGGACCATGCCGGCCGAGGTCTTTCGCTTCTGGATCGACGAGATCCGAGAGGTCGGCGTCCACCTGTTGGGACGACGACTGTACGAGACGATGCTGTATTGGGAGACCGCCGGCCAGGAACGGACGCTCGACGACTCCGAACTCGAGTGGGCCGCGCTCTGGAATCCGCTCCCAAAGGTGGTGTTCTCGACCACATTGTCGGCGGTGCAGGGCAATGCCCGCCTGGCCTCGGGTGGCCTGGTGGACGAGATCGAGCGTTTGCGACTCGAACCGGGGGAGGGCGACATCGCGATCGGCGGTGCGACTCTCGCCGCTGAAGCGGCGGCGTCGGGTCTGATCGACGAGTATCGGGCCATGGTCTACCCGGTGCTGGTCGGCGGTGGCATCCCGTTCTTTCCCCAGCGCGAGCGCAGGGTGGATCTCGAACTCGTCGAAACCCGCACCTTCAGCTCGAGAGTCGTCTACCTCCGCTACCGCCTGGCGCACTAGCCGTTTCGTCCCCCCTCGATCAGCGCCGAGGTTGCGGTCGACCAGTCGTCACCAAGAGGTTCGCTCTTCAGGACAACGCCACCCCAGCAAGGGGGCGAAGGTTGCCGATCGCAGCACTAGTTGGGGGAGGTGAGAACACGAAGATCGCCGGTTCGGATCCTGGCCCGTCTGCCACGAAGCCCTGGTTCCCACCTCCAGGGGCTTCTTGTCATGTGTGGCCATGGTGATCGATCAATCTTCGATGACGTCGAGGCCTTCTTCTCGGAGGCGGGCGATGCCGTCGAGCATTCCTCGGATGACTTCGAGACTGTGGCCTTCCCAATTCTGAATCTCGTCGACGATTCGGAGTGAGTGGCGAGTTCGATAGGACTGAGTGACGTTGCCGGGGAACTTCTTGTTCGTGACGTTGGGATCGTCCTCGAACGGACCGGTGGGTTCGACGATATAGATGTGCCCTCGCTCGCTGGTGGCGGTGAGTGCGCATGCGAGTTCGGCGCCCCAGATGGCCGGCTCGAGCAGTGCTGCGAAGTAGACATGGTTCGAGACGCGTCCGACGTGATAGTTCGAAAGGCGGCGCGGCGTGAGCAGATCGCCGACGTCGAGGCCGCTTCGCGTGCCGTGGTAGAAGGGCC
>JAHEDH010000094.1 GCA_024641285.1 bacterium | reverse complement strand
GGAACAGGGAATATCGCGATCTCGTTCGATCGGGGGGAGGGTGGTAGCCTCGGGCATTCAGAATTACACCTGTGTGAGGCGGAGGATCACGGTGGAAATCTCAATCGGAATCGGCAAGGCCGGACGTCAGGCCTTTGGCTTCGACGACATCGCGATCGTTCCCAGCAGACGGACCCGGGACCCCGACGACATCGACATCAGTTGGCAGCTCGATGCCTTCACCTTCTCGCTCCCCATGATGGGCTCGGCGATGGATGGAGCATTGAGCCCGGCGACAGCGATCTCCATCGGCCGTCTCGGCGGCCTCGGCGTTCTCAACCTCGAGGGCCTCTGGACCCGGTACGAGGATCCGCAGCCGTACTTCGACGAGATCGCCGAGCTCGACAACGAGAAGGCGACGAAGCGGATGCAGGAGATCTACCTGCAGCCGATCAATCCCGACCTCGTCGGTCAGCGGGTCTCGGAGATGAAGGCTGCCGGGATCGTCACCGCCGCCAGCCTCACGCCGCAGAAGGTGGTGGAGTTGTCGCCGAAGGCTCTCGCCGCTGGACTTGACATCCTCGTGATCCAGGGGACCGTCGTATCCGCCGAGCACGTCTCGACCAAGGGCGGCGTGCTCAACCTCAAGGAGTTCATCGCCAACTGTGACGTCCCCGTGATCGTCGGAGGCTGCGCCTCGTATTCCACCGCACTCCACCTCATGCGCACCGGTGCGGTCGCCGTCCTCGTGGGTGTCGGTCCCGGAGCGGCCTGCACGACGAGAGGGGTGCTGGGTGTGGGGGTCCCACAGGCCACCGCCATCGCCGATGCGGCGGGCGCCAGGATCCGCTACCTCGACGAGACCGGTCGGTATGTGCACGTCATCGCCGATGGCGGCATGCGCAAGGGCGGTGACGTCGCCAAGGCCATCGCCTGCGGCGCCGACGCCGTGATGATCGGCTCTCCTCTCGCCTCCGCCGATGAGGCGCCGGGCAAAGGCTTCCACTGGGGTATGGCGACGTTCCACCCGGACCTGCCGCGTGGCGCACGCGTCAAGGTGGGAAGTCTCGGTTCGCTCGACGAGATCCTCGTCGGGCCCGCCGACGAGAACGACGGCCGCAAGAACCTGTTCGGCGCCTTGCGAGTGTCGATGGCGACCACCGGGTATTCCGACATCAAGGAGTTCCAGAAGGCAGAAGTGATGATCGCGCCGAGCCTCCAGACCGAGGGCAAGGCCCTCCAGCGGAGCCAGGGCGTGGGGATGGGATGACAACCGACTTCGACCAGATCCTCGTCGTCGATCTCGGAGCGCAATACGCCCAGTTGATCGCTCGCCGTGTTCGTGAGGCCAACGTCTACTCCGAGATCGTTCCGCGCACGATCACGGCGGCCGAAGTGTCCCGGCGCAGCCCAGCAGGGATCATCCTCTCCGGGGGGCCGGACTCGGTCTATGCGGAGGACGCCTATCGAATCGATCCGGGGATCCTCGAGCTCGGGATCCCTATTCTCGGGATCTGCTACGGCCACCAGCTGATCGCGGATCTGCTCGGAGGCAACGTCGAGAACACCGGTCTCGGCGAGTTCGGAAAAGCCGAGATGAACGTCTCAGAGGCCGAGTGCGTCCTGTTCTCCGAGCTGCCACTCAGCCAGACGGTGTGGATGAGCCACCGCGACTCCGTCGCCCAGGTGCCCGAAGGGTTCATCGCAACCGCGTCCACGCCGAACGCGTCGGTTGCTGCGATGGAGAACCCCGAACGGGGCATCTATGGCGTTCAGTTCCACCCCGAGGTGATCCACACCGATCGCGGGATGGACGTGTTGAAGCGATTCCTGTACGACGCCTGCGATGCGCTTCCGACCTGGACCCGCCATTCGATCATCGAAGAGGCGGTCTCCTCCGTGCGAGCCCAGGTGGGCGGGGAGCGCATCATCTGCGGCCTGTCCGGGGGAGTCGACTCGTCGGTTGCCGCTGCCCTCGTCCACGAGGCAGTCGGCGACCAGCTCACCTGCATCTTCGTGGACCACGGTCTCCTCCGGAAGGGCGAGGCCGAACAGGTCGTCGATACCTTTCGGGACCACTTCAAGATCGACCTCGTCCATGTGGACGCCGCCGATCGATTCATCGACCTCCTGGCCGGCGTCACGGATCCCGAGGAGAAGCGCAAGATCATCGGCGAGACCTTTATTCGTGTCTTCGAGGACGCCGCTGCCGAGCTGTCCGACGCACGATTCCTCGTCCAGGGCACGCTCTACCCCGATGTGATCGAGTCGGGAACCGGCTCCGCCGCCAAGATCAAGAGCCATCACAACGTCGGTGGACTGCCCGACGACATGAAGTTCGAGCTCGTCGAGCCACTCAGGGACCTGTTCAAGGACGAGGTGAGGGCGGTCGGCGCCGAGCTCGGCCTCCCTGAGGACATCGTCTGGCGCCAGCCGTTCCCCGGTCCCGGGCTCGCAGTCCGCATCATCGGGGACGTGACGCGTGAGCGGCTCGAGATCCTCAGGGAAGCCGACGCCGTCGTCACTGAGGAGATCCGCCGGGCCGGTCTCGAGCGTGAGATCTGGCAGGCGTTCGGAGTGCTCCCGGCGATCCGCTCGGTCGGTGTGCAGGGCGACGGCCGCACCTATGCGCACCCACTGATCGTGCGGGCGGTGACCAGCGAGGACGCCATGACCGCCGACTGGGCGCGTCTGCCGTACGAGTTGCTCGAGAAGATCTCCAACCGGGTGATCAATGAGGTCGACGGCATCAATCGCGTCGCCTACGACATCTCCTCCAAGCCCCCCGCCACCATCGAGTGGGAGTGAGTCCCACAACCCACGGCTGACGGCTCACGTCGCACGCCCAACGGACCACGACATGTGGATCTGTCATCTTCCTTCAGGTGCGCTGGGACGCGTCCGATAGCTACGTTGTAGCTGAGAGGTGAGTGACTTGAACTGGGCCGAATCGCCGGACCTCCTGGAGATCTTCCTGAACGAAATCGATGAGCGCTCCGAGCGACTGATTCGCGGCGCCGGTGACCTGTTCCGGACGGTTCTCGACGACGATTTGCTCGACGATCTGATTCGTGACGCCCACACCCTCAAGGGCTCCGCCCACATGATCGGGAAGTCCGACCTGGGTGCGGCCGCCGCCGGTCTGGAGCGAGTGTGGAAGCTTCTCAAGAGCAAGGACCTGCAGCCGACCAGCGAAGTGGCAGGCGCCCTCGAGTCGACCGCCAAGCTCCTGCCTGACGCTGCGAGAGACGTCCGTCACCGCTCAGACCTCGCCGATGCGACCGACGAGCTGTCGAGGATCGCCGAGTCCGCCGACGAGGATCCGGTCCCCTCCGCCCCAATGCGCGACAATCCCGGAATGAGTTTCGAGAATCCTCAGCGTCCGGTCGAAGCCCCGTTGAGGATCCCATCGGCGCCGCAGGAAACCGAGCCGAAACCCGCCGAGCACGATCTGTCGACCAAGCTGCCGGAATTGGCCGAGTCCGAGCTCGGCGGCCTTCTCCGCAATCTGAAAGACGAGCTGTCGAGCACCGTCACCCGAGTCGACACAGGCGATCTCTATCAGTTGATCAATCGCGCCGTCGAGATCGGACTCGAGACGGAAGCACTGGCAGATCTCACGCACGTGGCGATCGAAGGGGCCGATCCGAGGAAGCTCCTCACCGCCTGGAGGGGCCAGCTCGCACGGCTGTCGATCGAGGTGGCGCAGCTTCAGGACTGGGCCGTCTCGCTCGCCAACATCCCGGTCGGCGAGGCAGCCTCGACCTTCCCGCAGCTCTCGCGATTCCTCAGCAGGAAGCTCGACAAGGACGTGACGTTCGAGATGAGCGGCACGGATCTGATGATCGACCGTCAGATCGTGGATCTGATTCGAGAGCCACTGCGCCACCTCGTGGTCAACGCCATCGACCATGGGATCGAGACCGCCGGCGAACGACTCGCCGCAGGCAAACCGGCGACCGGCACCGTCAGTCTCGCCGCCGAGATCCGCGACGAGCGGCTGATCATCGAGGTGAGCGACGACGGTCGCGGCATCGCCTGGGACGAGGTCGAAGCGCTGGCACGCCATCGGGGTCTCAGCACCGGAAAGTCGGAAGTGGAGAGCCACCTGTTCCGGCCTGGATTCACGACGGTGGCGAAGGTCACCGAATTCAGCGGCACCGGCGAGGGGCTGGCGCTCGTGGCGGACGCCGCCGACAAGGTCGGCGGATCCGTCGAGATCCGCTCGGCACGCGGACGCGGCACTTCGGTCACGCTCGATCTCCCGCAATCGCTGATCCTCCAGGATGTCGTCATCGTCGCGATCGGTCAGGCGTTCTTCGCCCTCCCGGCCGCCGCCGTGCTGGGAAGCGTCACGATCTCAGCGTCGAACAAGACCGTCATCGACGGCGCTCAGACCGTTCCTTTCCGCAACGAGAGCGTTCCCGTCATCAGCCTGGCCAAGGTCGTCGGGGTCTCGAACGGGCCCGATCCGAACGAGGATGCGCTGATCGTGTCCACCAGGTCGGGCCTGATCGCCGTCACGGTGGATGAGATCATCGATCAGCGTCGCGTCGCCGTGAAGAGCCTCGGTCCGATCCTCGAAGGAGCGGACCACCTCTCCGGCGCAGCCTTTCTCGGCGGCGGTGACGTCCTCGTCGTCGTCGATCACAACCACCTGGGTGAGCAGGCACGCCGCCCGGTCCAGGAGCAAGGTGCCAAGCATCGAGTTCTGGTCGTCGACGACTCGGCGGGCGTGCGCCAGCTGATCGCAGCGACGCTGCGGAGCAAGGGCTTCGACGTGGTGGTCGCGTCGTCCGCCCGTGAGGCCGTCGTCGAGATGGCAAACCGGCACTTCGATGCCCTGGTCGTGGACTATTCGATGCCGCAGTCGAACGGCGTGCAGCTCGTCCGGGCGCTGCGGGGTTCGGGGGTGACGCTGCCAATCGTCATGGTCTCGGGCGTCGCCGACGATGCCGACAAGGCGGCCGCATGGGATGTGGGCGTCGACGCGTACCTCGACAAATACGACTTGAGGAGAGGCGCCCTCCTGACGTCACTCAGGAGGCTCCTCGAAGAGGGAAGTGTGCGGTGAGCAGTCGCACGCAGCTACCGTTCCGGGCACCATGAACCTCCTCCTCGTCAGCAGCGGGCTCCTTGCGTTGATCGGTGCCGGTGCGTTGACGTGGGCGGTGCGAAGCACCGTCAAGTGGAGGCGCGATGTGCGTCGCGCCGAGATGGAGCGCGACGACGCCCACACGATCAAGAACGACTTCGTAGCGATGGTGAGCCACGAACTGCGGACGCCACTCACGTCGATCGCCGGGTTCGCCGAGACGCTCGGCGCAACGTGGGAGGAGATGTCCCAACCCGAGGTCGACGAGTTTCTGTCGATCATCACCGAGCAGGCCTCGATCCTGGGAGAGCTCGTCGAGGACATCCTGGTGATCCCGCGTCTCGATGCAGACCGGCTGCGCCTGTGGCCCGAGACCTTCAACCTCTCGAACCTCGTCCACGAGGCCGTGACGACGGCCTTCCCGGACCCCGGTGGCACGGTCACGTCCGCCGACGGCAAGAAGACCTCGAAGGCCGACATCTCCGTGCCCGGAGGCGTCCTTGCGTACGGCGATCCCAGACGTGTCAACCAGGTCCTGCGGAATCTGATGAGCAACGCCGTCAAGTACGGCGGAACCCAGGTGCTGATCGAGGGGTTCCCCTTCGGCGAGCATTTCGTGGTCGTCGTGTCCGACAATGGCTCCGGGATCGACGACGCGGACACCAATCGGGTTTTCGAGCACTTCGAACAGGTCTCGAAGGGCGATTCCCGCTCGGCGACCGGCATCGGTCTCGGATTGCCGATCGCCCGCAAGCTCGCCAGGGCCATGGGTGGAGACGTCTGGTACGAGAAGCGCTTCCCGACCGGTTCGCGGTTCTGCTTCTCGGTCACTCAGACGCCCGAGGTCCAGGAGCGGATCCTCACCCAGCGCGCCCAAGCCGAAGCCGACCGCCGCGAAGGAGCGATAGCGAGGTAGTTCGGGCTGGCGCACTCACGCTCGATGCTCGCTCGCTGGCGCTCGCATTGCGCTCGATGTCATTCCTCGGCCCAGGGGACCTTGTCATGACGCTCGATGTGCTTCGCACGCCTCCAGGTTCGTGCTTGGAAGCCGCACTCGGGAGTAGGAGTTGTCCACCTCCAACACCGTGTACAACGCGTACAGTCTGGGGCGGCCGAAGGCCATCTGGCGTCCGGGAGGCCGCCAGGCCGAGCCGGACATCCGGCGGCGATGCGCAGCGAACCATCCTGCGGCCTTCGGGCGAAACACACCCATGTGATTCTTGGGCTTTCGGCGGGTAGTCTCGACGGAATGCAGGCGCAATGGTTCGAGCCGGAGTGGATCGGGGACGATCCGACCGACTCGCCACTCTTCAGAGATCTCAACCCGGTGCAACGCGAGGCGGTGGCCGCCACCGACGGGCCGGTCGTCGTCGTCGCCGGTGCGGGGTCGGGCAAGACGCGTGTGTTGACCTATCGCATCGCTCACCTCATTCGCGATCTCAAGGTCCCTCCTGCCTCGGTGATGGCGATCACCTTCACGAACAAGGCCGCCAACGAGATGAGGGAGCGGGTGTCCCGGCTGGTCGGTGGGGCGGTCAAGCAGATGTGGGTGTCCACGTTCCACTCGGCCTGCGTCAGGATCCTCCGCCGCGACGCGTCGCGCTTCGGGTACCGATCCGGGTTCTCGATCTACGACGAGGCCGACTCGGTTCGGCTGATCACCCAATGCGTCAAGGACCTGGATCTCGACACGAAGCGTTTCCCTCCCAGGAACATCAAGGCTGCCATCTCCAACGCCAAGAACGAGTTGATCGACTTCGAGACATTCGCCAGCACCGACTCTGGGTTCTATCACGAGCAGGTCGCCGATGTCTACCGGCTGTACCAGCAGCGGCTGCTCGAGGCGTCGGCCATGGACTTCGACGATCTGCTGATGGTCACCGTCGAGCTCTTGGGCGCCTTCCCGGACGTTCTGGAGCACTATCAGAACCGCTTCCGGTACGTGATGGTCGACGAGTACCAGGACACCAACAAGGCCCAGTACATGCTGGTCAAGATGCTCACGGACTCGCATCGCAACCTGTGTGTCGTCGGCGACAGCGACCAGAGCATCTATCGCTGGAGAGGTGCCGACGTTCGGAACATCCTCGACTTCGAAAAGGACTATCCGGATGCCCGCGTCATCGTTCTCGAACAGAACTACCGCTCCACCTCGAACATCCTCGACGCTGCCAACGCACTCATCGCCAACAACCCTCGCCGCCAGTCGAAGCACCTGTGGAGCGACAAGGGGCCGGGCGACCGCATCGTCCGGTTCGAGGCCGAGGACGAGCACGACGAGGCTGGTTACCTCGTCGATCAGGTCGAACGGCTGATCGACGAGGGATACAACCCGTCCGACATCGCGGTCTTCTATCGCACCAACGCCCAGAGCCGCGTGATCGAGGACGTGTTCGTTCGACGGGGACTGTCCTACACCGTGATCGGCAGCGTCCGTTTCTACGAGCGGCGGGAGATCAAGGACGTCATCGCCTATCTGCGGTCGGTGGTGAACCCCGACGACCAGGTGGCGTTGAAGCGCATCATCAACGAGCCGAAGCGGGGGATCGGCGATACGACGATCGCCCACGTGGATCGCTTCGCTCAGCGGCATCAGATCACCTTCTTCGAAGCTCTGCAACGCGCCGAGGAGATCGACGCCCTCAACTCGGGAGCGGTCCGTCGGATCGAGGAGTTCCTGGCAGTGATGGGGCTGATCTCAGAACGGGCAGCCAACGGGACGGTCGAAGCGGTCGTGATCTCGGCCATCGAGGACTCCGGCTACGCCCAGTATCTGGAATCCGAGCGAACGATCGAGGCGCTCGGCCGCCTCGAGAACCTCCGGGAGCTGCAGAGTGTCGCCGGCGAGTTCGAAGAAGCGAACGAGGGGGCGATCATCGACGAGCGACCGTTCGACGACATGAACACGCTGGAACGGCTCGAGGTCTTCCTCGAGCAGACGGCGCTCGTGAACGACGTCGACGCCCTCGACGACGGTGCCGGTGCCGTCACGCTCATGACGCTCCACACCGCCAAGGGCCTCGAATACCCGGTCGTGTTCCTGGTCGGGTTGGAGGACGGCGTCTTTCCGCACATGCGTGCGCTCGGGGAGCCCGCCGAGCTCGAGGAGGAGCGCCGGCTCGCATACGTGGGGATCACCAGGGCCGAACAGAAGCTGTATCTCACCTCGGCGTGGAGCAGGACTCTGTGGGGCGCAACGAACTACAACCCGCCGTCGCGGTTTCTCAAAGAGGTTCCGACCGAGCTGGTCGAGGCTGCGGAGAAACGGGACCGGCATGCCCGGGCGGATGCCAAGACCGGGCCGGCCCACACCGTGTCCTCCAATGAGATCTCCGCCGGGGATCGGGTGCGCCACGACAAGTGGGGTCTTGGAACGGTGAGAGAAGTGGTCGGTGGTGGAGATCGCGCCGAGGCGGTCGTCATCTTCGACGGTGAGGGCAAGAAGCGGTTGCTGTTGGCCTGGGCGCCGCTCGAGCTCGTCGGCTGACGAGCGCAGTCAGCCGACCTCCGCCCGGGTGCCGATGTCGATCTCGATGGTGTCGCCCAGTCTCAACAGCATCGGCGCCCAAATCGCAGTCGTTCCAAGCATCTCCAGGAGCTCTTCGACGGCACGTAACCCGTGGCCGACCGTGTATTCGGCGACACCGAGGTCCGACGCCCAGCCCTCGAAGAGGCCGTCGACGCCTTCGAGCACGTCGAGGGATTGCGACACTGCGAACGCGGCCAGGCCGGCGAAGACCAGGAGCCGTGTCCGCCCGGTCGGGATGCGGAACCACAGGAAGACACCCACGGCCAGGAGCCCGGCGGCGAGGACCGGGGCGACCAGGATGTGCCACGAGAAGCTCGGGTAGTCGGACAGGAACGGGAGCGTCGGGTAGCTCTCGCTGAGCGCGGTCGCCACTCGTTCGTGCACCTCGGAGGCGTCGTCGATGCTGACGTAGAGAAAGAACCCGGCTGCGAACAGCCACCCGCCGGACCGCTCCATCCGCCACAGCAGCCAGGCAGTCGCGGCGACCAGCCCCGCCTGCAGCGATGCGAACCACGTCGGCAGGCTCTGCTCTCGGGCGACGTTGAAGATCCGCCTGATGCTGATGTGCCCGAGAGCGTCCCAATAGTTGAACACCAAGTCGCCGACCATCAAGGCCAACTGGATGAACAGCACTGCGATGAGCGCCCGTCTCGCCAGCCGCGGCGGATCGAGCGTCAGTGTTCCCCCGGTTTCCATCAACGGAACTGTAGGCAGTGCCGTCGAAGATCGTCCGTCAGAGCGGATCGACCACCGAGAGCTGTGACTCCACGTCCGAGACGAGATCATTCCAGCTGGCGATGAACTTGTCGACACCCTCGGTCTCGAGAACGGCCATGACGTCGTCGTAGTCGACCCCGACGTCGGTCATCGCCTGGAGCGTGGCGTGCGCCGCCGCGATCTCCTCGGGGCCGAAGGCCACGGGCCGGGGGCCGTGATCCTGGTAGGCGTCGATCGTCTCGAGCGGCATCGTGTTCACCGTGTGCGGTGCGATCAACTCGTGTACGTACAGGGTGTCGGGGTAGGAGGGGTTCTTCGTCGAGGTGGATGCCCACAGCGGTCGCTGGATCCTGGCTCCCGCGGCAACGAGTCGTTGCCATCGCTCGCCGCGGAAGGTGTCGAGGAAGGACTCATATGCCAACTGGGTGTTTGCGATCGCAGTTCTGCCCTGAATCGCCGAGGCGTCGTCCGTTCCGATGTCCGACAATCTGCGGTCCACTTCGACGTCCATCCGCGACACGAAGAAGCTCGCCACCGACGCGACTTTGGCGGGTCCGCCCCCCGCCTCGATGTACCGCTCGATGCCGTCGAGATAGGCGTTCATGACTGCTCGATAGCGATCGAGACTGAAGATGAGGGTGACGTTGATCGAGATTCCCTCACCGATCAACTGGGCGATCGCCGGGATGCCCGCCTCGGTGGCGGGGACCTTCACCAACAGGTTGGGGCGGTCGATCCGCTTCACCCATTCGCGCGCTTCGGCGACCGTCGCCTCCGTGTCGTGCGCGAGGGTCGGCGTCACCTCGACCGACACGTATCCGTCCCTGCCCTCGGTGTCTCGGTGGACCGCTGCCAACGCATCGCAGGCCCGCTGGATGTCCGCACCCATCAACGCGGCGATCACCTCGTCTGCCGAGGCTCCCCGATCCGCCATCTCCCGGAGCTGTCCCTCGTAGTCGTCGGATCCGACGATCGCCTTGGCGAAGATGGAAGGGTTCGACGTGACGCCGGTCACGGCATCTCGCTCGATCCGGAGTGCGAGCTCGCCCGAGTCGAGCATCTGCCTCGAGATCTGATCGGACCACACGCTCTGACCGGCGATGGCGACTTGTTCAAGGGGAGAGATCATGACGTGTCCAGACGTTCGCTGGGGTCGACACTACACCCGGCTGAGCCCTTGATCCGCCCGATGGGCACGGGCTCGGGAGCCGGTGGATCGCTACGATCCACCTCCTATGCCGCGGAGGATCCTCATCGCCAAGCCAGGGTTGGATGGCCACGACCGTGGAGCGAAGGTCATCGCCCGGGCTTTGCGTGATGCCGGTCACGAGGTGATCTACACCGGTCTGCATCAGACGCCCGCCCAGATCGTCGAGGCCGCTCTCCAGGAGGACGTCGACGCGATCGGTCTCTCGTCGCTTTCCGGTGCGCACATGTCGCTGTTCCCGAAGGTGGTCGATCTGCTCGCCGAGCGCGATGCGTCGGAGATCGTGGTGTTCGGCGGAGGCGTGATACCCGACGCCGACATCGCCGCACTGAGGGACGCCGGCCTGAAGGGTGTGTTCACCCCGGGCACGCCATTGGGCGAGATCACCCGGTGGGTGGAGGAGAACGTCCCCGAGCGGGCTTGATCTCAGGGGCAGCATGGCCATTGCGCCGCTAGGTGTCGGTGCGGTGACACGACTACCGTCGCCCGCATGAAGATTCACGAGTATCAGGCCAAGCAGCTCATGGCCGAGAGAGGGATCGCGGTTCCGCTCGGCAAGGTCGCGACATCGGCAGAAGAGGCAGTCGCCGCGGTTGCCCCACTCGTCGCCGACTCGGGGAACCCGGTCATAGTCGTCAAGTCGCAGATCCACGCCGGGGGTCGCGGCAAGGGGCGTTTCAAGGAACACCCCGAGCTCGGCGGCGTCAACGTCGTCACCGACGGGATCTCCGGCGGGGTGGCCGCCGCCGAGGAGAAGGTGCGTCAACTCGCCACTGAGATGCTCGGTTCGACTCTCGTCACGATTCAGACCGGTGAGGAGGGGAAGAAGGTCAGCACCCTCTACATCGAGCAGGGCATCGACATCGCCAGCGAGCTGTACCTGTCGGTCCTCCTCGACCGTGCCCAGAGCCGTCTCATTGTGATGGCGTCGACAGAGGGCGGGATGGAGATCGAAAAGGTCGCCGAGGAGACACCCGAGCTCATCCTCCGGGAGACGATCGACCCTGCGATCGGTCTCGCCGACTTCCAGGCTGCAAGGCTGGCGCTCGGCCTCGGGCTGTCGAATGACGCCACGAAGAACTTCAAGAAGTTCGTCACGGCGCTCTCCCGGGCCGCAGTCGACTGGGACGCGGATCTCATCGAGATCAACCCGCTCGTCGTCACCACCGACGGCGGCGTGATGGCGCTCGACGGCAAGATGGCGTTCGACGACAACGCGCTCTTCCGCCATCCCGACATCGCAGCGATGCGAGACGAGAGCGAGGAAGACCCGGCCGAATTGGAGGCGAAGGCGAGCGGTCTGTCATACATCACCCTCGACGGGACGATCGGATGCCTCGTCAACGGCGCCGGGCTCGCCATGGCCACCATGGACACGATCAAGCACGTCGGCGGCGAGCCCGCGAACTTCCTGGACGTCGGTGGCGGCGCCAACGCCGAGCAGGTCGCCAAAGCGTTCCGCATCATCACCGCTGACCCGAACGTGAAGGGCATCTTCGTGAACATCTTCGGCGGAATCATGCAGTGCGACGTGATCGCCACCGGCATCGTCGAAGCCGTGAAGGAAGTGGGGCTCGAGGTACCGCTCGTGGTGAGGCTCGAGGGAACCAACGTCGAGCTCGGCCGCCAGATCATCGACGAGTCCGACGTCGACGTGATCACCGCCGAGGACATGAAGGACGGAGCGCAGAAGATCGTGGAGCTGGCATCGTGAAACCCGTCTCACGTCCCACGTCACACGTTTCACGTCGAAAGGCCAACCGTTGAGCATTCTCATCGACAAGGACACCAAGGTCATCGTCCAGGGGCTCGGGAAGACCGGGGAGTTCCACACGGACAAGGCAATCGCCTACGGAACCCAGATGGTCGGAGCCGTGCACCCGTCCAAGGCCGGAACCACGTACACGTTCAGTGGCGAGACCGACCATTCCGGTGTGCCGGGTCGCCCAGACACCTACGAAGTCGAGATTCCGATCCACGCCACCGTTCGTGACTCGGTGGCGGCAACCGGCGCCACCGCCTCGGTCATCTACGTCCCACCCCCGTTCGCCGCCGATGCGATCATGGAGGCCGCCGAGGCAGGGCTCGACCTGATCATCTGTATCACCGAAGGCATCCCGGTCGCAGACATGGTCGAGGCCAAGCGGTACATCGCCGACAAGCCGTCCCGCCTCGTCGGCCCGAACTGCCCGGGGGTGATCACGCCCGCCGAGTGCAAGATCGGGATCATGCCGGGGTACATCCACCAGAAAGGCAAGATCGGGGTCGTCTCCCGGTCGGGGACCCTGACGTACGAGGCGGTCCATCAATTGACCCGGCTCGGCCTCGGCCAGACAACGGCGGTCGGGATCGGAGGCGACCCCGTCAACGGCACGAATTTCGTCGACGTGCTCCGCCTGTTCAACGACGACCCTGCCACCGAGGGTGTCATCATGATCGGAGAGATCGGCGGAACGGCCGAAGAAGAGGCCGCCGAGTTCGTCCAGAAGGAGATGA
>JAHEDH010000093.1 GCA_024641285.1 bacterium | reverse complement strand
TCCCGGTAGACGATCTCGCCATGGAACATCATTGGCTCGGGATCGGAGAGAAGGATCTGTGTAAGGCGGCGAGTTGGGAGAGCGGCCTCCTTTCGAGCCAGAACCGCCTCCTGACCGATGAATCCCCCGGGCTTGTCGAGCGCCACGGCGAAACCGAGGCCGGCGTCGTACGGGTCGTCGGTGTTGTCGATGTCGTGGCCGTAGTCCCGATAGCCCTTCTCCATCCGGAGGCTGCCGAGCGACTTCAAGCCGACGTGCCGCAGATCGAATCGGTCACCGGCGGCGGCCACCGCGTCGTACACCTCGATGGCGTCTTCGGCTTCCACGTAGAGCTCGTATCCGAGTTCACCGACGTAGGTGATCCGGATGCACAGCACTGTCACACCGGCGATCTGGATCTCGCGTGCGGCTCGAAACGGGAACCGATCGTTCGACAGATCGGCGCCGGTGATCGAGGCGAGGAGATTTCGGGCGTGCGGGCCGTGCAGGTTGATCTGGGCGTACGCCGAGGTCACGTCGGTGATGGCAATGGCATCTGAAGGTGCATGCCGGCGCATCCATGCCTCGACGTGACGTTGGGCGGCGTCGCTCGCCACCACCCAGAAGCGGTTGTCTTCGAGTTTCGTCACCGTGAGGTCGGCCTCGATGGTGCCGCCCTCATTGAGCCACTGGGTGTAGGTGATGGTGCCCGGCGCTCCGTCCACGCCGTTCGCCGACAGCCGGTCCATCAGCGTGCCAGATCCGGGTCCCTCGACGCGGAACTTCGCCATGAACGACATGTCCATCAGCCCCACACCGTGCCGGACGGCTTCGTGTTCGGCTTGCCAGTACGGGAACCAGTTCTCACGGCCCCACGACAGTCGGTCGACCGTCGGCTCGACGCCTGTTGGCGCGTACCAGTCGGCGCCCTCCCATCCGCTCACCTCACGGAAGAAGGCTCCTCGCTCGACGAGCCGGTGGTGGAGCGGCGACAGCCTGATGTTCCGGGCGGTCCGCATCGAGCGATTCGGATAGTGGCACTGATAGACCATCCCCAGCGATTCCACCGTTCGCCGGCTCCGGTACTCGGGGTCGAGTTGATGCGGACGCAGCCGGTCGATGTCGATCCCCGTGACGTCGGTGTCCGGTCTCCCGTCGACGATCCAGCGGGCGACCAACCGACCGAGCCCTCCGGCGGTGAGGATCCCGATCGAATTGAGCCCCGCGGCGACGAAGTAGTTGCGGAGCTCGGGGGCCTCGCCGACGACCGGGGAGAGGTCGGGAGTGAAGCTCTCCGGTCCGCAGAAGAACTTGCGGATCCCGGTGTCCTGGCTCACCGGGACGCGACCCATCGCCTTCTGGAGGTACGGGCCCATCCGGTCCCAGTCGGGCCTGATCTCGCCGAACGAGAACGAGTCGGGGATCGCATGGACGTTCCACGGGGCACACTCGGGCTCGAACAGCCCGATCATCAACCCGCCGACCTCTTCCCGGTAGTAGCCGTACGACGCCGGGTCCTCGATGACCGGCCACGACGGGTCGAGGCCGGGGATCTCGTCTGTGATGAGGTAATAGTGCTCGGCCGCCTGGAGCGGGATCGTGACGCCGTGCTCCTCGCCGAGTTGACGCGCCCACATGCCGGTGCAGTTGACGACGTATTCGGCTTCGATGTCGCCCTGCGGGGTCCGGACTCCGGTGACGGCGCCTCGGTCGGTCACGAGACCGGTGACCGGTGTGTTCTGCAGGATGGTCACACCACGCTTCCGGGCTCCGGCGGCGAGCGACATGGTGGCGTCCACTGGGTTGACCCGACCGTCTCCGGGCACGTAGAAGCCGGCCAACAGGTCGTCGGTCTTTGCGAGGGGGAACAGCTCGGCGACCTCGGCCGGGGAGATCTCGTGCACATCGACACCGAGATGTCGATTGAACGCGCTGACCCGTCGATACTCCTCCAGGCGGTCGGAGTCGGCGGCCAGCTCGACGAAGCCGACCGGCTTGAACCCGGTCGACAGGCCGGTCTCGGCTTCGAGCCGGGTGTAGAGGTCGCGGGTGTACATTCGCATCTCGGTCGAGGTCGACGACATCGAGCCGAAGGTGACCATCAGCCCGGCCGCATGCCAGGTGGTGCCCGAAGTGAGCTTGTCCCGCTCGCAGACGACGACGTCGCTCCAACCCAGCTCGGCGAGGTGATAGGCGACGCTGACCCCGATGATGCCGCCACCGATCACAACGACACGAGCGCGGGACGGAGCGGAATCGGTCATCGGGCAACGCTAGTTCTGGTGACAGTCGGCCATGTCGCAGATCCTCGACTGCGGTCCGTCGAGATCAGCCTGAGCCGTCGGAGTCGACCCATGACTGCTCGCGGCCGAACGTGGCCAGATCGGCCCCGGCTTCACGCAGAGGTCAGAGGCCCTGGTCGGTGAGATGCTGCTGGAGACGGGCCGTATCGACAGCCGACCACCCCGCAGGCTGGAGAACCGCAGCCCACGCCTCGACGTGTGCCTGTCTCGTGTACACGTGGCCGAAGCCCTCCGGCACCGAGTTGGCCACCGCCATGTCCGTGAGGACTTGCCAGACGGTGACGAACGGTATCCAGTGGAAACCGTCGTAGATCTCCGGGCCTCTGTTCTCACCCGTCAGCCACTCGGGTC
This sequence comes from bacterium, assembly GCA_024641285.1. Classification (GTDB taxonomy): domain Bacteria; phylum Actinomycetota; class Acidimicrobiia; order Spongiisociales; family ZC4RG35; genus JAHEDH01. The sequence goes on along the minus strand of JAHEDH010000093.1, from coordinate 10,399 downwards.
GATCGAGCAACAGATCCGGTGAGAAGAACACGACCGGGTCGGATGCGTGCTGGAGATACAGAACCCGGGTGTCACCCCATTCGCCCGGCGGCCCGGCGATCCCCGACTCGTCCATGAAGCGGACCGTACTGCCACCCTCGTAGACCGGCCTCGCCGGCGTGCTATCGGGGTCACGGTCCAAGACCAGCCGATTGCGAAGGTCGTTGACGAATGGCGGGCCGACCAGCAGTGCGCCGTCGATCGGTTCGTTGATGATGTCGATCGACGTGAGAATCGACTCCACACCCAGCGAGCCCAGCGAGAGCCCATACAGATAGATGTCCGGGCGGGCCGCGTCAGGGAGCTGCGACCAGTACTCATGGATGTGCTCGAAGACCACCTGAGCGGTCTCCCTGACCTCGTCGACGTCGGCGAGGAGGGAGACAGCGCTCGGCAGATACGAATATTGGACACCGGCGATGGCGACATCTCCGTTCGTCACGAGCTCGAGCGCATCCATGGCGTGTGGGTCGATGAGCCCGGTCCCGGTGGTGGTCGCCACCACCAGCACGGCGCGCTCGAAAGCGCCGGTCCTGATCAGTTCGTCGAGGACCAGGTCGGCTCGATCCTGGACCGTCTGACCCGACTTGAGACCCGCATACACCCGGATCGACTCCATGGCGCCTGCACCATGGAAGGCGTTGAGATCATCGACGGTCGGGCCTCCAGCAACAAAGCTGCGACCCTGTCGGCCCAAGGTCTCCCACGGGATCAGCGAGTCGGGACTTCCCGACCGGAGCGGAGAACCCGGAGCGGCGATGCCTTCGTCGGTGGAGTCGTCGACCGGGGCAGAGATCTGGTTTGCCCCTGCGAAGAACCCGTCGACCAAGACCTGGCTCCAAACGCCCCACAGCAGTATGAAGAACGCCAGTCCTCCCAACAGAAGAGCCAGGCGTCTCGGCATGTGCCGGTCGAACCATCGCACGAGTGCATGGAAGACCTTCCGAAGGGACCGGCCGATGACGAGGATCCCGCTTGCCACCACCAGTGCCAGCGGCAGTGTGAAACCCCAGATCGTCGGGCCGATCTGGCTCATCCCGAATTCCCTCCTCAGGCTGTTCTGCCACCCGACATGGCGCCACAGGTTGACCGTGAGCATCGCGACGAGCGCCAGGTACGAGACCTTGACGATGAAATCCCAGGCGCCTCCTCTCGGACCGGGCAGTTCGAGGAATTCCCACGCCCACTGCCATGCGACACCGAGGGCATAGCCCAGCATGAGGGTGATGCCGAGCACCACGCCCTGGGTCAGCACGCTCTTCGGGAGCATCGACGGAAGCATCGTCAGAGCGCCGAATGCGATTCCCGTGGCGACGCCCGGTCCTGAAACCGGCCTCGACAGAACCCGGGGGATCGGCTGGTGGACCACGTCGGACTGGTCGAACGACTGCAGCCGTTCGGCGATGCGCATTCGGAGCGATCCGTTGACGATGAGCGACGTTTCCCTTCTCTCAGAGACTCACGGAGACGTCGTTGCCGATGCTTCGAGAGCCGCTCGCCATCCGGCCGGCTCGTCCGTCGGCAGGGCGTCCATCAGTCATTGTCGGGTCACACCTCCACGGGGACCGTCGCCTGCCGGCGGCCCCGGCGGATCAAGCTGAGCCAGGCTCCACCACCCATGATCGTGACTGCGAACCAGACCAGCACGTTCAGGACCGGGACGAGCCCGAGAATCACCAGTGCGGCGAGTCCTGCGGCGAGAGCCAGATAGCCGGCAGTGCCTTCGGGGAGGGAGCGTTTCCCGAGCCACGCAGCAATCGTGATGGGAGCGAGTACGGCGATCACCACGAAGCCCATCACGACCGCAAGGATCCAGCTGAGCACGACAGCGACGACGATCACCCCAACGACGAGGCCGAGGCCCAGCCAACCAAACAGGATCGCCAAAAGCACACCGGCGAGCGTCACCCCCAGCGGAACCGCCAGAAGTCCGAAGAGGAACCCGAAGCCCCACAGCACAGTCGGACCCGGGGTGCTGTCCACAGCCTCGACGCTTCGATCGAACAGGTGTCGACGAAGCCACATGATCAGCAGACCAAGGAGCAGCAACGAGGCGAGTCGGGACAGGCCCCGGACGAGCACACTCGGGCGTTCGCCTTCGAAGTCGATGTCCTCGATCGTCACGTCTTCGGTCCCGAGAACAGTGCCGGACACCGTGTATGAACCGGCTCCACCCAACACGTCCCCTGCCACAGTGCCGCTGATGTCGACGAGGCCGGCGCCGAACACCATGTCGCCGCCCACATCACCATCGACGAGCAGTTGCCCGGATCCGGCGAGGATGTCCTCGCCTACGTCGCCACGAAGCGTCAGCTGACCGGCGCCCGCTCGGATGTCGCCCGCCACCGCGCCAGTCAGTTCGACGGTGCCGGCACCGACCAGCAGGTCGCCGCCGACCTCGCCCCTGATGGTGATCGTTCCCCCGAAGACGACCAGGTCACCTGCCACGTCACCATCGACCTTGATATCGCCTCCAAACAGGTACAGGTCCCCGTCGATCCTCTCCTCATCGGAGACCGTGATGTTGTCTCCGAAGCGGAGCTTGCCGTCGAGGAACTCCTCCTCCTCTTGGGCCAGCGCAACAGCCCCCAGTGACAGCAGGGCGATCACGAGTGCGAGCAGTACGAATCCAAACCGTTTCATGAGTTCCTCTCTCGGCCCCACCCAACCTACGTCGTGCGCAGCAGGGCGGGGAGGTCCAGAAGACCCGGGCCCGGGGTAGGCGTCCGATGTCGTTGGCGCTCCGCCGGCGGCGCGGATGCTTGCAGTCCGTCACGAACGACCGCTTTTCGGATGGCGGGAGAGAGGCGACGGTGCCCGGAAGGTCGCTCCGCCGAGGCAGTGAGCCCGCCGATCGTGAGTGCGCTCCAGACACCGAGGTCTCGCTGCAGGTCGCTCGACTCTTCAATCAGCCTCGTTCGGTCGACCCTGCGACGCTGGTGAACCAGGGGAAGCGTCCTCGGCCACCCTGGAGCAAATCGATGCCCGAGGTCGTCCCAATCGCCATACTCGGCCCGGTGTTTCGGCTGGTGGTCATCGGGATCGTCTTCGTGGCCCTACTCGGGGGTCTGGTGGGGGTGCCGGAGGTTCACGCTGAAACGGTGCTCACGGGGAGGGTGCTCGACCTCGACGGCGACCCGCTCGAGGGCGCTGTCGTCCGGGGAGGCGAGGTCAGCGCGAGGACCGATGCCGACGGCCGGTTCCTGCTCGGGGCATTCCCCGCCGGATCGCTGACGGTCGAGCGACCCGCATTCCAGCCTCGGACGGTCGCGTGGGACGGCACGACCGGCGTCACTTTTCGTCTCGCCCCACGCATCGTGCGGGCGCTGCACGTGGCGGGATGGGTGGCGGCATCGGAGGCCGGATTCGTCGAGATGCTCGATCTCGCGGCGAACTCGGCGGTGAACGCGCTCGTCATCGACATCCGCAACGAGAACGGGCTGATCTATCACGACTCAGCCGTCGGCCAGGTGGCGGCGATCGGGGCGCAGGCGAACGAGACCTTCGACCTGGCCGAGCGGGTCGCACGGGCGCACCAGGAAGGTCTGTATGTGATCACCCGGATCGTCTCGTTCCAGGATCCGATCGCCGGGTGGGCGCGGCCGTCGTGGGCGGTCGTCGACACCAGGACCGGGGGGCCGCTCAACAAGAACGGGCAGGTATTCCTCGACCCGACCGATCCGGCGCCCCGCGCCTACGCGATGGCGCTGGCTGAAGAGGCCTGTGCCTCCGGGGTCGACGAGGTCCAGTTCGATTACGTCAGGTTCCCCGATGGGGGGACCGATCACTCCCGATTCGATGGCCCAGCCGACGCAGCATCCCGGCAGGCGACGATCACCGCCTTCCTCACCGAGGCGAGGTCGACTCTGCTGCCGGAGGGTTGTGCAACCGCCGCAGACATCTTCGGATGGATCACCAACACCCCGACCGAGGGCGGCATCGGTCAGCACTTCGAATCGATCGCGGGCGCAGTCGACGTGGTTTCGCCGATGGTCTACCCCAGCCACTATTCGAGCGGGTGGTACGGGTTCACGACCCCCAACGACCATCCCCGTGAGGTCGTGACCTACGCCAGTCAGGACGCGCTCGATCGGATGGGCGGCACGACGGTTGTGCTCCGTCCGTGGATTCAGGACTTCTGGTACAACGCCAGCCAGGTTCGCGAACAGATCCTCGCGCTGGACGGGCTGGAGCTGGGGTGGATGTCGTGGAACATCCTGAGCAACTTCACCTCCGGTGCCTATCCCGCAGACGGCGAGCTCCGCGCCGGCACGACTCCTCCGCCGCTCGAGGCGCTGCCGAGTACCGGCTTTTGGGATGTCGGTGACGAGCACGTCTTCGCAGGTGACGTTGCGTGGCTTGCGGACGAGCAGGTGACCCGCGGGTGCAACGATCCGTGGAACGACGAGTTCTGCCCGGGCGCGCCGGTGACGCGGGGACAGATGGCGGCGTTCCTGGTGCGGGCGTTGGGCTTGCCTGCAGGGGAGCCGACGTTCACCGATGTCGCCGGATCGGGCTTCGAATCCGACATCGCGGCGCTCGACGCCGCGGGGATCACGCGGGGTTGCGATCTGTCCGATCCGACGCGGTTCTGTCCGGACGATCCGGTCACCCGCGGTGAGATGGCTGCGTTCCTGGTACGAGCGCTCGACCTGCCGCAGGCGGGATCGACGTTCACGGACGCGGCTGGATCGCCGTTCGAATCCGACATCGGAGCGTTGGCAGCAGCGGGGATCACTCGGGGTTGTGATCCGTTAGACAGTGCCCGATTCTGTCCGGGTGACCACGTGACGCGTGGCCAGATGGCGGCGTTCCTCCGCCGAGCCCTCGGTTGATAGTGATCCGAGGCTGCGGGGTCGAGCCGCGGGCTGTTGTCAGCCCTGAGCGAACGACGACAATCGCTCGAGTGCCTCGAGCGCATGATCGGCGTGGATCTCCATGTTCAGTTCCGACCCGATTTCCTCGAAGACTCGGTGCTCCTGATCGATGACGAACGTCTTCCGCCTGTTCCACAGCGGTCCGGGGCGCTTCACACCGAACTGGGCGGCGATTCGGCGGTCCGGGTCGGACAGCAACGGGAAGCCGAGCGAGTTGGCCTCGTCGAACTCCGCCTGTTGGGCCGTCGAGTCCGCGCTGATCCCGACGGGTTGGGCGCCAAACCGCGCGAACTCGGCGCGGAGGTTGCGGAAGTGGCAGCTCTCTGCCGTGCACCCGCCGGTCATCGCCTTGGGATAGAAGAACAGGACGACCGGTCCGTCGATCAGCATCTCGGAGAGAGTCACGGTGTTGCCGTGCTGATCGATGGCTGCGAAATCGTCGACGAAGTCGTTGGGTTCCATGGCAAGTTCCTTTCGGGCGCGTTCAAGAGGTATTCGGAGCGAGTGAGGTTTCCGGATGTGTTCTTCGTCTCAGTCGTCGGCGACGACTCGTGACCCTGAGAACGAGGGACGATTCCGGGTGCAAGCGCTGCTCAGACCTCAGGGTCTGAGGGTCCGGGTGAGCCCGCTTGATGGTCGTCCCGTTGACCTTCGAACGGCGTCGGGCACAATTCGAGACACCCGGGGGTTCGGTCGCGATCAAGATCTCGAGGACTCCTTCGAGCAGATGATCGAACCGCTGTCGGCCGGTCGCTCGAAACTGATCTGACGCTCGCCATGTAGTTGGCCTCTCGCTGCCGGCGGCAGGCCAAGCACGAGGCTTCTGATCTGGGCAATCAACCCTGGGGTTGAGGCGGCAACCAACCCTCGCTCCGAAGACCCATGTCCTGTTCTCTCATACGTTCGTCTGGAGACGAGGAAAGGCGAGTCATGACACCGAGGCGGCGAACGAACGACAAGAGTGCGATCTGGATCCGGATGCTTCGCGCCGACTACCGGCGCACCCGCACGACCAGTGTCGTCCTGGCGGGCCTCATCGCAATGGCCGCCCTTCTGGCCGCCACGGGCGGCAGTGTTCTGGTCCAGCTCACTGGTGCCATCGGTGAGCTGTTCACGACCGCCCGAACCCCCGATGTGGTCCAGATGCACGCCGGCGAGATCGATCTCGCTGCGGTGGATGCCTGGGCGGAGGATCAGACGGAGCTCACCGACTGGCAAGTCAGCGAGACCCTGCCCATCCCCACCGACCAGCTGTTCCTGACCGACGAGCCGCAATCCGGCAGCGTGCTGCAGCCGGCCCTCGTCACACAAAACCAGAGCTTCGACCTGCTGCTCGACCTCGACGACGAAGTCCTCGTGGTAGGGCCGGGTGAGATTGCGATGCCGCTCTACTACCACCAGACCCAGGGACTCGAGGTCGGCGACCAGGTGTCGGTCCGTCTCCCCGAACGGCGCTTCGACTTCACGGTCACGAGCTTCTTGCGAGATTCGATGATGAACCCGACATTCGCAACCTCGAAGCGTCTGCTCGTTTCGACCGAGGACCAGCGGGCGATCTCCGGTCTCATCGCCGAACCCGAGTACCTGATCGAGTTCCTGGTGTCGGATCGCTCCGACACACGCGCCGTATCCGACGCCTACACCCGGACCGGGCCGGCCACCAATGGACCGCTGCTCGACCGCGGCACCTTCTTCCTGCTGAACGCCGTCTCCCACGGCATCGGGATCGCCGTCCTCAGTCTGCTCGCCGGGCTGATGGTCGCCGTTGCTGCGATTGCCCTGCGGTTCTCCTTCCTGACCGCCATCGAACGCGACACGCACGAGATCGGCGTGATGAAGGCGATCGGCATGCCGAGGAAGGGGATTCGTCGTCTCTATCTCACCAAGTACGTAGCGCTCGCTCTCATCGGCGGCGTCGTGGGGTCGCTGCTGAGCATCCCTGCCGCCCGCGTGGTGACGGCGTCGCTGCGCCTGCAGCTGGGCGATCCCGCCGGTTCGTGGTGGCTCACCACCGCTCCACTGCTGGGTGCCGGCCTGGTCGTGCTGGCCATCGTGGCGTGGTGTGCGCTGATGCTCCGCCGGCTCGGACGGATCTCGACCATGGACGCCCTGCGGGCCAGCACCCCGCCGCGACGGAGGCGCCGATGGCTGCCGACCCGGAAGCCCAGGTCACGCCTGACCAACAGCCACCTCCCGGCCGGATTCTGGATGGGGATGAACGACATCCGGCGCAGCTTCCGGACCCACCGGATGCTGCTGGCAGTGCTCACGCTCTGCACGTTCCTGGTCCTGGTACCGCTCAACCTCTGGACCACCGTCACCTCGCCCACGTTCATCACCTACCTCGGCACCGGTGTCGCCGACCTCCGGCTCGAGCTCCGGTCGCCCGCAGCGGTAGCCTCGTCGTCGGAGCTGATGTCGGCTCTGGATCAGGACCCGGACGTCGCACGGGTGGCATCGTTCGTGACCGCGCGGTTCGAGGTGGCCAACACCGACGGCGAGTGGGAGCAGCTGCCCGTCGAGACCGGCGAGCACTCGGTCTTCCCGCTGTCGTATCTGAACGGGACGTCTCCCGATTCGCCCGACGAGATCTCATTGTCCTCGCTCGCAGCGGATTCGATGGGCGCGCAGATCGGCGAGCAGATCACGCTCCGAGGCGAAACGGGATCACGCCAGGTCACGGTCGTCGGGGTCTACCAGGACATGACCAATGGTGGCAGCACCGCCAAGGGCATGGTCCCGGTCGACGGCGAGCCGATCGTGTGGCGCACGGTGCTGCTCGATGCAGCTGACGGCGTGAAGCCCGCCGAACTGGCCGAGCGTCTCTCGACCAGCTACCCCGCAGTCCAGACGATCCAGATGTCCGAGTTCGCCGACCAGACCCTGGGCGATCTGATCACACAGACCGGCAATGTGGCCGCCGCAGCAGCGTTGGTCGCCGTCGTTCTCACTGCGCTGATCGCATCGATGTTCGCCCAGATGACCATCGCTCGCGACCAGTCACAGATCGCCATCCAACGCGGTCTCGGCGTTTCCGACCGGGGGATACGCGTCCAGTACCTGACCAGGTTCCTCGTTGTGCTTGTCGCCGGCATCGGACTCGGGGCCGTGCTCGTGGCAACAGTCGGGCGTTCGATGGTCGCTTCGGTCATCGGCTCGCTGGGCGCCCCGGCGCTCCGCTTCGACGTCGAGCCGCTCCTGGCCTACGGCGCGGTTCCGATGGCGCTGACCGTGACCGTCGGAGTCGCCGCCCTGATCGCCACCCGGTCGTTCGATGATCTCGGCATTTCCCGACTGAACGATGAGTAGAGCCATGAACACCGCAACGAGAAGTGACTCCAAGAAGACCGACACGAGGAGTGAAGTCATGAACACCGCAACGAGCACGAAATCCGACCGTACCGACACGAGGAGTGAAAGCATGGCCAATGTTCATCTGACCGCCAACGGTATCCACAAGACCTTCGGCGAAGCCGACGCCGAAACCAGCGCCCTGCGAGGCATCGACATCGACATCGACCGAGGCGATTTCGTGGCCATCATGGGCCCGTCCGGTTCCGGCAAGTCGACGCTGCTCTACTGCCTGAGCGGGATGGATCCCGTCACGGATGGAACGGTGACGCTCCACGACGGGGACGCCGACTCGGTCGAAGTCACCGCACTCCGGCAGCGAGACCTCGCTGAGCTCAGGTTGACGCGAATGGGGTTCGTGTTCCAGCAGGTCCATCTGCTGCGCAATCTCACCATCCTCGACAACGTCGTCCTCCCAGGGTTCACCGCCAGCCCGGACGAGCGTGAGGCGGTCGTGGCCCGAGCCAGGGAGTTGCTGGAGCTGGTCGGCATCGGCGAGCTGGCAGACCGAGAGATCACCCAGGCGTCCGGCGGCCAGTTGCAGCGTGCCGCCATCGCTCGAGCTCTGATCAACTCACCCGACCTGGTGTTCGGCGACGAGCCAACCGGCGCCCTGAACGCTTCGATGGCGGCCGAGATCATGGACCTCCTGGTCCAGGTCAACCGAGAAGGTCGCACCGTGGTGCTGGTCACACACGACGTAAATGTGGCCGCCCGGGCCAATCGGGTCGTCGTACTCCGGGACGGTGAGATCGACGGCGACTTGAGGCGGGACGACTCCCAGACCGACGACCAATGGGCCGAGTCGCTCGCAGGCTGGCTGACCTCTCATGGCACGTGATGGACGCCGGAAGAAGCAGACGGTGAAGCGATCGGAAGGATGGAAGACCATGACAACCATCGATGCGAGATGCCGCGCAATGCGCCGACCGATGTCCGGAGGCGCAACGACGGATCGGCTCGAGGTACGGCAGCTGACCAAGACGTATCCGGACGGCACGGTCGCCAACGACGGGATCGATCTGTCGGTTCCTGCCGGCACCGTGTGTGCTCTGCTCGGACCCAACGGCGCCGGGAAGTCCACGCTGGTCAAGCAGATCATCGGACTGCTCGCCCCTACTGCCGGGACGATCACGATCGACGGAGAAGACGTCGCAGCGAATGACCGGGCAGCGAGACGACTGTGTTCGTTCCAGCCGCAGGCGCAGATGTCGCTCGATGGCTTGACGCCCCGTACGGCGATCCATCTCGTTGGCCGGCTTCGTGGCGGAACGCACACCGTCGTGAGGGAGCGCACGGCCGCACTGATCGAGGCTCTGGACCTGGGCGAATTCGCCGACACAGGCGGCGCCCATCTCTCGGGTGGCGTCAAGCGCCTCACCGGCTTCGCCATGGCGGCAGTGATCCCCGGAGGCCTGGTCCTGCTCGACGAGCCGACCAACGACGTCGACCCGATCCGGCGCCGGCTGCTCTGGAACCAGGTTCGGGCCCTCGCCGACGAAGGCAGCGCCGTCGTCGTGGCGACGCACAACCTCGAAGAGGTCGAAACGGTCGCAGATCGATTCGTGGTGGTCTCCCACGGACGGATCGTGGGCGACGTCACGCCTGGAACCTCTGCCGGATCCAGCGAGGGCCTGCACATCGTCTTGAACGTCAGGCGCGGATGTGTGCTTCCGAGCCCGCCTGCGGCCATCTCACTCGCCGCATCGAACGGGCAGGTGACAGGTGTCGTTTCCGAGCTGGAGCTGCTCGAGGTCCTCGGATGGGCCGAATCGCTCCGGATGCAGGGCCTCGTCTCGGGCTACGAGGTGGGTAGCCCCACCCTCGATGACGTGTACGCCCGGCTCGTCGACAACACCGAAAGGACGTGATCTCGATGCGTGCATACTCCCTGTTGTTGCAGTGGCGATTTCGGAGGACCGCAGCCGCGCTCCCGCTGATCGTCGTGGTCCAGGCTGCGTTCGCCCTGGGTGTGGTGCTCGGCTTCCCGCTGCTGCTTCCGTCACTCGACGCCCAGAGCGTTCTCTATCTGACGACGGGGGCACCGGCCATCGCGCTGATCAGCCTCGGCCTGGTCGGGGTTCCCCAGGACGTCTCACAGGCGAAGGTCGACGGCTCACTCGATTTCGCCA
>JAHEDH010000092.1 GCA_024641285.1 bacterium | reverse complement strand
CGCAGGACCCAGGCCACGTAGGACACGAGGTTGACGGGGTCGTTCCAGACCACGACCTTCCAGACCTCATCGAGGTCTGTCGAGTCATCGGTGTCCGGTTCGATCACCGGTGCCTGCGGCGAGGTGGTCATCTCGTTCATGGTACGGCCGCGCTGCGGCCGTGCAGAGTTGCTGGGCAGGGCAGCTCCCGGCTACCGGCTACCGGCTACCGGCTCGAATCAAGGCACGGCGGCGAGGTGCGCGCGTTGCATCCGACTCCGACTCCTTTGGCGTCGATCCGCACGGAGCCGACAGCTGATATCCGACAGCCGACGGCGCCGAGCCGCCCGGCGAGGCTGATAGACGAACCCATCGGCACTCAATCACCGTGCCATCAAACTCCGCGCCACCCCCGAAACTCTCCCCCTGGAGCCGACAGCTGATAGCCGACAGCCGACGGCGCCGAGCCGCCAGGCGAGGCCCTCAGTGCTCTGCGGCTGTGTAGGTGCCCAGCACCCGAAGGTCGGCGAGTGTTGCCATCGGGGGATCGAGCACCGACTTGAGCCCACCCGGGCCGGGCTGGTGCCGGAAGTCGACGTAGAAGCGGTAGTTCCAAGCCGCCTCTGATGGCCGTGACTCGATCCTCGTGAGGTTGGCGCCGCGGAGGCCGAACTCGGTCAGTGCGAGCGCAAGGGCGCCGGGATGGTGGCTTGTCACGAACGACACCGTCGTCTTGTCTGCATCGTCGGGAATCTGCTGTGTGCCGGGGGCGAGCACGAAGAAGCGCGTCGTGTTGTGCGACCTGTCGATGACACCCGTTCGGAGAACGACCAGCCCATGGGGGCCGGCAGCCCGCTCGGGGGCGAGCGCCGCCTCTGTGGGGTCCCGGTGTTCGGCGACCTGTCTGACGGCACCGGCCGTGTCGTGGGTCGGGATCGGTGTCAGGCCGTGGTGCGTGAGGAACCCCTCGGCCTGCGACAGGGCCTCGGGATGCGATCGCACGGTCTTCAATCCCTCCTCGGTCGCACCCGGCACGGCGAGCAGGGCGTGCCGCACTTCGACGAGATGCTCGCCCGTCACGTACACGTTGCCCGGGAGCAGTCGGTCGAGGACAGGGAGCACGCTTCCGGTGGTCGAATTCTCGATCGGGAGCACCAGGCGATCCACTGCCCCGTCCCGCAGCGCATCGAACGCCGCAACGAAGCTCGGGTAGCCGGCGCGGTCGTTGTCGGGGAACAGCTCCGACGATGCCTGGTCGGAGTAGCTGTATGGCTCGCCCTGGAAACCGATTCTCATGAGCGCCAGGGTAGGCGGCGAGGGCTCATCCGCCGTCGCCGTCAGTTGGCGTTCGTGTCGCCGGTCCCGATCGTGTAGCCGATCACGAACAGGAGCGGGCCCCGAGCACTGCGGATCGTGGTCGGCCCGGGGTGCAGCTCCGCGAGGATCCGCCCGTCCTCCTTCGGATCGGGTGTGAACATCCGGCGGACCGAGACTTCATAGCCGCTGTTCCTCGCCTGAGCGACGGTCGTCTCGGCGTCGATCGAGGCGCCGTACTGCGCCAGGTATCCGGGGGCGTCGGGGAGCGAGCCGATCGTCACGTGGGCGGTCTCGCCCATCGGCTTCGACCATGTGACCACCATCACGACCGCCAGGCCGACGACCGCGGCGCTATGCACGGCATGTCGCGTGAAGGCCCGGAGCGTGCGCATCGCTGTTGCCGGGACGCCGAGGCGCCGTGCCCGTGGCTTCGGCGTGTTCGCTCGAAGCTCGGTCTCGAGGCGATGCCAGAACTCAGGTGTCTCGGGAACGTCAGTACGCACCGCCCACCTCCTGTTCGAACGATGGATGCAGCTCGTCCCGCAGCAGCCGTTGCATGGTCCTCCGGGCACGGGAGAGCTTCAGCCGGGCGGCATTGGGCGTGAGGTCGAGCGCCTCGGCCGCCTCGCTCGGCGTCAAGCCCTCGATGGCGACCAGTTCCAACACCTCGCGTTCGCCGGTCGAGAGTCTCTTCATGGCTTCGCGCATCTCGTTAGCGGCGCGGGCGGCGTCGATGGCGGACTCGATTGCTGCCGTCTCCTCGGCGGCGTAGGAGAGCTGGGCATTGGTGTTCTTCGAAACCAGCCTCAGGAAGCTCTTCGCTCGGCGGCGCTGGCGGGTGTGGACTCTCCTGGCTATGCCGAACAGCCAGGGGAGCGCGGTGTCGGTCTGCGCCACGTACCTGTGGGCGGCGTCGAGGGCGATCATGAACGTGTCGGACACGAGATCTGCGACGTCGTCGGCGTTGTCGCAGCGGCGGACGGCATAGCCGGTGATCGGCCGCACGTGACGCCTGAACAGGACACCGAAGGCGTCACCGTTTCCTTGGCCGGCGGCCGCCAACAATTCGGCGTCCGAGTATTCCTCCACGCAAGCAGTATGCAGCCCGGCGTCCGAGCATGTCGGAATTCCTTCGCTTCACGCTGCATGCCGAAGCGGCCCTAGCAAGTCACTCGCGGAGCGTGGAGCGTGGGAGCGGATCAGCCGGTGGTGCGTTGTGCGACGAGTCTGTCGAGACGGTCTTTGAGTTCGGTGTGATTGTTCACCATCTCACGGAAGTCCCAAACCATCATCGATGCGAGCACCATCGGTGAGGTCGCAATGACATCGGCATTTCGCTTCGTCCCCGCCACGATCGCCATCTCGCCGAACACGTCACCCGGCCCGAGAGTCGCGATCGTCTGGTGATCGGCATTCACGTCGGCAGCGCCACTCAAGATGATCGAGAAGCTGAACCCGGATTCACCGGAGGCAACAAGGCGAACTCCGGGGCGAACGTGGGTCTCGACACACAAGGCGGCGATCTCGGACAGGTCGATCGATGTCACACCGGCGAACAGCGGAATCTGTGCAAGTTGTCCGGGATTGACTTGCGTCTCCATGCTGAGTCTCCTGATCGCAGTCCAACCGAAGGTACCCGATCTCTGGCTCACTCACAGCGCCGATACGCTACCTTCCGATCGGTTGTTGCGAAGGAGGTCGGATGCAGGTTTCCATGACGGTGAATGGAAACGCAGTGACAAGGGATGTTGAGCCCAGAACCCTCCTCGTTCACTTCATTCGAGAGGGCCTTTCGCTCACCGGCACCCACGTGGGCTGCGAGACGTCATACTGCGGTGCATGCACGGTGCTCGTGAACGGGAAGTCGACCAAGAGTTGCACGATGCTCGCCGTCCAGGCCGAGGGGGCCGATATCACCACGGTGGAGGGGCTCGCCTCCGATGGTGATCTCCACCCGATCCAGGAAGGGTTCTGGGAGCGGCACGGCCTCCAGTGCGGTTATTGCACGCCCGGGATGATCATGTCGGCCCTGGGTCTCCTCGATGAGAACCCGAATCCCACCGAGGATGAGATCCGACACGGATTGGAAGGCAACCTCTGTCGCTGCACCGGATACCACAACATCGTCAAGGCGGTCGAGTACGCCGCGGCGAAGATGCGTGGTGAGGAACCTGCGCCTGCAGAGTGGGCGGTGAAGTCGTGACCGCTTCGAGCGCATCCGGCCGAAGCAAATCGCGCCGAGGGAAGCCGGCCTTCGTCGACTGTGGCTCCGAAGCGGACATGCCTCGCAACGGGGAGCCGGGGTGGGTCGTGCGGAACACACAGGGCTGAGGGCGAGACCATGTATCCAAGACCCTTCGAGTACATCGCACCCACCTCGGTATCCGACGCCGTGCGCGAGCTCGGCAACGCCGACTTCGCCAAGGTCATGTCGGGAGGGATGAGCCTCATCCCGATGATGAAGCTCCGCCTGTTGTCGCCCGAACTGGTGGTCGACATCGGCAGGATCGCGGGACTCGACCAGATCTCCGACGACGGGGACACGATCACGATCGGGGCGCTCGTCCGCCACGACGACACGTCGGAGTCGGACCTGGTTCCGGCGGCACTGCGGACGGCGGCAGGATGGACTGGCGACCGGCAGGTCCGCAGTCGGGGGACCACCTGTGGCGCCGTGGCCCACGCCGACATCGCTGCCGACCAGCCTTGCGCGGTGCTGGCGCTGGGCGGGACGATGATCGCCCAGGGGCCGAACGGAACCCGTGAGATCGCCTCCGAGGACTTCTTCGTCGACGTGCTCACCTCGGCGTTGGAGCCCGACGAGATCCTCACCGGGATCCGGCTCTCGAAGAACGGTGGTGGTTCGGCCTATGACAAGCTGGGACGCCGAGGCGGCCACACCGATTACGCGGTCGCCGGCGCCTCGGCGCATGTCTCGATGACGGACGGTCACATCAGGTCCGCCCGGGTGGCGCTGACCGGGGTCGGTACGAAGCCGACGCTCGCGCTCGGCGTCATGGAGGCGTTGGCGGGCAGCGACGGATCGGAGGCCTCGGTGGCGGAGGCTGCCCAGCGGGCAACCGAAGGCGTCACCGTGCTCGAGGATCTCTACGGCTCGGTCGACTACAAGGCCCACCTCGCAACCGTGATGGTCAAGCGGGCGGTGCTCGGGGCGATCGCCAACGCCTGAGTCGATCCTTCGGGCCGAGGAGGTGTGCTGTCGCATGACATCCTCGCCCTGCGCTCCGTTCTAGGCTCATCGGATGCACAGCCACCAGCCCGTCGAGGTCCCGAGCGTCACTCCGCTCGAAGCCGTTGACATGATCGCCGACGGCGCCATGCTGATCGACGTGCGTGAACAGGACGAGTGGGACAGCGAGCGGATTCCTGGTGCGGAGTTCCTGCCGATGTCGCAGATCAACGGATGGTTCGCCGACCTTCCGCGCGATCGCACGATCATCGTGCAGTGCAACTCCGGGCGGCGATCCGCCAGCATCATCCAGGCCCTCATGACCCAGGCGGGGTTCGACAACCTCCTCAACCTCACGGGCGGGATCGTGGGATGGAAGTTCCAGAACCAACCCGTCGAACGCTGATCATGACCGACTCCCGCCAGTTTCGGCGCCAGGGCTAGGGTTCTTCTGTGATCCCCACGACCGTCGATGAAGTGCTCGAAGCGTTCGCGGCACAACGGTATGTCGCGAGCCGCAGCTTGGCCGTCACGGTCCACCTTGCGCTCCAGATGGGCAGACCACTCTTTCTCGAGGGAGAGGCCGGCGTCGGAAAGACCGAGGTGGCCAAGGTGCTCGCCTCCATGACCGGAGCTGAGCTGATACGCCTCCAGTGCTACGAGGGGCTCGACGTCAACCATGCGCTCTACGAGTGGGACTACGCCCGACAGATGTTGGCGATCCGACTGATCGAGGCGCGAGGCGAAGGGTCTCATGCCGGGGCCTCTGACATCATGAACCGTGATCATCTCATTGCCCGACCGCTGCTGCGAGCGATCGAGGAATCTGCTGCCGGCCGGCGCCCGGTACTCCTGATCGACGAGCTCGATCGAGCAGACGAGGAGTTCGAGGCGTATCTCCTCGAGCTGCTGTCCGACTTCCAGGTGACGATCCCGGAGATCGGGACCATCTCAGCCGAGGAGCCGCCGATCGTCGTCATCACTTCGAACCGAACCCGTGAGATCCACGATGCCCTCAAACGCCGCTGTATCTATCACTGGGTGGACTACCCGGATGCCGAACGCGAGGTGGCCATCGTGAAGGCCAAGGTGCCCGACCTCGACGACCGGCTCGCCAGGCAACTGACCGAGGCGATGTCGGATCTCCGGGCACTCGATCTCTTCAAACCACCGGGTGTTGCCGAGACGATCGACTGGGCGACCGCCCTGCGGGTGCTGGGCGCATCGAGGCTGGACAAGGACAACATCGAGGACACCCTTGGGGTCGTCCTGAAGTATCGAGAGGACGTCGACCTGGTGCTCCGCCGGGGAGTCGAGCAACTGGTCGGAGAATGATCGAATCTCGTTCGCCCCGCCGCGGCCGCTGGGTCGTGCTCGCTTCCGTTGCCCTCGGTGTCGTCGTCGCTGCCGGAGCGACAGCCGCAGCAGAGCAGCAAGAAGGACTCGTGACGGTTTCCGAGTCGGGGGGGATCAGCGAGGCCACGACCGCTGCAGTGGCCGCCCTCGGCGGCCCGGTCTTCGAACGGCATTCGGGCACCCTCCGGATGATGTCGGTCTCCCGTGACGGCGAGCCGGTCCAGGCATTCGAGGCCGGCATGGGCGTTCCGATGGCAGTGTCCTCGTGGGACGGTTCGTCGGCCGTCGCATTGCTCGGCGAGCCCCTGGCGTCGACCCTCCAGGGCGACGGTGTCGTGATGTCGATCCGGAGTGCAGAGCTTCGCGGCGCAGCGGTTGGCGACATGATCGTCATGGAGGGTTGGAACGGCGCGCTCGTCGAACTCGAGATCAGCGCGATCGTCGACGATGTCGAGCTCGACTGGGCCGAGGTCGGCGTGAACCGCAGCGTCGCCGATTCGCTGGGCCTGGATCGGGTGTCCTCGCTGGCGACGCTCGGCACCGACGGCGATGCCGCATTGCTGCGCGACCAGCTGGAAGTGCCCTTCGTCAGGGTGTCGGGCCCGGGCGAGGAGGTCGATCGAACCGACTTCGTCCTCCCGACGGTGATGGTCAAGCAGCGGTTCGGGGAGTTCAGCTTCCGCCCGACCAGAGGCGACGGCATCGAGATCGACCCCGAGTGGGAGGAGGCGAACATCGTGACCGTGGACATCCCGCCACTCGGTCTCTTCGAATGTCATCGCCTCGTCGTTCCGTACATCCGGTCTGCGCTCGAGGACCTCAGATCGAGCGGCCTCCTCGGAGAGATCGACTCGAACGACTTCCAGTTGGCCGGAGGCTGCTTCAACTCCCGGCTGATCCGCGGCGGAGACAAGGGCTTCGCCTTGTCACGTCACTCATGGGGGATAGCGATCGACATCAACCCCTCGACCAACCGGTACGAGGGGGATGTGAACCTCTCCGAGGGATTCGGCCAGACGTTCCGTGACTGGGGCTTCTCGTGGGGCGCCGGCTGGGTTCGCCCCGACGGCATGCACTTCGAGTGGGCGCGGATCGACGTCCCCGAGGAGCGCGCCTGCTCGACGTCCACGATGGAACGATCGCGGATCCCAGGCGTCTCCTGGTCGATCGTGGAGCGCACGCGGCCGTGTCGCTGACGACAGCGCCGCTTACTCGCTTCGCCCGCGAGCTGCGTGACGAGGGAATCCCGCTCGGTCCGGGGGTCGCGACCGAGCTCTTGAACGTGCTCGAGCTCGTCGATGCGGGCAACGCCGAGGACGTCTACTGGGGGATGCGCGCCGTCACCGTCAGACAGCGTGACCACATCCCGATCTTCGATCGCGTGTTCGTCCGATTCTTCGGGCGAGACGTCGAGGGCAGCATCATGGCCTTCAGCCCCACCCAGCCGCGGGAGTGGCGAATCGACGCCGAGGACGGCGCCGGCGAAGGCGACGGTGACCCCGTCGACGTCGACGTCACCGTTGGCGCCTCGAGCGTCGAACGGCTCTCCGGGAAGGACTTCTCCGAGCTGACACCGGAGGAGGAGAACCGGATCAGGACGATGATCGCCGAAATGGTCTGGGCTCCCGGCATCGCGGTGTCGCGGCGCCGGCGGCCCGCTCGGGCAGGCGACGTTCCCGACATGCGACGGACCCTCAGATCCGCGGTCGGGGCGGAGTCCGATGTCCTGCGGATCGCGACCACCCGCAAGCGGATCAGGCGCCGGCCGGTCATCTTCATCGCCGACGTCTCGGGGTCGATGGAGAAGTACTCCGAGATGCTGCTCTACTTCGCTCACGCCGCCCGGAACCGGCTCGGCCGTCTCGAGGCCTTCGTCTTCTCGACCCGGATCACCCGGATCACCCGCGATCTCGAACGGAGATCGCCGTCCGAGGCGATCGAGCGCGTGTCGGAATCGGTCCACGACTGGTCCGGTGGCACCAAGATCGGCGAGTCGATCAGGACGTTCAACCACGACTGGTCACGTCGCGTCTGTCGGGGAGGCCCGATCGCGATCATCATCTCGGACGGGTGGGATCGGGGAGAGCCCGAGGTGCTGGCAGCCGAGATGGATCGACTGGCGCGCTCGGTGCGTCGGGTGATCTGGGTGAACCCGCTCGCCGGGAGGGAGGGGTATCGCCCCGAGACCCGGGGGATGCAGGCGGCGCTGCCCCATGTGGACGACTTCCTCGCCGGCGGAAACTTCAACGACCTCCGAACCCTCGTTGGGCTTCTAGAGTCCGTTCCGGCCCGATGAGAACGGAGTTGACATGCGATCGGAGATCGAAACCCGTGACCGCTGGGTGGCGGAAGGCAAATCAGTGGCCGTCGCCACCGTCATCAGAGTGAGCGGCAGCGCCCCGCGCCCCGCCGGAGCCAAGTTCCTCGTGAGCTCAGCGGGCGACATGGAGGGCTCGGTGTCCGGTGGCTGCGTCGAGAACGACGTCTTCCTCCATGCCCAGACGGTCATCGAATCCGGGCGGCCAACGATCGTCGACTATGGCATCGCCGACGAGACCGCCTTCGAGGTGGGCCTCGCGTGCGGCGGCTCGATCTCGGTGCTGATCGAACCCTGGTCGTGACGGGTATGAGCGACGATCCGGTGCTCGCGGCGGTCCGTCACATCGTCGAATCCGACGAGTTCGGATGCCGCATCGTGATGATCTCGGGGCCCGATATCTACTCGTCTGCCGTCATCGATGCCGATGGCGGCTACATCACGGGGGCGCTCCCAGACCGGATCGGCGGGAGCCTCGTCGCAGACGCGCTCGCGCTGATGTCGGTCGAGCAGACGACCACCGTGCGCTACGGCGACGAAGAGGCGTTCTTCGAGATTCTGGCGCCCCGACCGAAGCTCCTGGTCTTCGGGGCGGTGCACGTTGCCCAGTCGCTGGTGCCGATGGCCCAGATGATGGGATTCGAGGTTGCGGTGTCGGACGCCAGACCGGCATTCATCACGCCCGAGCGGTTCCCCGATGCGGACGAACTCCTGGCCGGCTGGCCGCAAGACCTCGGTGATCGACTCGTGTTCGATCGCCGGACCTTCGTGGTGATCCTCAGCCACGATGCCCGCTACGAGGATCCGTTGTGGCCCCTGGTGCTCGACAGCCCGGTCCGGTACATCGGGGCGATGGGGAGTCGACGCACGGCGAAGTCCCGACGGGAGCGCCTGCTCGCCGAGGGGTACGCCGAGGAGGCCGTCGACCGCATCCACGGTCCGATCGGCGTCGCAATCGGAGCCGTGACGCCCGCCGAGATCGCCGTGTCGATCCTCGCCGAGCTGACGGCGACCAGGTACGGGTCCGGATCCGATCTCGCCCTGATCGGCGAGCCGCAGCGGCTCACCAAGGGCGAGTACCTCTGACGGGACCGTCGGCAGCGCGCCCTACGCTGACCGGAACATGATCGCCGCTCTCATCCTCGCCGCTGGTGGCTCGAGCCGCCTCGGCCGACCCAAACAACTCGAGCCCTGGGGTTCCACGACGTTGCTCGGCCACGTCATCGACATGGTCGAGTCGTTTCCCGTCGATGAGACGTGGGTGGTGGTGGGCGCCGATCTCGATCGTGTCGTCAACGAGATCGGCCCCCGACCCGTCGGCATCGTCCAGAATCCAGACTGGGAGTCGGGGCTCGCATCTTCTCTGCGCGTGGGTCTGGATGCGCTCACCCGCCTTTCGAAGGCGGAAGGCGTCCTGGTCTTCCTGGCCGATCAACCCTCGGTTCGCGCCGACGTCGTGACCGCCCTCATCGAGAAGCACCGACGTTCGCCGGCGATGGCGATCGTGCCCAAGTATCGCTACAGCCGTGGCAACCCGGTACTGCTGGGGCGGTCCCTCTGGCCCCGACTGATGTCCCTGGAAGGGGACCAGGGCGCCATGCGGCTGTTGCAGGCGCATTCGGAGTGGGTCGAGGAGGTCTGGTTCGACTCGCTCTCTCCCCGAGACATCGACACCCAGGCGGATGTGGAAGAGTTGCGTCCCCGTCGCACTTGAGGCGACATTTGTCCTGATTCTTCCTGGATGCCCCGGGAGCGCGGGCGCTATCTTCGGAAGTCTGGCGGAGTAGAGGAGAGAAACGTCATGGCGACCATCGGTGACGTCGAAGGCATCGACCCCAAGAGCGCCACCAGGCTGCGAAAGGCTGGTGTTCGGACAACGGAGGGTCTGCTCAAGGTCGCCTCGACCTCCAGAGGCCGGAAGGATCTCGCCGAGAAGACCGGCATCGCTCCGTCGACGTTGCTCGGATGGGTGAACCGAGCCGATCTGATGCGGATCAAAGGTGTCGGCGCGGAGTATGCCGACCTGCTCGAGACCGCAGGGTGTGACACCGTCAAGGAACTCCGTCGGCGCAACCCGTCGAATCTCACGGCGTCGATGGTGGACATCAACGACCGGAAGCGTCTCGTCCGTCGGCTGCCGACCGAAGCGATGGTGATCGCCTGGGTCGAGCAGGCCAAGACGATGAACTCCGCCGTCAAACACTGAAGGCTCGGGCTGGCGCCTCGCAGCTCTGTGTTCAGGCTGGCGCCTTCACGCTCAGGTTCGGGGCTCGGCCTTGGGGCCTCGCCCCGACGCTGGGTGTTCGGCC
Organism: bacterium; assembly: GCA_024641285.1. Classification (GTDB taxonomy): domain Bacteria; phylum Actinomycetota; class Acidimicrobiia; order Spongiisociales; family ZC4RG35; genus JAHEDH01. The sequence goes on along the minus strand of JAHEDH010000092.1, from coordinate 2,625 downwards.
TGGCGGCCTCACGCTGTGTGTGCTCGCACGCTCGACCCGAGTCTCGCTGGGCTCGACGCTGAACCTTTGATCTGGTTGCGCTCGAAGGGCCGAGAGCGCCCGGAGGGCCCGAAGCGCCGATGCGAAGCGAGGCCCTGAGCCTTTCCCATTCGCCAATCCCAACAGCCAAGAGCCAAGAGCGAAGAGCGAAGAGCCAACAAACAACGGCTTTCCACGACGCGGGAGAGGGACCCACGAGGGGTCCCTCTCGTAGCTGGTTGGCTTGTTCAGCTGGCTTTGGCGGCTGCGGGCTTCTTCGCAGCGGTGCTCTTGGCGGCCGGCTTCTTGGCGGCGGTGGCCTTGGCGGCCGGAGCCTTCGCGACCGGCTTTCTTGCTGCCGGCTTCTTGGCTGCGGGCTTCTTGGCTGCGGCGGCCTTGGCGGCCGGAGCCTTCGCGACTGGCTTCTCCTCGACCTTGGCAGGTGCCTCGGTCGCGGGGCGGAAGTTCGAGCGCCAGGTGGCAACCAGGTCTTCCAGCTGGTCGCGCAGCTTGTTGACCTGCGTCTGAACCTGATCGAAGTCGACACGGGTGGTCAGCTCGTCGATGCTCTTGGCATCGGTGATGCGTCCCACAGCCGTTTCGCCCTCAGTGGCCCAGGTGTCGATGCGCTTCTGCGCATCGGTGCTCAGGGACTTGAGGTTCTCTTCGATCTTGGCGCGGATCTCATCGACCCGGCTCTGCGTGCTCTTTGCGACGGCGACAGGTGCGCCAACTGCTGCATAGATGTACTTCTTGGCTTCCATATCCGATCTCCTGATCGTCACTCGCTGGCCTCGTCTGCGGCGGCTCCGGCTTCCACCAGGGCCCGATACAGATCGAGGACCACTTGCTTCTGTCTTGGTGTGAGGTTGCGATCTGACTCGATGGCCTCGACAACTGTTGGCGCAGCAGGCCCGTCTTCGATGAGCCCCGCCCTCGTGTAGAGCGTCTCCGCCGAGATCTCGAGCGCCCTGGAGAGGCGTTTGAGGATCTCAGCCGATGGATTCCGGATGCCGCGCTCGATCTGGCTGAGATAGGGGTTCGAGACCCCGGCTCGTTCGGCCAGTCGACGGAGTGAGAGATTCGCCCGTTCGCGTTGCTCCCGGATGAAGTCTCCGACCTCGTTGTCGGATTCCTCGGACAACCCAGTGGCGGCGTCGGCTTCCTGCTGCTTGCTTTTGCTCACAACTGCAATATATCGCAAGCTGCTAACAATTGCAAGCGGAAGCTCTTGATCGGCAAGCACTCGCCCCGCGGCCCCGTTTGCTGGGCGCTCGAGGAGCCGAGGGCCTCGATTCGCATCGGCGCTTCGGGCCCTCCGGGCGCTCTCGGCCCTGCGGGCGCAACCAGATAGGGATTCAGTGTCGAGCGCAGCGAGACCCGAAGCGAGCGAGCAAAGCACACACAGCGTGAGGCCGTCAGGCCGAAGCCCAGAGCGCAATGCGAGCGCCAGCGAGCGAGCCCAGAGCGTGAAGGCGCCGGCCTGAACCCCCAGCGGGAGGCCGCAGGCCGATTCAGACGGTCGTTCCGACCAAGGTGCCGATGTAGTAGGCGATCAGGCCGCCGACGCTGGCGATGAGGAGGTTCTCGAGACCGGAGACGAGCGGATTCGTCCTCGTCACCGTCGTCTTGGCGACTCCGACACCGAACAATCCGGCGGCGCTGAAGATCGAGGCCCAGACCAGCCCGGTGCTCGGGTTGGTGACGATTGCGAACGGCACGACCGATGGGAGCGACCCGAGGAAGAACAGCACCGCCGAGAACACCATCGCCCGAATCGGTGAGCGGCGCTCCGAGTCGACGACACCGAACTCGAGGGCCTTCATCGCATTGAGCAGCGCCACGTCGGAACGATCGAATGCCTCGACGATGCCGTCCAGGTCGTCCTCGTGGATGCCCATGTCCTCGAACATCCCTCGAAGCTGATCGAGTTCCGCCCCTCGGTAGTGGATGATGTGGGTGCGCTCGAGCGTCAACTCGGAGGTGAGCACCTCTTCTTGGGACTTCGTGGCGAGGTACTCGCCGGCGCCCATCGAGACGGCGCCCGCAATCCCTCCGGCGACTGCCGTGAGGAACACCTGAGCCGTGGAAAGACCTCCACCGACGACTCCCGCCACCAGGAGGAACATCGACACGAGACCGTCGTTGACACCGAGGATCATGTCGCGCCAGTACTGCCGCGTCTCGCCGACGTGCGCCTCGTACGGCGGCTTCTCGGTCCTCTCGGTGTCCATGCCCCGAGTCTATCCACGAGGGCGACGCCGTTGATCTCGGTTGGCCTGCCGGATGGCCCCGCTTCGCTTCGGCGCACTGGCGTGGGCTGTGGGCCTCCCTTCACATCGGCGCTCAGGGCCTGCGGCGCCAAGAGGGCCCCCGGCCGCTTCGACGGTTCAGCGGCGCGAGACTGATGAGACGAGCGAAGCGCCCATGGCGCCGAGGCCGCCAGGCCGAATGCCCTCGGCGTCGGGGCGAGGCCCAGGGCCGAGTCATGGCGTGAAGGCGCCAGCCTGAACAGACGGCGTGAGGGCGCCAGCCCGAACAGGTCTAGGCTCTCGGGGTTCGGAAGGGACGCATGGGCCGATGATCATCGTGATGAAGAGGGACGCC
>JAHEDH010000091.1 GCA_024641285.1 bacterium | reverse complement strand
TCAGGCGAGCGCGAGCACGTGTCGAGGAGCTCGCGGCAGAGCTCGACGGGCAGGGCCTTCCTCGGGCAACCGAGATCGAGATCGGTGTGATGATCGAGGTCCCGTCTGCCGCGGTGATGGCAGACGTCCTGGTCGACCATGTCGACTTCTTCTCGATCGGGACGAACGATCTCACCCAGTACACGCTGGCCGTGGACCGGACGAATCCGGCTGTTGCGCACATGGCGGACGCCCTGCATCCGGCCGTGCTTCGCCTCATCCGCGCCGTCGTCGAACCGGCGCATGTCGCCGGCAAGTGGGTCGGGGTGTGCGGGGAGCTTGCGGGCGATCCGGTGGCCGCTCCGATCCTCGTCGGTCTCGGCGTCGACGAACTCTCCATGAGCGCTCCGTCCATCCCGCTCGTGAAACAGGCGATCCGTGGGATGTCACGCTCGCTGGTGCGAGATCTGGCGATGCGGGCACTCGACCTCGATGGCCCCGCAGAGGTGCGAGAGCTGCTGTCGGCGCGCTGAGCGCCCTTCCGTGGACTGAACCGATGGCAATCGATCTCGACACATTCGTCAACCGAGTCCGAGCCGGGGAGAGCCTCGCCGGCCAAGACTTGCGGCGCGTGGATCCATTCGCGATGGACCTCGGGAAGCTCGACCTCCATGATGCCGACCTCAGTCGATCGGAAAGGCCGCTGGAAACCGGAGGAGAGTTCTGGCCCTCCGGTTTCTCAGAGCCGTTTCGAAAGGCTCGCCGTCACGTGCGGGTTGGCGGCTCCGACCTGTCGGGTGCGAGGCTGGACCGGATTCTCGGGGAAGGCGGGGATTTCCGGGCGGCGAAGCTGGCGGGGGCGTCGCTCGTGGAAGCCGATCTTCGGAACGCCGACTTCACCATGGCCGATCTCAGCGGAGCCGACCTGACCGGTGCTGCGCTCGACGGAGCAAAATTGTACGCGGCGGTCTTCGACGATGCCACCCGCTGGCCTGACGGCTTCACCCCCTGATGGACGTGGCCACCCGCTTCTAGAGCTGGCCGAGGGCGTCGACGAAGGTCTGGAGGAAGCGGGCGCCGTCGGCACCGTCCGCCACACGGTGGTCGATCGTCAAGCCGAACTCTGCTGTGAGCGTCGCCCGTAGCGAGTGGTCCGCCTTGGCTATCGGTCGGTGGCGGATGGTCCCGACCGACATGATGATCGCCTGCGGTGGGAAGAGCAGCGCCTCGAAGCGGTCGACACCCAAACCGCCGAGGTTCGAGAGTGTGACCGAGCCGGCACCCATGTCCTCCGGGCGAAGCTTGCCGGTCCGAGTCCGGTCGACCAGGGCCCGGATCGCGGCGTCGGCCTCGTCGAGATCCGACAGATCCGGGTCCGATATCGACGACACGACCAGTCCAACTCCGGGCCGGTCGACCGCCAAACCGACCTTCACGCCGTGGTTCGCGGTGATCACGGCCTCGTCTTCGTTCCAGATGGCATTCAGCTCGGGGTGTTCCCGTGTGGCGGCGGCGAGCGCTCGAACCAGCACGGTGTTCCAGCTCGCTCCGGCCCGGCGGGCGGCGACGGGCTCGAGGTCGACGGTGCGATAGAGCGTGAACTGCGGGACGACGGCCGAACGATTCATCGCTTCGACGGTCGCTCGTCTGATGGCCAGGCGGCGAGCATCGTCGACCGGTCGGCCCGCTGTGGCCACAGCAGGTGCGGCCGCCGGCGTGGGAGCGTGCGGTGACGGCCTGTCGACCGCGGTCCGAGTGGGCGGCGGAGCGGGTTGCTCGCTCAGGCGGTCGATGGCCTTGGCGACGTCCGACGGCGTGACCTGACCGCGGCGGCCGGTGGGCTCGATCCGAGACAGGTCGACGCCGTGTTGTCGAGCCATCTTCCTCGCCGGCGGGCTCGCCGGAACGATGTCCCCCTGGGCTGACGTCGGTGGGCCAGGTGACGGTGCTTCGATGGCGGCGGGCGCGGTCGTCTCGGTAGGCGAGCCGCTGTCGAGCGAGAGCCCGCCGAGGAGATCGTCGGACTCCGTCTCGATCGTGGCGAGCAGGCCGCCGAGGGGGACCTCGTAGCCCGGCTCGACGTCGAGCGAGACGATCGTCCCGGCGAACGGAGCCTCCAGATCCATGTCGACCTTGTCCGTCGACACTTCGGCGATCGGCTGACCTTGGGTGACGTCGTCGCCTGTCGTGATCTTCCACTCCAGCAGTGTCGCCGCCTCCATCGTCGCCGACAACGCGGGCAGTCTCACCTCTCTGATGCTCATGCGTTCAGCAGTTCCTTCGCTGCGAGTTCGACGTCTTCGACCTGGGGGATCGTTGCCCGTTCCAGCGCCTTGGCGTAAGGCATCGGGATCGGCTTTCCACACACGCGGGCAACGGGAGCGAGCAGGTAGTCGAGAGCGTCGCTCTCGACCACGCCGGCGACGACCTCGGCGCCGATGCCGACGGCCGCCGGGGCTTCGTGGGTGACGAGGAGACGGCCGGTACGTCTCACCGATGCCCGCACGGTCTCGATGTCGAGCGGTCTCAGTGACCGCAGGTCGACCACTTCGGCCGAGATCCCCGAACTCTCGAGGCGTTCGGCGGCTTCCAGAGCCTTGCCGACCATGATGGAATAGGCGACGATCGTGAGATCCGTGCCCGCTCGCCGGATGACGGCCTCGCCGAGGGCGGTAGGTGCGGCGGTCGAGGTTCTCAGTTCGACCGATTCCTCGTTCTTGTACAGCAACTTGTGCTCGAACACCAGCACCGGGTTGGGATCGGCGACCGCGGCGAGCAGCAGGTCCTGGGCATCCTGGGCGGTTGCGGGAGCGACCACTTTCAGTCCAGGTATGTGGGCAAACCATGCCTCGAGGCTCTGTGAGTGCTGGGCCGCCGCTCCGGTGCCGCCACCGCCAGGCAGCCTGATCACCATCGGGACTTCGACGTTTCCGCCGTACATGAAGTGCAGCTTGGCCGCCTGGTTGACGATCGGATCCATGGCATTGACGACGAAGTCGGAGAACTGCATCTCGACGATCGGCAGCATGCCGGTGATCGCTGCGCCGACCGCGAGGCCGGCGATCGCCTCTTCGGAGATCGGAGTGTCTCGCACTCGAGCCTCTCCGAACCGATCGACGAGGCCGTCGGTCACTCCGAAGGCACCCCCGTACACGCCGATGTCCTCACCGGCGAGGAACACCCGCTCGTCCTGTTCGAGCAACAGCGCCAAAGCATGATTCACGGACTGGGCGTATCGCATCACTTCAGGCATATGCGGCCCCCGTGAGATCTGCGGGGTCGGCGTCGGGAGCCTTCACTGCGGCTTGAACTGCATCTCGGATCTTCGATCGCGCCGTTTCTCTGGCGGCATCGATGTTGCTCTGGGCGACGCCGCGTTCTGCTACGAGCTTGCCGGCGAAGCGCTCGATCGGATCGCGGTGCGTCCGCCAATCCTCGATCTCGTCCTGGGTCCGGTACAGGTTGCGATCCGACTTCGAGTGCCCTCGGTACCGATACGTGACGCATTCGATCAGTGCCGGCCCATCGCCCCGTCTCGTGGCGACGATGGCCTCGTGGGTGGCCTCGTACACGGCTTCGACATCGTTGCCATCGACTCGGGTGCCCGGCATGCCGTAGGCGGCAGACCTCGCCGCGACCGATCCTCCCGCCGTCGACCGATCCTGCGACATCGACATGCCGTACTGGTTGTTCTCGCAGATGAAGAGAACGGGGAGATCCCAGACCGCTGCGAGGTTCAGTGATTCGTGGAAAGCTCCCTCGTTGGCGGCACCGTCTCCGAAGAAGCATGCGACGACCTTGCCCGTCCCCTGCATCTGCTGGGTCAATGCCGCTCCGGTGGCGATGGTCATCGAGCCGGCCACGATGCCGTTGGCTCCGAGGTTCCCGTTGGCGACGTCGGCGATGTGCATCGAACCTCCGCGACCCCGGCAGTAGCCGGTGTCCTTCATCATCAGTTCGGCCATCATCGCCGTCGGGTCGGCGCCGTGAGCGAGCGTGTGTCCGTGGCCACGGTGGGTCGAGGTGATGTAGTCGCCGTCATCGAGAGCAGCGCAGACCCCCTCGGCAACGGCCTCCTGGCCGATCGACAGATGCATCGTGCCGTGGAGCAATCCGCGTGAGAACAGCTCCTCGAGGGCCTCTTCGAAGTACCGGATCTCCAGCATCGACACGAGGCTCGAGATCGGATTGGATCCAGGGTCTCTCCGAGTCATGAGTCCAAATGTATCCAGCGCAACTGTGTTGTCGAAGTGCCGGATTCACGATCGTGCACAATGGATGCACATATGTGTGTAGGGGTCACGCCTTCCAACTCCCCTTCTCCCAACGCAGCGCATACCCCTCGGCGACGAAGAAGTCCTCGACGAACGTCACCTTGATGTTGTGAGGGTCCCCGGGTACGACGGATATCTCGAGGTCCGAGAACCGTTCGATCGTCTCGGCAGTGTCTACACCCTGGAAGCCGGCGGCGCGGGCTCGCCGATACGCCGTCAGCAATGGCAGCGCCAGGAATGCCTGAGGTGTCTGGATCCTTCGCAGCGTGGTCTGCTCCAGCAAGTCGACGCCCTCGTCGGTGTGTCGAAAGAGCGGCTCTTCCACCTCCAGCCCCGGAATTGCGCCACCGCTCGCACGAGCCGCCGTCACGACCGATTCGAGGAGATTCAGCGTCATGAAGGGCCTGGCGCCATCGTGGATTGCGATGAGATCGATCGAGCCGTCCTCGATGGACCGGGCGAGCTGCTCGAGTCCGGCCTCCTCGCTCTCATGGCGGGTCGAACCGCCGGTGACCACGTCCGTCAGCTTCGACGGCATCGTCTCTGCGATCAGGAGTTCGGCGTTGGGACGGTCCTCGTCGCGCACCACGAGCACGATCCGCTCGACGAAGGGCGAGCGATCCATCGTCTCGATCGAGAACTCCAACATGTCCCGATTGGAGATCGGGAGATAGACCTTGTTGATCTCCTTCTGGACCCGGGAGCCGCTTCCCCCGGCGAGGATGATGGCTGCGACGCCTCCTGACATGTGTCAGGACGCTAGCGGTGCCTGCGGCAAGAGAAGTCGGGCTACAGGTCGGGGATCCGGAGCGGTATCCTGGTCGGAACGCCACTGGAGGCTCTTCGAGTGCTCAGCCCCCATCTCTTGCGCCCGTACACGGCCCAGCAACTCAATCTCTCCCACCGTTCGGAGAAGGTGATGGTGTTGGCCGCGCTCGGCGGACGCTATCTCGGCCCATCTCTCCAGGTCCATGCACCGACGCTCATCTCCCGCGTCACATCGACGCTCAGCCGGACCGACGTGGTCGTGTTCATCGACGAGCCCTTGCCGGACATCGCCACGATCCACGTGATCGAGTCGATGCTGGACGAGTTCGGCCCCGAGTGCGGGCTGGTCCGCACGGTTCCCGCCACCGAGGCCGTCAAGCGCCTCGAGCGAGGCGTGGTGGCAGAAGGGATCGACAGGTCATCCTTGTTCTCTCCTCGGCCTCCGGAGATCATCAGACGCGGTTGTCTCGAGACACTGACACTCGGCCTGACCGACGAGCAGTGGGTTTCGCCCTCGGCCCTGGTTCTGGCCGCCGGAGGCACCATCAGGACGTTCGACGACACCCACCTCGCCCACCTGCGCTGAGCCGAGTCGCTCAGGTCCTGCGTGAGCGGATCGCCCACACCGTCACGGCAGCTGCCAGCCCTCCGGCTACGGCCGCCCCGCTGATCACCGGAACGGGCTTGGGCACTGTGGCGAGCCGGGTCCTGATCGTCACCGGGCGCTTGAACTCCATGATCTGCCAGTCGTGCTCGAGCGCGAGCTCGCGGAGCTCCTTGTCGGGATTCACCGCGACCGGATGCCCCACGATCTGCAGCATCGGGGCATCCGTGAGCGAGTCGGAGTAGGCGTAGCTGGCCGACAGGTCGATTCCTTCCTCGTCGGCCAGCTCCTCCATCGCCGTCGCCTTTCCCGGACCGTATGCGTAGAACTCGAGCTCGCCGGTGTATCGGCCCTCGGAGTCGAGAGCGGAGCGGGTGCCGATCATCCGGTCGATGCCGAGGTATTTCCCAAGCGGCTCGACGACCTCGACCGGACTCGACGAGATCACGATGACCTCCCGTCCGGCGCGATGGTGCTCGTCGATGATCGCGAGAGCCTCGGCGTACACGAGCGGCGAGACCACCTCGTCCACCGTCTCCTCGACGAGGCGAGAAATCTGCTCTCGGTCCCACCCCTTCGTCAGCTGCGACATCTCCTCGCGGATCTTCTCGAGCTGATCGTGATCCGCCCCGAACATCTGGTAGTAGACCTGGGCGAACCCGGCTTTGAGCAGGGCTGTGCGACTCAGGAAGCCCGCCTTGGAGAGCGGGCGCGCAAACGACAGCATCGACGATTTGGCGATGATCGTCTTGTCGAGATCGAAGAACGCAGCGGCTCTCATCCAGATCATCATACGAGAGCCCCGGAAACAGCAAGCGAACCGTCGTACGCCGGCAGGGAGCCGGTGTCAAGGGGTTCCACTTCTTCCGGCTGTTTCGTACGTTCCCGGCCATGGCACGCACTGATCTCGTCCACCGGGTGCTGGCAACTCGTTCCAGCGACCCGATCCTCCATCACATCGCACCCTTGGGGCTTGCGGCCTCTGCGGGGCGCTGCCTCGTCCTCGATCTCGACGGCGGGGCTCCCGGCTACTCGGAGCGAACGCTTGCCGACCTGGTGTCGGAGGGGCCGACGGCAGCGGACCTGGCCGGCGGGGCCGGGGTTGCCGTGCTCGGCAACGGTGGCATCTCGTTCGAGGAGGCGGCCCCGGTGGTCGACCGGCTGGTCGCAGCCTGGGGCCGGGTCGTCATCAGGGACGGCGGGGATCCGCATCCATTTCGTGTGCTCTCGGTCGAACCGATGCTTCCGACCCCGTTCACGCCACGACAGGTGGACATCGCCCAGGCGGTCGCATACGGCCAGTCGTCCGCTGGCCGAGCGACCCTGCCACCTCTGCGCCGCCACCAGATCCGTTCGCTGCTGGCCGGCGAAATCGAGCCGCGATGGCGCTGGACCAGGGCGTGGGGTGCGGCGTGGAGTCTGCCGTGGGAGTGATCGATCGTGTTGCCGCGGCGGTGACCAGATCCGGAGTGCCTGTCGACGAAAGGAACGTCGAGTCCGTCGTCGCCTCCGTCATCTCCGTCGAGGCGCCACTCGCCGGCGGCGACATCCGGCAAGGGGTGATCGACGCACTCGTTGGGCTCGGGCCGCTGGAGCGGCTGCTCCGCCTGCCCGACGTCACCGACGTCTTCGTGAACGGCCCCGAGGAGGTCTGGATCGATCGTGCCGGAGGACTGGAGCTCACCGACTGCCGGTTCCCCGACGCCGCAGCGATCCGGGCAGCGGTCGAGCGAATCATCACACCGCTCGGGCTCAGGCTCGACCAGGCATCGCCGATCGTCGATGCCCGACTCGTCGATGGCTCCCGGCTCCACGCCGTCATCCCGCCTGCGTCACCCGACGGTCCGGTCGTGGCCGTCAGGCGATTCACCCAGGCCGTGGGCTCGCCCGAGGATCTCATCCGTTCGGGGACCGCCACGGCGGACCAGGTCCAGGTGCTCGCGGCGATGATCGCAGATCGGGTCGACTTCATCGTGTCCGGCCCGACCGGATCCGGCAAGACGACCCTGCTCAACGTGATCGGGTCCATGATCGACCCGTCCGAGCGGGTCGTCGTCGTGGAAGACGCCGCGGAACTTGCTCTTCCCGGCCACGTCGTCCGTCTCGAGGCGCAGCCCGCCAACGCCGATGGCGCCGGGCTCGTCTCGCTGTCCGAGCTCGTCCGGTCGGCGTTGAGGCTCAGACCGGATCGGATCGTCGTCGGAGAGGTCCGGGGTGACGAGGCACTCGATCTCGTCAACGCCATGAACACGGGCCACGCCGGTTCGATGTCGACCGTCCACGCCAACTCGCCCGAGCACGCATTGTGGCGGATCGAGACCCTCGCGCTCTCCGGTCGTCGCCGTGTGTCAGAGCTCGCGGTCCGCCGTCAGGTTCACGACACGATTTCCCACGCCGTCCAACTCGCCCGCACCGGTGCGGAGCGGCGAATCACCCACGTGGGACGGATCACATGATCGCCGTGACCTTCGCCATCGCGCTCGCCGTCCGGGCCCGCGCTGCCGACGTGGCATTGACGATCGGAGCGATGCGGTTCCCTGTCGTCACTGGAACCGTGGTCCTCGCCCTGGTCGCCGGATCGGCATTCACCGAGGCGAAGCACAGTCGTGTGGACCCGAAGGTCGGTGTGATCGTCTCCGTCGCCGGGGACCTGCGGGCGGGCAGGCCGCTCCGAGCGATCGTGGCCTCTGGAGTCTTTGGCCCCCGACTGGCGGCCGTCGCCGGACGCGGACTGCCCATCCGGGCCGCTTCGATCGACTGGTTGTCGGAATTCGGTCCCGACGCCCGCCTCGTCCACGCGACGCTCGAGCTGGCGGTCGATGCTGGTGGTCCGGTCGCCGGCACCTTCGAACAACTCGCTGCCGGGATGATCGAGGCCGAGCGCACTCGGAGGGAGCGCCGAGCGGCAATGGCGCCTGCGGTTGCACAGGCCGCAGTCGTCGGCGGCGTCCCGGTCGCGACGCTGGGGCACATGGTCGTCACCGGCCGCTGGGTGGATCTCGTCGGCCGCGGAGGCGTCACCGCCGGATTCGTGGTGTCCGGCACGATCGCGGTCGCCGTCGGCGTTGCATGGATCGCGGCGATGGTCAGGGGGCAGAGGTGGCGTTGATGGGAGCAGTGACCGCGATGCTGATCGTCTGGGCCCGCAAACCGCCATTGCGTCGGCGTCTCCGTGTCGGTCCGCCTGACGATCTGCTCGTGGCCCGCCTGTTGTCGCTTGCGGTCTCGGCCGGCCACCCGATCGGCCGGGCGTTCATCGAGGTGAGCGGGCAGCTGGCAGACCGTGACAGGCCCGCCGTCGACGACATCGTGGCCCGGGCCAGACATGTCGGGCTCGCCAAGGCTCTCATCGAGACCCGCGGTCAGCTCTCGGCCCTCGCCGAACGTCTTGCCAAGGCTCAGATCACGGGAGCACCGATCGGCCCGACGCTCGACGCCTACATCTCGATGGTTCACGACGCCAAGCGGGCGGCGGCGCTGGAAGAAGCCCGAACGATCGGCGTGAAGCTCATCATCCCGTTGACACTGCTCCTGCTGCCCGGGTTCATCGCCCTCGTCATCGCTCCCTTCGTACTCGAGCAACTCGACGGGCTCCTCGGCGGGCAGCTGCCGTGAAATCACAACTTCCCCCCGTCCCGGCCGGCCGCCGGGGATGAAGAAAGGAGCGTCGAATGACGCACATGTATGCATGGCTGGCTTCGCGGACTCGATCGGAGCGGAGTGAGTCGGGACAGGGAACGATCGAGTACGTCTTGGTGATGCTGGCTGTGACGGCCGTTGCCGTCGTGCTCATCTCGTGGGCGAAGTCGGGTGAGGGCAAGAGCGTGCTGGGTGACCTGTTCAGCGATGTGGTCGGCTGGGTGGTCGGCGCGGCCAAGAAGTTCCGGGTGTGAGCGAACGCGGCTCCGTGACACTGGAGACGGTGCTCGTCATGCCGGTGGTGATGGCCGTGTTGCTCGCGGGCTTCGAGCTCACCGCGCTTGTGCTGACCAGGCTCGAGATGACCGCGGCGGCCCGTGAGGGCGCCCGTGTGGCGGCGACCGTTGCCGATCCCGCTCGGGCCGTCGAGGCGACTCGAGCCGCGTTGGGCGAATCGCTTGGGTCTGCCGCAACCGTCTCGGTCCGGCGGCCGGCCGTCCCCGGCCGTCAGGCCGAGGTCACCATCAGGGCATCGCGTCGTCTCGTGACACCGCTGCTCGACATGTTCACGGTTCCGATCGTCGTCAGGGCGGTCATGGCGGTCGAGCCATGATTGCCCGCTCCGAACGTGGCAGCGCCACACTCGCCGCGGCCATGGCGACCGCGCTGGCCGCGGCGATGGGTGTTGCGGTCGTCTCGCTGGTGGTTGCGGTAGCCACTCGAATCGAACTGGAGACTGCGGCCGACGCCGCTGCGCTGGCTGCGGTAGCGGCCGCCGTATCTGGTGAGGACCCGTCTCCGGCCGCTGGTCGGCTGGCCATGGCGAACGGCGCTCGTCTCCGAGCGTGTCGATGTCCGACATTCGACGGAGAGGCGTTCGTCTCGACGGTCGAGGTGACACGCATGATCGATCTCCCTGTGATCGGCGAGCGGACGATCACGGTCGAGCGCTCCGCCGAGTACTCGATCGATCCGTAGAGTTGCGCCATGGCGAAGAAGGGCAACACTCCGGCTCTTGTCGTGTTGCGGCGTCAGCGGATCGAGCACGAAGTGCACACCTACGAGCTCGAGTCCGATGCCGACACATACGGTGAAGCGGTTGCTGCCGAGCTCGGAGTCGATCCGCGGCGCCTGTTCAAGACGCTGGTGACAGTTGTCGACGATCAGCCCGTCGTTGCGATCGTCCCCGTGTCGGGGCGGTTGTCGCTCAAGTCGCTGGCGAAGGCGGCGGGGGGGAAACGGGCAGTGATGGCCGATCCTGCCGATGCCGAGCGCTGGACCGGGTACGTCACCGGCGGGATCAGCCCGTTCGGTCAGAAGCGGCGCCTCCCTGTGTTCGTCGATGCATCCATCTCGACATTCGAGACGATCTTCGCCAGCGGTGGTCAGCGAGGCGTCCAGATCGAGGTGCGCCCGGCCGATCTCCTCGGGCTGCTCGACGCTGCCCCCGCGGACCTCTCGGAGCAGTGATCCGGCCGCTCGTGGCGCAATCTGGCGGAACGCGACAGAGGGGTGCCCCGGTCGGGCACCCCTCTGCCGGTCATTCATGGGTTGGTGTCTACAGATCGCCTTCGGCGTCCCCGCAGATGGTCTCGGTGATCAGTCTCGTCACGGTGTACGGGTCCATGTTGGCGTTCGGCCGGCGGTCCTCGAGGTAGCCCTGTCCGTCCTTGGCCGTCTGCCAGGGGATCCGCACCGATGCGCCGCGGTCAGACACCCCGTAGCTGTAGTGCGTCCACGGTGCCGTCTCGTGCAGACCGGTGAGTCGGTGCTCGATGTCCGCCCCGTAGTTCTCGACATGGAGGTCGTGGCGCTTGCCGAGCGCCTCGGCGCCGGCGATGATCGGGTCGTAGCTTTCGCGCATCTGCTTGGTCGAGAAGTTCGTATGGGCGCCGGCGCCGTTCCAGTCGCCCTTGACGGGCTTCGGGTCGAGCGTCGCTGCCACATCGAATGCCTCGGCGGTGCGATAGAGCAGGTAGCGGGCCAGCCAGATCTCGTCTGATGTCTCCACCGGGCCGAGCGGTCCGATCTGGAACTCCCACTGTCCGATCATGACCTCGGCGTTGATACCCGAGATCGTCAGGCCGGCCTTGATGCAGTTGTCGAGGTGCGCCTCGACGATCTCACGACCGAAGATCTCGTCGGAACCGATACCGCAGTAGTACCCGCCCTGTGGCGCGGGATAGCCGAACTGCGGGAATCCGAACGGACGACCCTCCTTGAAGAACGTGTACTCCTGCTCGATGCCGAACCACGGCTCGTACTTCTCGCCGTACTTGGATGCCGCCTCGACGCATGCCGCCCGGGTGTTGCTCGGGTGTGGCTCCATGTCGACGGTCAGCACTTCGCACAGGACGAGGATGTTGTCTCCGCCGCGGATCGGATCCGGCACGACCTTGACGGGATTGAGGACACAGTCGGACTGGTTGCCGGGCGCCTGGTTCGTCGAAGAACCGTCGAAGCCCCACACCGGGGGCTCCTCGCCATTGAAGATGACCTTGGTCTTGGCACGGAGCTTCTGGGTCGGCTCGCTGCCGTCGATCCAGATGTACTCAGCTCGAATAGCCACGTTTCACCTCGTTGCCTAGGGGAGTGCTCCATGGGGATGGCTGCACTTTGCTTCAGCGGAGGGTGACACCGACGCATTTCCATGCAATCAATGAAATGTGAACACCATGTTTCAGGGCTTTCTGCTGGCCGACTTCTGGACCGGTGATCCGTCGGGCTGGGCGGGAGCTACGAGTCCAGAACAGACGCCGGTCGGCCAAGCCTGCCGCCGCCGGTTGGGCCGGATTCGCGGTGTCTTGGTTGGTTGGACGGTTTGTGGACCGGCGATCGACGGGCTCGGCGGGATATCGGTCCGTGCCACCTGGCGCATCGACATCGTGGCGTGGGAGAAGGGAGGCTGCGAAGCCGCTGCTACTCCTCTTCGGTGTCGCCGCCTCGGCCGGCGACCGGGTCGAGGCCCAACTGGTCGAGAAGATGGGCGACGGTGGCCTCGAGTGCAGCGACCCGTTGCTCGAGTGGGCTCGGACGTGCCTGTGCCACCACGGGAGCGGACGAGTCGGCAGCGGATGCAGGGTGGTCGGGGACGAGCACGGTCATGAACCGGTCCTCGCGTTGGCCCGTCGCCCTCGGTAACTGCACCACGAGCGGTTCGTCCCGGGTCATGAGATCGTTGACGCGCTCGTCGACGGCCCCGATGGACCCGAAGTCGACGTAGCGCTCGGTTCGCGACTTCAGCTCGGCGACCGTCTGTGGCCCGCGCAGCATCATGATCGCCAGGATGGCGGCCTGCTCGTCGTCGACCCCGAGTGTGTCGGGGGCACGGTGGAGATACTTGAGGGTGCGGCCACCGGATTGGCGGGTGAAACGGGCCAGGTCGAGGTCGTTGAGCTCACCGAGCAGGCGTTCGACGTCGGTCTCGTCGAACGCCGTGACCGGTTCGCGATTGTTCTTCTGGTTGCAGGCCGCCACCAACGCATTGACCGTCAGCGGGTAGTAGTCGGGCGTCGTCATCTGCTTCTCGATGAGAGAGCCGAGCACCCGAGCCTGTTCGAAGGTGAGTTCCATGGTGTCCGCCGCACTCTATCGCTCGCTGCCAGCCGCGACGCCCGACCGAACCCTGACCCGAGATCCACACTCCTCGTGGTGTGCAACCCTGGGTTCCACACCACGATTGGTGTGGATTTCAGGTCACGGTTGGGCCGAGGATGGTGTCGAGGAGACGGATGGCGCCTGCCTTGTCGAGGGGGTCGTTGCCGTTTCCGCACTTCGGGGACTGAACACACGACGGGCATCCGGCGAGACAGGGGCACGACCGCACGGCCTCGACCGTCGCCACGAGATGATCTCGCCCCGCTCGGAATGCCACCGGCGAGAT
>JAHEDH010000010.1 GCA_024641285.1 bacterium | reverse complement strand
TGGGCCCGGTCGAGCACACGAGGATCTCCTGTGACATGCATCCGAGCGCGGCTGCGAGTGCCGTGGTCATGTCTTCGGCGTCCCGGTAGCCCGACGCCCCGGTTCCGGCGTTGGCGGATCCAGAGTTGACGATCACGCCGCGGCTCGATCCCGAGGCCGCACGGCTCTTGCTGAGTCGGACGGGCGGTGCCGCGGTGAGCGACGTCGTGAAGACCGCAGCGGTGGGAACCGACGTGTCGGCGAACACGATCGACAGGTCGGCAACGCCGTCGGCTTTGATGCCGCAGTGCATTCCGTTGGCTGAGAACCCGGCGGCGGCGGTGACGCTCACGGCATCCACCCCGAGATGGGAAGCCCGACGGTCTCGTCGAGCCCGACCATCAGATTGGCGTTCTGGACTCCCTGACCGGCTGCGCCTTTGACGAGATTGTCGATCGCGCCTTGCGCTATGACGACTCCGGCGTGGTGGTCGACGAAGGCGGTCACGAATGCCCGGTTCGACGACACCGCCCATCTCGTCTGCGGCGGTTGGTCGATCACCTCGACGAACGGGCGTCCTTCGTAGGCGTCCCTGAGGATGTCCCTGGCTTCGCTTGTCGAGAGCTCGTCCCGCAATGGCATGGTCACCGTCGCCAGCTCGCCGCGTTGCATCGGAACGAGGTGAGGGGTGAACACCACCGTGGGCTCACCGGGGCCGCTCATGCCGAGCGCCATCTCGATCTCGGGGCGGTGGCGGTGCTCGGTGACCTTGTAGGCGGAGACACCTTCGTCGATCGCTCCGTACATCAGCGCTTCTTTGACGCCACGTCCTGCACCGGAGACGCCAGACATGCAGTCGGCGACGATGACACCGGGCCCGATGACGCCTGCCCGGTAGAGCGGTGCCGCCGCGAGCAGGACCGCGGTCGGGTAACAGCCCGGAGCAGCGACCCGATCTGCACCGGCGACGTCGAACAACTCGGGCAGGCCGTAGGTCCAGCCCGACAGTTCGTCGGGGAGAGGATGATCTGCGCCGTAAGCGTCGACGTATCGCTCGTTGGTGTCGAGGCGATAGTCGCTCCCCAGGTCCACGACCTTGGTCCCTCGCTCGGCCAACTCGTGTCCGATCTTCCACGAGACCCCGTGCGGGAGTGCGAGGAAGGCGATGTCGACCTCGCCGATGTCGTCGAGGTCGTTGGAGCCGAGCGGGCGGTCTCCACCGCGCAGATGGGGATGCACCTCCGACAGGAGCCCACCTTGTTTGGAGTGCGCGCCGAGATGGACGAGGTCGAATTCGGGGTGGTCGTCGATGAACCGGACGACCTCGCCGCCGGCGTAGCCGGAGGCACCGATGACTGCGACAGAGAAGGACACCGGGCCAGTATATAGGGTATGCGCATATGCGCATACCCTCGGACGGGTCGGTCGAGATCAGATGCCGGATGAGACGTTCGACCCTTCCAGACCCGGGCTCCGGCACGCACAGTCGGGGGGAAAGGAGTCGAAGATGACCGAAGCCGTGACCGCGCCGTTCGCCGTCGTGGAACGCACCGATCTGGTTCCGCGCTGTCCGCACTGCGACGAGAGCCTGCCCGCGGTCTATGCCCGGGCGCGGGGCGTGCCGCTGGGACAGGGACGCACCCTGATGTACTTCTGCCCCAACTGCCTGAAGGTGCTCGGATTCGCACAGGGTCGAATGATCTGACGATCGAACGATCTGAGGGTCGAACGATCGAGCGCCCGTAGGCGTTCGCGATCGGCCGTCCGGCTCCGACGACCGGCAACCCGGGAGACGAACATGACAACACCATTCACCGAAACGACGATCGCTCCGGACCGTCGCTGGCTCACCAAGCAGTATCTCGTACTCGCGACCATCACGGCCGTCACCGCACTCTCGGCAGGCGTCCTCCATCTGATCCTCGTACTCACCCTGGACGAAGCCGACCGGGGCAACGTCGCACCGCTGATCTGGGGCATCACCGGCGGTGCCGTCCTGATGATGTGGGTCATCGCCGTGCCGATCCTGATCCTGTGGCATCGGAACCTCGAGTACGCCATCGAGCCGGAGCGGATCGTCATCAGGAAGGGGATCCTCACCCGCATCCAGCAGAACATCCCGCTTGCGATGGTCACCGACTTCCGACTCCAACGGTCGCTGTACGACCGGGCACTGCGGATCGGCTCGATCCAGATCCAGACTGCCGGTCAAGGCATGACGGGAAGCGGATACGAGGGCAAGCTGGCGGGGCTCGAAGACTGGTCCGGGCTCCACGAGGACCTCAGAGCGAGCGTCAGCGGCGCCATCCGCCGGGAAGAGAGCGCCGACCTCAACGACATCCTCAGGGAGGTTCGTGAGATCCGACGCGTCCTCGAATCGAAGCGCTGAACGTCAGCGGGGTGGTACGAGACCCCGGCCGGGGAGCGCCGGGATGTCGACATCGACGACCCAGGACGTCAACAACGCCGCCGGCTCGTCTCCCAGGACCTCATCGACGAGCGCCAGGAAGGCGTCGGTGGTGATCGACGACCCCGAGTAGCGCTGCGTGTAGGTCCGGATCAGATCGAACAGTGCCTCGTCGCCGACCGCGTCCCGCAACGCCACCAGGGCGAGGCCGCCCCGCTCGTACACCGATCGGTTGAACAGATCGCTGGCGCGGGGGTCGTCCGGCGGAGGGAACGCCGCCCGAACGCGATCCGCCGCGACCGCCGGGGTGACTCCGCTCTCGGTCAGCCCGATGCCGCTGAGCGTCCGGTACGCCGCCTCGACCTCCGAGTCGTACCGTTCGAACCCGAACCGCTCCTCGAGCCACAGCCAGTGGGCGAACGTGGCGAACCCCTCATTGAGCCAGATGTCGTCCCACTGCTCGAGCGCAATCGAATCTCCGAACCATTGGTGGGCGAGCTCATGGGCGATGACGACGTCACCCCATCGGGCCGACGTCGCGGTGTAGGTCGGGATGGTCTGGGTCTCGAGGGCGGCGCCGAGGTCGTCGTCGACGATGAGGGCTCCGGCGCGGTCGAACGGATAGGGCCCGAAGCGCTGCTCGAAGAACGCGATGACCTCCGGCTGGATCTCGAAGGTGTCGACCGCGGGCAGATCGACCAGATCGTCTGAGACCCACACGTCGTATCGGACGCCGTCGACGACCCGGTCCGAGGCAAGGGTGAACTGACCGATCGCCAGCGGGATCAGATAGGGGGCGATGTCGGTCATCTCCCAGACGACCGTGTCACCCGAATCCCCCCGTGACTCCGAGACGACGGTTCCGCCAGAGACCGCTTCGACACCGGTCGGGGTCGTGACAGCGAGGCTCACGTCTGCTCGATCGAGCGGGTGATCGTTCACCGGGAAGAGCGACTGCGCGCCGTCGGGCTGCGAGAAGAGATAGGCCAGGTCGTCGGTCTGCTGCCAGCCCGGCCGGAACGGGACCGCATCGGCGGGAACAGAGCGCGGTGTGCCGGAATAGCCGACGGTCACCGAGATCTGGACGCCTGCGATGGCGGTTCCCCCGAGATCGACGGCCAGCTCCCGGGACTGGTGCTCGAACGCGACCGTCTCGAAGCCTTCGACTTCGACCGATTCCACATCGAGACCGGCGAGGTCGAGGTTGAACCCGGACAGGTTCTCGAGCGGGACAAGGTCGATCCGGGCGACCGCGTTCACCGACCAGTCGGTGCCGACCTCGAGCTCGAGCCGGTATCGCTCGACGTCGTAGCCGCCGTTGCCGAGCTCCGGATAGAGCCGGTCGCCGATACCCGGGGCGCCGAACTCCCCGATGACCTCCTCGACCGCTGTCGAGGCCGGCGGCGCCACCGTCGGGTCCGGCGGCGGAAGGTCGACCGGAGTCACCGAGGTGGTGCATGACGCCAGCACGACGGCCGCCGCCAGGGCGGGGACTCCGGATCGTCTCACTCCTCCTCCGCAGGCGGCACTCCGGGGTCGTTCAGGCCGTTCTCGAGCGCCCACTCCCGCACCATCGCATACGCCTCGGCGACCGAGTACCGGCCATCGTCGATCCGGCGGTTCAGGAGCATCTTCATGACCTCGCCCACGATCGGTCCGGGCGAGATGCCCAGATACTCGATCACGTCGTTCCCGTCGATCGGCGGACGAAGGGCCTCGATCTCCTCCTGCTTGCGGAGCTCGATGATCCGCTCCTCCAGCTCGTCGATCCGCTGCTGGATCGCGCGGGCGCGCCTCTCGTTGGCGGTGGTGACGTCACAGCGCACGAGCTCGTTGAGGTCTTCCAGCAGGTGGCCGGCGTCGCGGACGTAGCGCCGGACCGCCGAATCGGTCCAGCCCATCTTGAGCGTGTGCGGGCGCAGGTGAAGGAAGACCAGTTGTTTGACGTCGTTCGTCAGGTCCTTGGGATAGCGCAGTGCCCGCATCCGGTTGCGCGCCATCCGCGCACCCACCACCTCGTGGTGATGGAAGGTGACGCCACCCGGAGCGAACTCGCGTGTGTCCGGCTTGCCGATGTCGTGGAGCAACGCCGCCAACCGGAGTCGGAGTCGCGGTGCGGCCTTCTGGGTGACGGCGATCGTGTGGGCGAGCACGTCCTTGTGGTGATGCACCGGGTCCTGCTCCATCGCCAGGGCGCGCATCTCCGGAAGGAAGTGGTCGATCAGCCCGGTGTCCACCAACCCCCACAGGGCCGGTCCGGGATCGTCTGCGACCAGCAGCTTCGAGAACTCGTCGCGGATGCGTTCGGCCGACACGATCTCGAGCCGCTCGGCCATCCGGGAGACTGCGTCCATCGCCGCCGCGTCCGGTTCGAAGTCCAGCTTCGCCTGGAACCGGAACAGCCGCAGCATGCGCAGCGGATCGTCCGAGAAGGCGATCTCGGGATCGAGCGGCGTACGCAGGACACGTTTGACGAGATCGGCGGCGCCTCCGAACGGGTCGATCAGCTGGGCGTCGGGGATGCGCAGCGCCATCGCATTCACGCTGAAGTCGCGCCTCGACAGATCCTCGTCGATGGTGTCCGAGAAGGTCACATGCGGTTTGCGGGATTCGTCGCGGTAGATCTCACTGCGGAATGTGGTGATCTCGTACACGGCGGCGCCACGACGCATGCCGATCGTCCCGAACTTCTCCCCCATCGGGTAGATGGCATCGGCGAGGTCCTCGACGATGGCCTTGATCTCGTCCGGCCTGGCGGGCGTCGTGAAGTCGAGATCGTCGTGCGGCAGGCCGAGCAGGGCATCACGCACCGAACCGCCGACCAGATACAGATCGTGCCCGGCATCGGCGAATCTGCCGGCGAGCTCGGTGGTCGGACTGCCGGGCGCGAGCAACCACTCGAATCTGTCGGGAACCATGCCCAAGAGCGTAGATGCACGCTGCTGGGAGGGCACGGTGGCCGTCGATCAGGCGGTCATCGTGGCGCCGACCAGCCCGAGACCGCGATTGAGGGCTGATCCGATGAGGTCGGGCAGCGCGTTCAGCAGGTGGACCACGGGAAACCCGTGAGCGGTGCCGGCGTTGAGCCACGAGTACATGCGATTGACCGCCGCGGCGCGCTCGTTCGGCGGCAGAGCGTGGGCATGCCTGAGTGCGTGTCCCAGCTCGGCGAGCTGGTCATGGGTCAGAGCGAAGCTGCCCATGTGCCCCGGCAACCACTTCGCCCGCTCCGGGCCGAGGCCGAGGTACAGCAGCGACACCGTCGGAAGTCCCGGCGTGGTGGCGAAGAACGCCCGCGGTGGATCGTCGAGCTCGTACGGCTCGCCGAGGTCCCACGTGGCCGTCTCGTGATCATCGAGGGCGCAGGCATAGAACAGATCGCTCTCGGCGGTGGCGGACCAGAACGCATCGAGGAGCTCTCGGGCCGCCGGGCTCGGCGGTTGTCCCGGCTCCGGCCCATGGATCGATGCCGGAAGCGCACGCCAGGTCTCCAGGGCGCGGCCCACCCGGGGATCGCTCTCGACGCGATCGGCGAAGGCCGAGAATGCCGGTCGGAGCTCGGCCACCAGTGCGTCGGGAGCGTGGCCCACATACCAGAACCCGCTGTCGCTCACGGTGGCGAGGCTACCGGGCGTCGACTCGGGGAGCGCGGATTGGCGTTCCACGTCACACGTTCCACGTTCCACGTCACACGCTGAGACCAGGGAGGCCTCAGGTGTCGTCTCGGGTGCTCATCGTCTTGCGGAGCGACTGGCGGGCACGGTAGAGGATCGACTTGACGGCCGGGACCGTCATGTCGAGACGCTCGGCCAACGCCTCCATCGAGAGCTCCTGGCCTTCGCGGAGGAGCAGCACACATCGCTCCTTCTCGCTCAACCCTGCGATCGCCTGCAGCACTTCGAGTCGCAGCTCCGCCTCCTCGGCGAGAAACTCCGGATCGTTTCCCTCGTCGCGGTCGACGGGCTCGCCGATCTCCTCGAGCGAAGACGGACGCCGCTTCCTTCGCAGCATTCGGCACTCGTTGAGTGTGATCGCGTGAAGCCAGGTCTCGACAGTTGCCTCACCGCGGAATCCTTCGATGCGTTCGGAGGCCTTGAGGAGTGCGGAATGGGCGACGTCCTCTCCGTCATCGGGATCGCGGCACAGGTGACGTGCCAGCTTCGCCACGTGCTCGCGGTACTCCCACACCTCGGTCGTCATGGTCGAGAATGTACGCGACTTCTCCGGTTGTGGGGCATCCAACCAGTGCAACAGACCCGGAGAGAGACATGTTCTTCAAGAAGATCCAACAGGTGGCCGCACGCGACTGGGAGGCCTGGGTGTCCGAGCACGACGCCGTCGTGCTCGACGTCCGAGAGCCTCACGAGTGGGCGCAGGGCATCCTGGCGGGAGCGAAGAAGGTCCAGCTCACGATGCTGCCCAACGCACTCGCCTCACTCGACACCACGCGCCCGGTGCTCGTCGTCTGCCGAAGCGGCAACCGCAGCCAGCATGCCGCCAGATTCCTGATCGACCAGGGATTCGCCAACGTCGCCAACCTCAGCGGAGGCATGCGAGCACTTGGACTGGCAGTATGAGTCTCACGATGAGCGACACGATCTCCATCATTCCGGTGCGAACCACGGCGCTGGGCGACACCAGCTACATCGTGTCGGATGCCGATGTTGCGATCGTCGTCGATCCACAGCGCGACCTCGACCGCTTCGAGACCCAGATCGATCGGCTGGGCGTCGAAGTCGGCGCGATCCTCGAAACCCATGTGCACAACGACTACGTCTCGGGCGGGCCGGAGTTGGCTCGACGGAGCGGAGCGCGGATGATCGTCCCGGCGGCCGCCGCGCCCAGCTATCGCAGCGAGCCGGCATTCCATCGTGAGCCCCTGAACATCGGATCGTTGACCCTCATGCCGATCCACACCCCGGGCCACACCCCCGAGCACACGTCGTACGTGCTGATCGTCGAGGGTCGCGAGATCGCAGTGTTCAGTGGAGGCTCGCTACTCGTCGGCGCGGCCGGAAGGTCGGATCTCCTCGGATCGGCGCGGGCCGAGACCCTGTCTCGGCTGCAGTTCCGTTCCGTCAATGCCCTGGCTTCACTACCCGACGACGTCCAGCTCCACCCGACGCACGGACAGGGATCGTTCTGCGCCGCAGGAACAGGTGGAACGACCAGTTCGACGATCGGACAGGAGCGCACGTCGAACCCGGTGCTCCAGATCCCGACCGAGGAGGCGTTCGTCGCGGACCAGCTGAGCGGGTTGCCCAGCTACCCCGCCTACTACCGCTACATGGCCCCGATCAATCTCGCCGGCGCCCCGGCGTTTCCCGCAGTGGCTCCGGAGATCGACACACATCAGCTGTCCACGATGCTGGACGCCGTAACCGTCGTCGACGCCCGGAGCCGGGAGGCGTTCGCGGCCGGGCACATCCCGGGCTCACTGTGGGTGGGTACCGGCGACAGCTTCTCCAGCTGGGTCGGCTGGCTCACCGACATCGACGATCCGCTCGTCCTCATCGTCGACCAGGATGCCGATGTCCGGCCATTGCAGATCGAACTGGCCAGGATCGGGTACGACCGGGTCGTCGGCTGGATGAGCGGTCTCGAAGCATGGTCCGCCGTCGGCGGAGACGTCTCTTCGATGAAGACCGTGACTCTCGCCGAGTGGGCATCCAACCCGCCTGAGCAGATTCTCGACGTGCGCGACTACTGGGAACACGACGAACTGCCGCTGGCCAACGCCATCGAGGTCCATCTGCCAGACATCGACGAGACCGCCGCTTCCTCATTGGATCGGACGCGGTCGGTGGGTGTGGTCTGCGCCTCGGGATACCGGGCGACGATCGCAGCGAGCATCCTCGAACGCCACGGTCTCACCGCCGCCGTGCTGACGGACAAGGGTGCAGCCGAGTTGTCGAAACTGGCTGGTGCCGGGGCCTGAGGCTCAGACCTCGACGCCCGCCTCGAGCGCCTTGGCGCGGAAGTCGTGAGAGTTGCGGACGTGCGGCAGCGCGGCCGAGACCGAGACGCGACGCTGCTTGACCAGGTCGAGCAGTGACTGGTCGAACGTCTGCATACCGAAGAACTCGGCGTCCTGGATCGTCTCGACGAACTGTGCGGCCTCACCGCCGACCATGATCAACTCGGTGATCCGTTTGTTGCTGGTCATCACCTCCGAGGCGAGCACCCTCCCGGTCGCATCGGCCGAGTCGATCAGGCGTTGCGAGATGACACCTTTGAGGTGGTTCGCCAGCTGGGCACGCAGTGCCCGCTCCCGGTCGCCGGAGAACATGCCAACGAGCCGCGACACCGTGTCGACCGGATCGGAGGTGTGCATCGCAGCCAGCACCAGGTGGCCGGTCTCGGCGGCGGCGAGCGCCGACTCGACGGTTGCAGCGTCTGTGAGCTGGGAGACCAGGATCACGTCCGCGTCCTGTCGCGTGGCACGGTCGACCGCCGAGGCGAAGTCCTTCACGTCGACCCCGACCTCTCGCTGCGCGATGACGGCCATCTTGTCCGGGAAGAGGATCTCGATCGGGTCCTCGATCGTCACGATCGAAACCGGACGGGTCTGATTGATGTGTTCCACGATCGCAGCGAGCGTCGTGGTCCGACCCGACCCGGACGGACCGCTGACGATCAGAAGGCCCTTGTGGTCGCCGGCCAGCTTGCGCACGATCGGCGGGAGACCGACCCGGTCGAGGGACGGCACACCGGGCACGACGCGCCGGAGGACCAGGCTCACCGAGCCGCGCTGGCGATAGGCGCTCACTCGGAAGCGGCCGAGCTCCTGGCGTCCGTAGGCGAAGTCGGCTTCGTTGGTGGTATTGAACTGGTTCGCCGCCTTCTGCGTGAAGATCTGCTGTGCATACGTCTCGGTGTCGGGCGGCATCAGGCGCTCGACGTCCTGCATCCGTCGGAGCTCGCCATCGATGCGGATGACGGGAGGGGACCCGACCTTGAGATGGATGTCCGAGGCGTTGGCATCGACGGCGCGCCGGAGGAGTTGTTCGAGTGGTGTCGACATGGAAGAAACGAGCTCCGTTGGGTGACTGTTTCCCTATGCATCGTCCCGCCCACCCGTGATCTTGAGACCCTTGGTCGGCTTCCAGCTGCCAGCTGCCAGCTACCGGCTCTTGCCGGCGCTCGCCTACGGAGCGCAGAAGGGTCGACCGTTCGGCGGTCGGTTCAAATGCCGTGGCGTCATGGTGCTGTATGCCGGAAGCCGGAAGCCGGCTCGCCTACAGCTCCCAGTACGACCGTTGGACCTGTTTGGCTTCTTCCAGCGCCTCCCAGGCGGTCGGCGGGGACGTCAGTGTCGACGCGACCCCGTCGTATTCGAGGCCGTCGTAGCCGCGCATCGTGGCGGCGACGGATGCGGTGATCGCCGAGAGCGAATAGCCACCCTCGAGAAACGTGATGATCCGGTTGGGCGCGAGCAGGCCGGCGAGGCGGGCAGCGAAGCCGTGGTAGTCGATCGAGGCGAGCCGCATCTCGGCCAGCGGATCATCTGCGTGGGCGTCGTAGCCGGCGGAGACGAGGATCCAGTCTGGTTCGAATCGCTCGGTCACCGGTCGGATCAACTGGTCGAACGCCGCGTCGTACACGTCGCCGGCGGTTCCGGCCGGTAGCGGGATGTTCACCATGGTTCCCGCCGCAACACCGTCGCCGGTGTCGAACACACGCCCCGTCATCGGATAGAAGGGATACTGGTGCAGGGAGACGTAGAGCACGTTCGGGTCGTGGTCGAGCAGATCCTGGGTGCCATTGCCATGGTGGACGTCCCAGTCGATGATCGCCACTCGATGCCCGTCCTCGACGAGCCGGGCCGCGGCGATCGCAGCATTGTTGAAGAGGCAGAAGCCCATCGCCTGTGCCGCAAGCGCATGATGTCCGGGGGGCCGCACGTTCAGGAACGCCGTGGTGCCCGTCGGTGACTTTGCCAGGCGTTTGATGGCGTCGATACCGGCCCCGGCCGCCCGCATCGCCGCCTCCCACGAACCGGGCCCGGTGTGGGTGTCCTGGTCGAGGAACCCTCCACCCTGCGAGCAGAACCGCTCGATGGCTGCGACATACCGGGCGTCGTGAAGTCGGGTCAGGTCGGCCATCGCGATCTCGGGCGGGACGACCCGCTCCACCTTCACTCCCGATGTCATCACACCGCGATCGGCTGCTGCCAGTCGCTCGGGTCGCTCGGGGTGCCAGGCACCCGTGTCGTGTTGCGAGAACGTCTCGTGGCTGTAGTAGAGCAGCGCCATCCCCGCTACTTTGCCAGCAATGGCGGCAGTTCCGTGATCAGAACGATATCTGCCCGCGGAGAGTGGCCCGGGAGGGTGACGCTCAGAGCGGGGTGGTCACAGTCCGTTGCCCGCCCGGCGAACGACGACGTGGCCGACGCCTCGTTGCGCCTCGAACGCGGCTCCTCCGCGTTTCTGAGACAATCGGCGGAGTGGCTGTTCGCACAGGACGTGCCGGCCGTCCTGTCGATTCCGCTGCACCCGGGAACCAGGCGGGTGTGGGACGACGCCGGCTTCCAGGCCTATCGCGAGTTGATGCTGATGGAGCGCGACCTGTCGCTCGCGGTCGAGGCGCCGACCCAGCCGGTCGAGGAGGGCAGTGCCGCCCACTGGGACGATGCCCTGCGCGTCGACAACGCGGCATTCGTTCCCGAATGGCGTATCGGGCGACTCGGCCTCGTCGACGCCCGAGAAGCGACACCGACCTCGGGGTTCCTCGTGTCGAGGTCGGAGGGCCGGGTGGCCGGGTTCTCGATCGTCGGGATCGCCCAATCGACGGCATACCTGCAGAGGATCGCCGTGGAGCCGGCCCACGGGGGTCGAGGGATCGGACGATCGTTGCTCCGGTCGACGATCGCCTGGGCTCGAAAGCGATCGGCGCGCAGCATTCTGCTGAATACCCAACTCGACAATCACGGAGCCGCCAGACTGTACGCCAGCGAGCGCTTCGAGGCGCTCCCCCAACATCTCGTCCTGCTGAGGAGTACTCCGTCATGATCCGCATCGTCACCGACTCCTCCTGTGACATCCCGGCCGAACTGATCGCCCGACACGAGATCACGATCGTCCCGCTCACCATCAGATTCGGCGACGAGGAGTTCGTCGACAGCGTCGAGCTCTCCACCGACCAGTTCTGGGACCGCCTCACCGCAGGTGCCGGCCTTCCCGAAACTGCGGCGCCCAGCGCGGGCGCCTTCCTCGACGCCTACCAGAAGCTCGCATCCGAAGGAGCGGACGGCATCTTCGTCATCACGATCTCCTCAGACCTCTCTGCGACCCACCAGGCCGCAGTGATCGCCGCCGAGAAGCTGGACGGGCTGCCCGTCAAGATCCTCGACAGCCGATCGGTCTCGATGGGTCTCGGGCTGCAGGTGATCGCCGCCGCCGAGCACGCCGCCTCGGGGGCATCGCTCGATGATGTGTCCGAGGCCGCAATCGGCCGGGTGGACGGCGTCACTCTCTTCGCCGCGCTCGACACGCTCGAGTTTCTCAAGCGCGGAGGTCGTATCGGTGGAGCCTCGGCGCTGGTCGCCGGACTGCTCGACATCAAGCCGATCATCACGTTGCGTGACGGGACGATCGACGCCGCCGGGCGGGTGAGGACCCGATCGAAGGCGGTGGAGCGGATCGTGTCCGAATGCCTCTCGAGAGCGCCGTCGGGACGGCTCAGCGTGTTTGGCGGCCGAACACCCGGATTCGAGGCGGTCGTCGACCGGATCACCGCCGAGTCCGGCATGGCGGTCACAGCCGCCGAACTGGGAGCCGTCGTGGGCACACACTCGGGGCCCGGCGTCCTCGGTATGGCTCACATCCCGGACTGACATGCCACCACCCATTCCGGACCGCTATCGACTCGAGGTGCGGATCGGGAGAGACGAGGATCTCGAGCAGTGGCTCGCGACCGACACGACACTCGATCGACCGGTGCTCCTTCGCATCCTCGGGCCAGAGGCCGACGAGGAGCGCCGCTCGAGGTTCCTGTCCGCGATCCGGGCGGCGGCGCGCGTCAACCATCCCCATCTCGCAGCGGTGTTCACCGCCCACGAGACCGAGCACGGCATGGTCGCCGTCGCCGAGTGGGCGGGCGGAATGACCATCGCGGACCGCCTTCGGGCCGGCCAGGGGGTCGAGCCCGACGACTTCCTCCCGAACGCCGCCGGGCTCGCCGAGGCGCTCGACGCGCTGCACGAGGCCGGTGTCGTGCACGGTGGCATCGACACGTCGGCGATCTACTACTCGGTCTCCCACGTCGCCAAACTCGGCGCCATCGGCCGACGACAGCGCCATTCGACCGTCAACGGCGACGTCCGTGACATGGGTGCAGCCCTCGAGGAAGCGCTCACCGGGTCACCCGCCGGCGGCCCGCCACCGTCGCAGGTCATCGATGGCCTGTCGCCGCTCGTCGACCGGGCACTCCGCCGCGCACAGCGCGGTGAGCTGACCGCGCGGCAGCTGTCGGAGGCGATGCACGCCGCCCCGACGACTCGAGCACCGCGTCCCGAGCGCCCCGGCTCGTCGCGGAGGCTTCTGATCATCGCCATCGTCCTCGTCGCTCTCGCCGTCGGCCTGGTCGCAATCGGCCGGCTCCTCCTGGCGGGCGGTGACTCCCCCGTGCTGTTCCCGGCAGGCAGCGAGCCGAACAACGAGCCGCGGGTGGTGCTGACGACCACGACGACCTCCCCCTCGGTCACTTCTGGTCCGGCAACACCCACCGATCTGCCCTCGATCATCGGTGTCACATCGATCCGATCGGTCGACCCCTTCGGCGGTGGCGAGGAGAACGACGAGCGGCTCGGCGACATCGTCGACGGCGACCCTGACACCTTCTGGAGAACCGAGAGGTATCGCGACCCGATCCAGCTGCTCAAGCCTGGCGTCGGCTTCGCGATCGAGCTCCAACGAGACCCCGTCAGTGTTCAGATCACCGCCAACAACGGCGGGGCACTCGTCGACGTCGCCTGGACATCCACGGAGGTCGACCCGAACACTTGGGAGACCCTCGCCAGCGTCGCGCTTCCGGCCGGCACGCTCGATCTCCAGCTGCCGGAGCGGTCGGGTGGCACCTGGGTGTTCTGGATCTCCGAGCTGCCGCTCAACGGGGACCAGAACTATTGGGTCGAGATCGCTGAAGTACGCTTCCGCTCATGACCGACACACGCGACCGCGAGCTGATCGCCATGGTCGCCGACGGTGATCGGGATGCCTTTTCCGAGCTCATGTCTCGAACCGAAGACATGGTCTTCGCGGTCTGCTTGCGGATCATGGGCGATCGCGAGGCCGCTCGCGACGCCGCACAGGAGACCTTCGTGACGCTGTTCAGGAAGGCCGACCGATACAAGGGAACGGCGGCGGTGACCACATGGCTGTATCGCGTGACCGTGAACACCTGCTACGACATGCTCCGCAAGGCGAAACGGAGACGGGCCGAGTCCCTGCCCGACCACATCGACCCGGCCGACCCCCAGAGTGGCGACGGGTTCGTCTCCGTCGAGCTCCGCGGGCCGGTCGAAGCGGCGCTCCGCACCCTCCCCGAGGAGTTCCGCACCGCAGTCATCCTCCGAGATGTTCAGGGGCTCGCCCTCATCGATGTCGCCGAAATCCTCGAAGTGCCGGTCGGGACGGTGAAGTCGCGGGTGTTTCGCGGGAGGAAACTGCTTGCGGGAGAACTCGGGAACCTCCAGGACGGTTCAGAGCGTCGGAGGGACGATGGCGATGCATGAATTCCACGACGAGGATCTGATCCTCGATCTCCTCGAAGACCCGGCGGTGACCCCGGCCGCGGTGTCGTCCCGCCTCGACGAATGCGCCCAGTGTGTCGCCGACTATGCCGACCAGCGCGGCATCATCGAACAGCTCTCCCATCTCGAGTCCCCCACTTTGACCGCTTTCGAGCGCTCGGCACTGCGTTCGGCAGTGTTCGACGAGCTCGCGTCCGATGACCAAGAGTCCAATGTGCCGGAGTCCGATGTCCCAGCGTCCAACATCGTTGTGCCGCTCCGACCCAGGCGGGCGTGGGACTGGACACGGCTGGGAACCGTCGCTGCCGCTCTCGTCGGCGTCGTAGCCGTGGCCGGCCTCGTCTCGGTTCTCGGAGGCACCAACGACCAGGCCACTGAGGGCTTGGACACCGCAGCCGTCGCCGTCAACGCAGATGACGCAGGAGGTGCATCGCTCGAGGCTCCGCTCGCCGAGTCCGACGCCGTGGGAGCCGACGCCATGGAGGAATCGGCCGGCGACGCCGCAGCGATCGCCGCACCCTCGGATCTCGTGAAGGACATCGGCGCGGTCGACCGCCCCGGATTCGCCGCAGAGTTGGAGGACGTGCGCGACCAGGTCACCCAGATGACAGAGAGCAGTGGCGTGCTGCAACGCGCCGCCGATGAAGTCCCCTTGGCGTGCCGCGAAGCGGTCCCCGATCTCGGGGCCATCCGGGCGATCGTCACCGCGGTGGTCGACGGGTTCGAGGTGGAGGTCTACTTCGACAATTCGGGTGCCGAGTTCGGGTACGCCAGCATCGACTGCACCACCTACGAGCTTCCGTGAGCTTCGCCCGCCAGCGCTAGTCTCGGGACGATGGAGAACTTCGCCACCCGCTTCGCCGATCTGCTCGAATCCACTGCGATCAAGGCCCGGGCGATGACCGTCGATCGGGCGTCGAACGCCATCAGGATCGTCACGCTCGTCTTCCCGACCATCGTCTTCGCCCTGCTGGCCATCGTCTTCTTGTTCATGACCATTCACAAGGCGCTCGCCATCCCGCTCGGTTCGGCGGCTGCCTTCGCGATCATCGCGGGACTATTCGCCATCGGCGCGGCGTTCCTATGGTCGAAGCGAGATCCACAGGAAGAGACATGAGCGCCATCGAAAACGTCATCATCATCGGCAGCGGCCCCGCTGGATACACGGCTGCACTGTACGCCGCCCGTGCCGACCTGAACCCGCTGGTGTTCGAGGGCAGCCAGTCGGGTGGCCAGCTGATGATCACCACCGACGTCGAGAACTATCCCGGCTTCCCCGACGGCATCATGGGCCCGGAGCTGATGGATCAGTTCCGCAAGCAGGCAGACCGGTTCGGTGCCCGGCTGATCACCACCGATGTGACCGAGGTCGACTTCGGGCAACGGCCCTTCATCGTCAGAGCCGGCGCCGACGAATACCGGGCGCATACGGTCATCATCTCGACCGGCGCCACCGCCAAGTGGCTGGGGATCGAAGGCGAAGAGCGTCTCACCGGCCGGGGCGTGTCGGCCTGTGCGACGTGCGACGGTTTCTTCTTTCGCGACAAGGAACTGATCGTGGTCGGCGGCGGCGACTCCGCCATGGAAGAGGCGATCTTCCTCACCAAGTTCGCCTCAAAGGTGACCATCGTCCACCGTCGCGACGAGTTCCGCGCTTCGGCGATCATGGCGAAGCGGGCGCTCGAGCACCCGAAGATCGAAGTGATCTGGAACGCCCAGGTCAGCGAGATCCATGGCACGGACGAGGTCACCGGCGTGACGCTGACAGACACCACGAACGGCCAGACCTCCGAGATGGCGGTAGACGGCGTCTTCGTTGCCATCGGCCACAAGCCGAACACCGAGCTGTTCGAAGGCGTCATCGACCTCGACGACAAGGGCTACATCGTGCTGACGGACCGGTCGACCCGCACGAACATCGAAGGCGTGTTCGCCGCCGGCGACGTGGCCGACTCGATCTACCGCCAGGCGATCACTGCCGCAGGATCCGGCTGCGCGGCTGCGATCGACGCCGGCAACCTTCTTGCAGAACTGGAATGAGCGACGGCCCCGGGCGGTTGTCGGGTATTGATTCGAAAGGAAACCCATGGCTGAAAACATGATCACGCTGGACGACTCCTCGTTCAACGACACCATCTCGGGCGATCGCCCCGTTCTCGTCGACTTCTGGGCAGAATGGTGCGGCCCCTGCAAGATGGTCGCACCCGTGCTCGACGAGATCGCCGGTGAGCATGCCGACAAGATCACGATCGGCAAGCTGAACATCGACGAGAACCCGCAGATCCCCGCCAACTTCGACGTGATGAGCATCCCGACGCTGATCGTTTTCCAGAACGGCGTCGAGAAGAAGCGCATCGTCGGCGCCAAACCCAAGCACATGCTCGAAAAGGAACTCGCCGAATTCCTGTGAGCGAACGCTGAGCGCTCGCTTGAGCGCCGTGGTGGCTCGCTCACGAGCGTGTCGTCCTCGCTTCGCATCGCCGCGTGTGTTCCGCTTCCGGCCTGGCGGCCTCCGCCGGAGCGTGTGATCGCCTTCGGCGGCGTGTCTGCACCGAATCGACGACCTGGACCTCCGAAGCGTTGAGGTGAGCGGCGCGCTTCTGGCTCGGACACGCTCGCGAAGCGAAGACACGCTCACGAAGTGACGACACGCTGCAATGTGAGCGCAGCGAACGAGCGGACACGCTGATGCCGGTTCGGCGGCTGCGCCGCCGAAGGCGAAGAGACGCTGCGAGCGCCAGCGAGCACGACACGCTTCGGCCGCCAGGCCGGAGGACACGCCGTCAGTTGCGACAAGGTCGACACGCACACGAGGGCGTACCATCGGTTCATGCGTTTGTATCGGTCGGGGTCGACGGGGGAGGCTGTGCGTGACATCCAGGACCGTCTGGCAGCGCTGGGGTTCGACCCGGCCGATGATGCCCGGGGTGAGTTCGGTCAGGCAACCACCGAATCGACACGGTCCTTCCAACGATCCCGGGGTTTGAACCCCGACGGCATCATCGGGCCCGACACCTGGAGGGCGCTGTACGAAGCGGGGTACCGCCTCGGTGATCGACTGCTCTATCTCCGTCGGCCGATGCTCCGTGGCGAGGACGTCGCCGAATTGCAGAGCCGCCTCAACGGGCTCGGCTTCGACGCCGGCAAAGTGGACTCGATCTACGGGCCCGACACGCAGCGGGCGATCTACGAATTCCAGGCCAATCGCAACCTCACCGAAGACGGGATCGCCGGGCCGGAGGTGATCACCGAGCTCCGACTCGTGACGCGGGGGCCGATTCGCGCCGGTCGTGAGGCGATTCGGGAACGTGAATGGCTGCGCGCCTCGGACAAGACGATCGTCGGGACGAAGGTGTTCTTCGACGCCGCCGCCCGCTCCAGCGACGAGGCCCGACAGGCCTGGGTGGCAGCCAACGCGGCTGCGCTCGAGTTCCAGGAGCGGGGCGGTCTGCCGCTGGTCTCGCACGGCGCAGACGAGCACCTGCCCGAGCGCGTCCGGGCCGGCCGGGCGAATCGTGGAGCGGCCGACCTCATCGTCTCGTTCCAGCAGTCGGATGAGGATCGGGTCTTCTACTTCGAGACACCCCGTAGTCGTAGCGAGGTCGGTGAGCGCCTGGCGCGCGCGGTCTCCCGCGAGATCGGAGGCACCGTGGAGGGCCGGGCGACGGCGATGCTGCGCGAAACCCGCTCCCCCGCCATCGTCATCGCCCGCAACGACCTGGACGAAACGCTCGGCCGCAAGACCGTCGCCGGCATCGACCACTTCTTTTCTTCGCTGTAGTTCACAGTCGACAGTTCACAGTCGACAGTTCTTGCCCGGGTGTCTCGGAAGTCTTCGAGTCACATCGATGTAGTTCTCCTCAGAGTTACGCACAATCCCCCAGGTCCAGCTCACTCGCGCCATCGAGGGCATTGCAGAATGCACCCCACGTCCACGACGGCATGAGAACTGTGAACTGTCAACTGTTCACTGTGAACTCGTCAGCCGAAGATGGTGCGGTAGATGCGCTCCAACTCGTCCAGTGAGGAGAAGTCGATCTGCACCTTGCCCTTTTTCTTCCGGTAGGCGATCGAAACCTTCGTCCCCAGTGCCTCTGTGAGGCGTTGTTCGAGTTCGATGATCTCCACGGGCCTGACTTCTCTCACGACCGGCTTACGGGCTTCTGACGGGCTCTCCTGGCGTTGGCGCACGGCATCTTCGACCTGACGGACGCTCCAGCCCTCGTCCACCGCCCTCTGGGCGATATGTACTGCGTACGTACGGTCTTCCAGCGCGAGCAAGGCGCGAGCGTGACCCTGCCTCAGATCGCCGTTCTCGAGAAGCGCCTGGATCTTCGCCGGGAGGCCGAGCAGCCGAATGGCGTTGGTCACCGTCGACCGACTCTTGCCCACTCGAACCGCGACCTGCTCGTGCGTCAACCCATATTCTTCCAATAGTGACTTGTACGCGGCGCCTTCTTCCAGCGGCGTGAGATCCTCACGCTGGAGGTTCTCGATCAGCGCCTCGGTGAGCAGGCGCTCGTCATCGACCGTCCGGATGACCGCCGGAACCGCATGGAGACCGGCGAGCTTCGCTGCCCGCCAGCGCCGCTCTCCGTTGATGATGCGATAGGAATCGGACTCCTCGATCCTGCTGACGGCGATCGGCTGAAGGATCCCGACCTCTCGGATCGAGGCTGCCAACTGCTCGAGCGTCTCCTGGTCGAACCTGACCCGAGGCTGTTGTTCGTTTGCCTGGATCCGCTCGACCGGCAGCAGTGCAAATGGGGGCTCTCCCCCACCGGTCGGAATGAGCGCCTCCAACCCTCGTCCCAGGCCGCCGCGTCGTTGGCTCATGTCAATCCTCTCTTCCGTGGCGCGAACGGAACTCTCTCGTCAGCTGTCGATAGGCGATTCCCCCGCGGCTCATCGGATCGAAGGTCTCGATCGGCTCCCCGTAGGAGGGCGCCTCGCTGAGCCGGACCGAACGAGGGATCACGGTCCGGTACGCCTTGTCGCCAAAGAACTCCTTCACCTGGTCTTTGACGTCTTTCGCCAAGTTGGTCCGACCGTCGTACATGGTGAGCACCACACCACCGAGCTCGAGATCACGGTTGAGGTTGCTCCGCACCATCTCGACGTTGGCGAGGAGTTGGCTGAGACCTTCGAGGGCGTAGTACTCGCACTGGATGGGAATCAACAGCTCGTCCGCCGCCGCCATGGCGTTCACGGTCAACAGTCCCAACGACGGCGGACAATCGATGATGACGAAGTCGAACTCCTTCGAGACCGACTCGAGGGCGGTTCGCAGCCGCTGCTCTCGACTGAACACCGAGACCAATTCGATCTCGGCGCCGGCGAGGTCGATGGTGGCGGGCACCACGAAGAGGTCGCGAATCGACGTCGGTTCGATGGCATCCTGGATGTCGGCAGACTTCAAGAGCACGTCGTAGACGCTCAATTCGATCGAACCGCGGTCGATCCCGACGCCGGAAGAGGCGTTTCCCTGCGGGTCGAGGTCGATCATCAACACCCGTTCGCCTTGGAGCGCCAAGCCGGCGGCCAGGTTGATCGAAGTGGTCGATTTGCCGACACCGCCCTTCTGGTTGGCGATGGCGACGATCAGCGGAGCGCCGTCGGAAGCTCGAGTCACGATGCCTGCATGATAAGCAGCCATCGGGGGGTTTCGAGGTATCTCGAGACGATTTTCATCGTGCGATAGCCCTCGAACTCAGGCTCCGAGACGGTGCTTCCAGCCACGATGCCCAGGTCCGTCATACGCCGGAGGTGCGGGAGTAGGTCGGGCGCAGGCAGGGACGCCCTCGATACCACCACTTCCGCCGATCGGGTGACGGCGGCCACGTCGGCCTGGGCGATCTCGACGTTGTCGAGACCGAGCACACGAATTGCCCGCTTGAGCAGGGCGCAACGGCGACCTGATCGATCCAGCAGCACCACTTCTGTCTCCTTGAGCACGACGGCGAGCGGAATTCCGGGGAGTCCGACGCCAGAACCCACATCGATCAGCGATCGGGGAACGCGATCGAGCGGTGCCAGGAACGCCAATGAGTCGAGGATGTGCCGGTCGAACAGCGACTCGCCTTCGTGGGGACCGATTCCTCCCGCTGGTACGGCCTCCCCGGTCAGCCAATCGGCATAT
Organism: bacterium; assembly: GCA_024641285.1. GTDB lineage: Bacteria > Actinomycetota > Acidimicrobiia > Spongiisociales > ZC4RG35 > JAHEDH01. Next base: position 22,989 of record JAHEDH010000010.1, on the reverse strand, counting down.
CGCTCGATGGAGCCGAGCTGCTCGTCGTCGAGTTCGCATCCAAGCGGGAATTCGCTCACGAAGAGCGGGACATGTTCGAGATGTTCCACGTGAAACAGGCTACATCACGGTCAAGGTTGCGAATTCGCAGTGTTTCACGTGAAACATGAGGGTTGGGCCGCCACCGGACAACAAAACGGGCACCGACATCGTCGGTGCCCGTTCATCATCATGGCTCATGGCTCATGACTCACTGCTCACTCTTCCTCATCGCCTCCGACGTTGGCGAGCACGACGTACCGCTGGGGGGACTCACCCTCCGAGTAGCTACGGACACCGGTGCGTTCGGCGGCTGCGTCGTGGATCACCTTGCGATCTCCCGCACTCATGGGCTCGAGCGTGACCTCACCGCCGTCTTCGATCAGCTGATCGATCAGCTGGTTGGCATAGATCGCCAGTGCCTGTCGACGACGCTCGCCGTAGCCCGCGATATCGAGCCGAAGCCGGGCTGAAGACTGGGTCTGGCGTTGCAGCACGGTCTTGGCGAGCTCGTGGATCGCCTCGATCGTCGAGCCGCGCACGCCCACCATCGCCTCGGTTTGCGGGCCGGTGACATCGGCGATGATGACTTCGTCCTCGATCCGAACGTCGACCCCGCCTTCGAGACCAAATGCAGTGACGAGCCCGGTGAGAAACTCTTCAACGACTGGAGCCTGATCTGTGATGTCCACTTCTGGTTTCTCCTCACGTTGACGTTGTGGTTTGGCGGGCCGTTCGTCCCGGCGGTTGCCGGAATTGCCTGCCGGTCGGGAGTTTCCGCCCCGACCTCCACCGGACGGTTTGCCGCCGCCCGACGGCTTGCCGTCACTCTGACCGCGGCCACCCCGACTCTGTCCGTCGTTGCGGTTGCCGGCGTCCTCCGGCCGGTCGCCCTTGCGACGCCGACGGCGCTTGCGGCCCGAGCTCTTCGGCTTGAGCTTCACCTTGACGATGGCGTCCTGGCCGCCGAACCCGAGAAAGCCCTTCTCGGGCTCCTGGATGACCTCGACGTCAATCAGGTCGCGGCTGTCGGCGCCGAGCTCGTGCATGGCGGCTTCGATCGCCACATCCGTGGTTTTCCCTCGTACTTCTACCCATTCCATCCTGATCACTTCCTCCTGCGGCGTTGCTTCTTCTGTGACACCGGATGCGGTTTCGAGCCCTTGGCACTCGATCCGTTGTCACCATCGCCATCATCAGGATTCTTCGGCGACCCACCGTCGGGAGGACCCGACGATGGGGGAGTGGGTCGTCCATCGATGGCAAAGAGAGCGAACTGCTGTCCGACGCGGAACAAGTTCGAGGTGGCCCAATAGAGCACGAGGCCGGCGGGAAAGTTCCACGACACGAACCCGATGAAGAGCGGGAGGCCGCGGGTGATGAGCTGTTGGGTCTGCTGCTGCTGGCGCTGCTGCTGAGTGAGATCGCTCTTCTTGGTCTGACCTCGCTGGGCATGCCACTGCTGGAAGTACTGCGAGGCGACCATCAGCACCAACATGGAAATATATGGAAGGGCACCCCATCCGCCGGCCGTGATGCCCTCGCTCATGTTCGTTCCCAGATGCATGCCGAGGAAGTCGATGTCGTTGCGCTCAACCGCTGCCCGCAGCGCAGTGCCTGCGTGGAGCAGTGGCTCGGTGTTGAACTGCTCGAGCTGGCCGTTGGCGGTCCATGAGATGTTGCGAAGTACCCGGAAGAGCGCAAACCAGATCGGCGACTGCACCAGGATCGGCAACAGACAACCACCCGGAGTGGCGCCAGCCTCACGCTGAGTGCGCATGAGTTCTTTCTGCATCGTCTCGGGATCGTCCTTGTACTCCTTCTGGATCCGCTTGATCTCGGGCTGGATCTCCTGGAAGGCGCGTGTGGACCTGGTCTGGCGCAGCGTCAACGGGAACAGGATGAAGTTGATCGTCAGGGTCAACATGATGATGTTGATCCCGAACGACGGGATCAGGTCATAGAAGCGCTCCAGCCCAAATGCCAGGAGCTCCTGGAGGCTGTGGAACAGATCGCCGAGGAAACTCATTTGATCTCCATACGGGTCGGAACCGGGTCATAGCCGCCCGGATGCATCGGATGACATCTGCCGATACGACGAAAGCCCATCCATGTTCCACGGAGGAGCCCGTGGACCTGGAGGGCCTCGGCGGTGTAGGCAGAACAGGTGGGGGAGTAGCGGCAGTTGCGGCCGAGCATCGGACTGAACAGGCGCTGGTAGACGCGGATCAGCCACACGGCCGGTGTTGCCGGGCTGAATCGTCGCTGGTCGTTCACGTGTGTCTTTCCTCGGAGCGTGCGGCCAGCTCGATCGCTGTCACCAGGTCGGTGAAGCGGGCGGTTGTTGCGTCTGGCGTTGGCACGATCACGTAGTCGGTCGATGCATCGAGCGTCGCTGCGGCCGCTGCCGCTCGGATCCTGCGCTTCACCCGGTTGCGGGTGACTGCATTCCCGAGCCGTTTGCCCGCCACGATCCCGATCCTGGGATGACCCAGATCGGTGCGGAGGCGGATCACAGTGACCGGCCCTGACCTCGTACGAACGCCAGCTCGCATCACGCGGGAGAACTCCCGGGACGATTTCAGGGATTCGATCGCTCGAATCAGGCGGCGAGCCGCTTGCGGCCCTTGTCCCGACGGGCCTTGATGATCGCTCGTCCCTGGCGGGTGCGCATCCGGTGTCGGAACCCGTGGCGTCGCTTCCGACGACGGACCTTTGGTTGGTATGTTCTCTTCATGATGAATCTTCCGGGATGGAGGGTGTCAGCGGTTGTTTCCGAGACGTGGAAACTGACGGCTTGAGGCTACGGGCGAGGTGGACGCATTGTCAAAGCGAGCACCGGGTCGCGAAGTTTATCCACAACCTCGCGAAACTTCACCAAGGGCCCTTTTCGGCGACACAGCCGGTCAATCGACCACTTCCGACCCCTCGGGCCAACCCGAAAACCATCGGTGGCACCTGGCTGTTCTGCCGGTCGGGCCCGTCGCGAAACTCGCCATTGCAGGCGATGTTCGCGCTCTTGAAGCCCGGCCGGTCTCGGCTCTATATTCGCCCTCGGAGAGCGGAGGTCACGGTGACTTCCCCGCACCGAATCCGCTCGGCTCGCGCAGAGCAGAAGACAACTGAACAGTTTCACAGCCGCTCCGCGCGACACCCCCACTTCTCCACATGTGTGGACTGCTTTGTGGATAGCGCGCCGAACGGCGCACGGAGTGAGTGAGGAGGAGCACCCCGTTGACACAGACACATCCGATCGACGGACTGCCCGATCGCGGGCAGATCGTCACGAGCGAACAATGGCTCAGGTTCACCGAAGTGATGCAATCACAGGTGACCCCGGGAGCCTGGCAGACGTGGATCCAGCGACTGGAGCCGTCGTTCGACGGGCAGCGGCTGACCCTGCGCGCCCCGAGCGATTTCCACCTTCGCTGGGTCATGGACAAACACGGCCAGCACATCGAACAGGCATGCCTCACCGCATACGGCAGCGAAGTGGAGTTGGAGTACACGATCGGGGAACCCTCCGACGACGAGCCCCTGCCGATGGAGTACGGCAGGCGGAGCACGGATCCACTGCCGACCGCACCACCCGCTCCCGAGCGGGTGGCCAGGCTGGTGAGGAAGTACCGATTCGAAAACTTCGTCGTCGGTCAATCGAACCGATTCGCCAGCGCAGCGGCCATGGCGGTCGCCGAACAGCCCGGGCGTAACTACAACCCGCTGTTCATCCACGGCAACGCCGGCCTCGGCAAAACGCATCTCCTCAACGCGATCGGCTATCAGGCGCTCGAGATGTATCCGGGCATGGAGGTCCGCTACGTCACATCCGAGACCTTCTTGACGGACTTCATCAACTCGATCCGGCGAAAGAAGACCGACGAGTTCAAGACCCGATACCGGACGACCGACATCCTGCTGCTCGACGATGTCCAGTTCTTCGATGGCAAAGAGCAGATCCTCGAGGAGTTCTTCCACACCTTCAACAGCCTGTACGAGTCGGGCAAACAGATCGTGATCACGTCCGATCGGCACCCCCGCAATCTGGTGACACTGGAGGACCGGCTCCGCAGCCGATTCGAATGGGGACTCCTGACCGACATCCAGCCGCCGGACGTCGAGACCCGGCTGGCCATCCTGCGCCGCAACGCCGAGTACGCCGCCATGCCGATTCCGCTGGACGTGCTCGAATTCATCGCCGGCTTGGTTTCGGACAACATCCGGGAGTTGGAGGGGGCACTGACCCGAGTGACGGCGTTCGCCTCGCTGACGGGGGAGCACACCAGCCTTCCCATGGCCGAGCGGGTACTCCAGGACATGCTTCCCGGTCACGAATCGAAGGCCGTCAACGCCCCGGAGATCATCGCCGCTACGGCCGCCGCCTGGGGCTACACGATGGACGATCTCGAAGGTCCGTCGCGTAAACAGCCGCTCGCCCGATGCCGTCAGGTGGCCATGTATCTCTGCAGGGAGCACACCGATCTCTCGCTCCCGAAGATCGGGGCGCACTTCGGATCCCGCGACCACACGACGGTCATGCATGCGATCGAGAAGGTCAAGTCCGTCATGCAGACCGATCGCGAGGTCTTCGACCGGGTGTCAGAACTCTCACAGAGCCTGAGGAAAAGATGACCGTCATCCACAGGCTCTCCGCAGGGCCGCATCGGCCTGTGGATCGGAAAGGATTCCATCCACACCCCGGATCGACCAGAATCGCCCTTAGGGGCTGAGGATCGATGGATTCATCCACAATCCACAGCCCCTACTACCACTACTGAGTATTTCAAGAAAACAACAAGAGATAGAAGAAGGGAACAATCCCTGTGCGTATCAGAGCAGAGCGAGACGATCTCGGAGATGTCTTCTCCAGGGCGAACCGTGCCGTCGGAACCCGATCGGCACTTCCGGTCCTCCAGGGTCTCAAGTGTGAAGTGAGCGGGTCGTCGCTGCGCGTCACCGGAACGGACCTAGAGATGACGGTTCAGACCCAGACCGAGGTCGAGACGCTCCAAGAGGGCGCTGCGGTGATCCCCGGCAAGATCCTGGAACAGGCGGTCCGCAAGATGCCGGCCGGCCAGGTCACCATCGGAGCCGAGGACGGCGACGTCGAGATTCTCGGGAGCGGGCCCAGGTTCTCGCTGAAGCAACTCGGGCTGGATGACTTCCCGGAGATCAGCCAGACCTCGCTTCCCGGAACCGAGGTCGACGGCGAAGCCCTCGCCGGGGCGATCGCACAGGTGACCACGGCGGCTTCGACCGATGCCGCCCGACCGATCCTCACCGGCGTGTTGTTCGAGTCGACCGAGGACGGCGTCAGGCTCGTTTCGACCGACTCCTACCGTTTGGCCGTGCGCGACCTGCCCGGCGTGGGCATCGAGGGCTCTGGTCTCATCCCGGCCCGGGGTCTGCGCGAGCTGCCCCGGACCGTCGGCGCCTCGAAGGTCCAGGTCTCACTGGACGGTCGGGAGGGTGTCTTCTCATCGGATCGGGGAACGCTCCGGCTCCGGATGATCGAGGGGACCTTCCCGAAGTATCAGAGCCTGTTGCCCGATAGCTATCCGAACGAGCTGATCGTCGATCGCGGCGGGCTGCTCGAGGCGCTGGGTCGTGTGGCGCTCGTCGCCGAGGACCACATCCCGGTTCGGTTGAAGATCAACACCGGGGGAGTCGAGATCGCGGTCAGCCGGCAGGACGTGGGAGCGGAGAAAGAGTTCCTCGAAGGAGCGTTCTCGGGCACCGAAGAGCTCGAGATCGCCTTCAATCCGCGCTACCTGTCCGATGGTGTGTCGGCGATCTCCGGTGGCTCGGTCCGGCTCCAGCTCATCGACGGTCTCAAGCCGAGCGTGCTCGACAGCGCTGACGATCCTGGCTTCCTCTACCTGCTCATGCCCGTCCGGATCTGAGTTGCGGCTCGACTGGCTGACGCTGGCCGGATTTCGGTCGTACGGCCGGCTCGAGTGGCAGCCCGACCCGGGTGTGAATGTCATCGTCGGCCGCAACGGTGCCGGGAAGACCAACCTGTTGGAGGCGGTCGGGTATCTGGGATCACTTCGATCCTTCCGCGGAGCACCGGATCACGCGCTGGTGGGCTTCGACTTCGAGCGTGCGTACATCCGGGGTCAGGTCACGTCGGGCCCATCCGAGGCGCTGATCGAGCTCGAACTGCGGGGACGAGGCGGCAGGCAGGCGAGGATCAACACGCAGAGGCTGGCTCGCACCTCCGATCTCCTCGGCCACGTGCGCTTCGTCACCTTCCTCCCCGAGGACCTCGACATCATCAAACGCGGGCCTGGGTATCGTCGCGACTTCCTCGATGCAACGGCCGTGCAGCTGTGGCCCGGTTCCCACCTCGATCAGGCCGACTTCGAACGGGCGCTCCGGCAACGCAATGCCTTCCTGAAGCAGAACGACCGCGATGACGTCACGCTGGGCGTCTGGGACGAGCGGATGGCTCACGCCGGCGGCAAGGTCATGGCCCGCCGGGCGCGGACGGTGGATGCCATCAGAGACCACGTCTCCTCGGTTCATGCCGACATCTCCGCATCCGACGCCGCAGTGGAATTCGACTACCTCTCGGGTTGGAAGGGTGAGCTCGACGCCAGAGTCTCGCCTGCGGAGTTCGCTCAGCGGCTGTCAGAGGCGCTGTCGGAGTCCAGGAGGCGTGATCGGGAGCGGCGGGTGACGACGGTCGGGCCACACCGCGACGAGCCGATCCTCCTGCTGGACGGTCACGATTCCCGCTTTCACGCCAGTCAGGGTGAGCAGCGCACCCTGACCCTGAGCCTCCGAGTGGCGTCCCATCGGGCCATCACGGATCTCATCGATCGGCCGCCGATCCTGCTGCTCGACGATGTGTACTCCGAGCTCGATCCGAAGCGGTCCGCCGCCCTCACCCTGGCGCTGCCCGAGGCTCAAACGCTCGTGACGACCGCGGACCCCTCCGATGTCCCGCTCGAGGGGGTCCCGTGGGGGATCACCGGTGGTGAGGTCGTACGCGGATGATGACGTGACGCCACCGAAGCGGGGCAGGAGCGAGCCGCTGCCGATCGACGACACGCTCCGCCGGCTGATGGATCGGCTGGGCGTCGTGGAGGCGTCGGTGTGGAATCGGATTCGCGACGAGTGGGTCGAGTTGTCAGGAACGCCGTGGGGCACCCAGACCACTCCGATCGGGATGCACGGCAAGAAACTGGTGCTGGAGGCTTCGAGCCCGCAGGCCGTGGCAATGCTTCGCTACGGGACCACCGGCCTGGCGCACCGTCTCAACGCCCAGTTGGGCGACGGAACCGTCGGCGAGGTGGTCGTGAAACCACCGAGCCGACACAGCGGCTGACGCATGGGTGGCGGCCTCGTTGACCCACCGTCTCGACCAGTACCCCGTGACCGCGCCATTCGGCTCTCCAGCGCTCGCTGGAAGCTTGGGCGACGGGTCGGAAACCGCTAGAATTACAACAGTGAATTTCGACCCGTCTCGGCCCCGAAACCCAATCACGGACAGCGCGCGCCCGGTGTGCCGTAGAACGGTTCCGGACGTGACCGTCGAACGCCGCCACGCTCACATCACCGAATGAATTGCTCGCCCGAGCTCATGAGCATTGCGCACCGATGAAACAGGGGGAACCGACCGTTCACGTCGGTGTCGACCGATCCGCCAGCCAGTGAGGTTCTGACATGTCAACCAACGGTTCGTCCAGCTACGACGCCGGCCAGATCACGGTCCTCAAGGACCTCGAGCCGGTGCGCAAGCGTCCCGGCATGTACATCGGCTCGACTGGGCCTCGCGGCCTGCATCACCTCATCTGGGAGGTCGTCGACAATGCGGTGGACGAGGCGATGGCGGGTTTCTGTGATCGCATCGAGATCACGATCCTCGAATCCGGCGGCGTCAGGGTCGTGGACAACGGTCGAGGCATCCCGGTCGCCCGCCATTCCGAGACGAAGGAGTCGGCCCTCACGACCGTCCTCACCAAGCTGCACGCCGGCGGCAAGTTCGAGCAAGGCGCCTACACGGTCTCCGGTGGCCTCCACGGAGTCGGGGTGTCCGTCGTCAACGCCCTGTCGAGCCGTCTCGATGCAGAGATCCGGAGGGATGGGGCCGTGTGGACTCAGACCTTCGAGAGAGGCTTCGCGCAGACCAAGGTCGAGAAGGGCAAGCCGGCCAAGAAGACCGGTACGACGATCACCTTCTGGCCGGACGAGCAGATCTTCAAGGAGACCGTCGAGTTCGAGTACGACATCGTCCAGTCCCGAATCCGCGAGTTGGCGTTCCTCAATCGTGGCATCGAGATCCGGCTGCGTGACGAGCGTCCCGAGGAGCCGATCGAAGAGACGTTCCTCTACAAGGGCGGTCTCGTCGACTTCGTCAGGTTCCTCAACGAGAAGAAGGAGCCGTTGCACGCCCGGATCGTCGAGTTCGGTGACGTCTCCGAAGAGGCCGAACTGGAAGTGGCGATGCAGTGGACGATGGCGTACAGCGAGTCGGTTCTGTCGTTCGCCAACAACATCAACACCCACGAGGGCGGCACACACGAAGAGGGCTTCCGCAAGGCGCTCACCAAGGCGGTCAACCAGTTCGCCAGGGACAAGAACCTTCTGAAGGAAAAGGATCCCAACCTGAGCGGTGACGACATCCGCGAGGGGTTGACGGCGATCGTCTCCGTGAAGGTGCGCGAGCCCCAGTTCGAGGGCCAGACGAAGACGAAGCTGGGGAACACCGAGATCCGCTCGTACGTGGAGCGGACGCTCAACGCCAAGCTCCCCGAGTGGCTGGAGCGATACTCGGCCGACGCCCGCCGGATCGTCGACAAGGCGCTCACCGCCGCCCGCGCCCGTGAGGCCGCCCGCAAGGCGAGAGACCTGACCAGGCGCAAGTCCGGGCTCGAGTCGGGTGGGCTTCCCGACAAGCTGGCCGACTGCTCGTCGCGAGAGCCGCACCTGTCCGAGCTCTTCATCGTCGAGGGCAACTCGGCGGCCGGCCCGGCGAAGCAGGCGAGGAACTCCGAGTTCCAGGCGGTGCTTCCCATCCGGGGCAAGATCATCAACGTCGAGAAGGCGCGGCTCGCGAAGGCGCTCCAGAACAACGAAGTCCAGGACATCATCACGGCCATGGGCACCGGGATCGGTGAGGAGTTCGACATCACCAAGACCCGGTACCACAAGATCGTGCTGCTCGCCGACGCCGACGTCGACGGGGCTCACATCCGCACCCTCCTGCTCACCCTGCTCTTCCGCCATCTGCGGGGCCTGGTCGAGAACGGGATGGTCTACATCGCAGAGCCCCCGCTCTACCGGGTGAAGGTGGGCTCGAAGGTGTACTACCTCAAGGACGATGCCGCCCTCAACGAGTTCCGCAAGGACCACCCGAAGGTGAAGCCGTCCCGGTTCAAGGGTCTCGGTGAGATGAACCCGAATGAGTTGTGGGAGACGTCGATGAACCCGGAGACCCGCAGTCTCGTGAGGGTCGAGATGGAGGATGCCTTCCGATCCGATCAGGTGTTCTCCACCCTCATGGGTGACGATGTCGCCGAACGCAAGAGCTTCATCCAGCAAAACGCCGACGACGTCCGCTTCCTGGACATATGAGTTCACAGTTCACAGTTCAAAGTTCACAGTTCTGCTCTGACCGTCATCGAGCATTGTGGCGTTCGAGTCGACATGACGTCCACCTCTCGGTCGCACGTTCCATGCGACCGCGGGGGAACTGTCAACTGTCAACTGTCAACTTCTCTACCAACACTGGAGTCAGCAATGGCCGATGACGACATGAATGAAGGGCCGGGGGACAACCTGGCGGCGATCCGCGGGATCGACATCAACTCCGAGATGGAACAGGCGTTCATCGACTACGCCATGTCGGTCATCGTCTCGCGCGCGCTGCCCGACGTCCGCGACGGCCTGAAGCCGGTGCAGCGCCGGATCATCTGGTCGATGTCGGAGTCGAACATCGGCCCGACCACCCCGCACCGCAAGTGCGCCAAGGTGGTCGGCGACGTGATGGGCAACTACCACCCGCACGGCGACAGCGCCATCTACGACGCCCTGGTTCGTCTCGGCCAGGACTTCTCGATGCGCCATCCCCTCATCGATCCACAGGGCAACTTCGGGACGATCGACGATCCTCCCGGCGCCTCCCGTTACACCGAGTGCCGTCTGTCGCAACTGTCGATGCGCCTCCTCGAAGGCATCGGTGAGAACACCGTCGACTTCGATGAGAACTACTCGGGAGAGATGACCGAGCCGACGGTTCTCCCGGCCCGCTATCCCAACCTCCTGGTCAACGGGTCTCAGGGGATCGCAGTGGGCATGGCGACCAACATCCCGCCGCACAACCTCGGTGAGGTCGTCGACGCCTGCCTGTTCGGGCTCGAGAACCCCGACGCCACCGCCGAGGAGTATCTCCAGATCGTCAAGGGCCCCGACTTCCCGACGGGCGGGTTCCTGGTCGGCACGTCCGGCATCAAGGACGCCCTCGTCTCCGGCCGCGGTTCGGTCAAGATCCGCGCACTCTGCGACGTCCGGGAGATCCGCAAGGGTCGGACCGCGATCGTGGTCACCGAGCTCCCGTATCAGGTCTCGACCGAGCGGGTGATCTCCAAGATCAAGACGCTGGTCGATTCCAAGAAGATCTCCGGGATCGCCGACGTGCGCGACGAGTCCGACTCTCGCAAGGGCATGCACCTCGTCATCGAGTTGAAGCGTGATGCCATTCCCCAGGTGGTCCTCAACCAGCTGTACAAGAACACGCCTCTCCAGGACAGCTTCGGATACAACATGGTGTCGCTGGTCGATGGCGTCCCGTTGACGCTGGGCCTCTCGGAGATGATCGGCCACTACCTCGATCACCAGATGGTGGTCATCGAGCGTCGGACCCAGTTCCGGCTCGATCAGGCGGAGCGCAAAGCCCACGTGTTGGAGGGCTTGGTCATCGCCGTCGACAACATCGACGAGGTGATCCAGATCATCCGAGGCTCTGAGAACACGGCCGCGGCCTCCGAGGCGCTCCAGGAACGCTTCGAGCTGTCGGAGATCCAGACCAAGGCCATCTTGGACATGCCGCTTCGTCGGCTCACGGCTCTCGCTGTGGATGAGCTGCGTGCCGAGCTTGCTGAGCTACGTGAGCTGATCGCTGAGCTCCAGGCGATCCTCGCCGACCCCGCCAGGCGCAGGTCGATCATCAAAGAGGATCTCGAGGAGATCCGCGACAAGTTCGCCGAGCCCCGCCGGAGCCGGATCATCCCCGACGAGGGTGATCTCTCGCTCGAGGATCTCATCGCCGATGACGAGCTGATCGTCACGGTGAGCCAGTCCGGCTACGTGAAGTCGGTGGTCGCCACTACCTACAAGACCCAGGGACGTGGCGGTCGGGGAGTGCGGGCCGCGGAGGTCGGTGAGGACGATGTCATCGCGCATCTCCTGCACACCACGGCGCACGCCTACCTGTTGTTCTTCACCAACACGGGCCGGGTGCACCGGGTGAGGGCGCATCAGATTCCTCGCCAGGCCCGTACGTCCAAGGGCGTGCTCGCCCAGTCGGTGCTCCCGCTCGAGCCGGAGGAGCGGATCGAGGCTGTGATCGACACCCGCGACTACGAGACAAATCGCTATCTGGTGATGATGACCAAGTTGGGTCAGGCCAAGAAGACCGAGTTCAAGGAGTACGACTCGCGCAACGCCACGTTGGTGGCGATCAACCTCGGAGACGACGACGAATTGGTTGCGGTTCGTACGACGAACGGCAACGACGACATGTTGATCTTCACGAAGAACGGCCAGGGCATCCGCTTCTCCGAGTCGGATCTCCGTCCGATGGGTCGCGCTACCCAGGGCGTGCGAGGCATCAAGCTGCGTGAGGGCGATGAGGTGGTTGCCGCCGCCTCGAGTTCCGATGGTGACGAGGTGCTGTTGTTGTCTTCCGGCGGTTATGGCAAGCGGACGTTGATGGAGCAGTTCCCTCGTCAGGGTCGTGGCGGGATCGGTGTCAAGGCGTTCAAGCTGACCCGTGTTCGCGGTTCGCTGATCGGGGCGAAGGCGGTCGAGCTCGACACGGAGGTCTTCTTGATCTCGACTTCGGGTGTCGGTATCCGGACCAAGGTGAAATCGATCAGTCGCCAGCAGCGTGATGCCACAGGCGTCAAGGTCATCGATGTCGGTGATGGAGCGTTGGCGGCGTTTGCGATCGTGCAGGAGCTCGAGGACGAGTGATCCCCAGAGGAATGACACAGATGTAACTTGTGGACATCTGTGGACAAATCTGTGGAGACTGAGCGGGTTGGAGCGGTCCGTGATCCGAACCGTCTGATCGTCGGCGGCTCGCGACGGGAAACACCCCTTCACCGTTGAGATCTTCAGGGAGACCCGCGTTGTAGCGTCGCGTTACAGGAACGCGATATTCCACAGAGTTATCCACAGATACGTGAACCGCATGGATGGTCGCGGTGTCGGTGAGAACGGCGGATCTGGGGACATCTTCGGGGCCGATTAGCGTTCTTCGGGTGCGAGTGGCTGTGGATCCCGTCGATGAGGTGCACTCTCGCGCCGCGGCCAGCCTCGCATCGTCTCCTCTCGTGACGATGGTCGGCCTCATCGGCAAGTCACCACCGAAGTCGTGGGGCGGTCGGGTCATGCGCACCAAGGACTCCGGCGGCTTCGATGTCCTCGTCGGCCCGGCGACGGAGGTTCGGAACGTCACTCCCGACGGGTCCGGAGTCGTCGGGTTTGCCGGCCTCACCGGGTTGGCGCGTTCTCTCGCCACCCGTCTCAGCGGCGACCGGGTCTCGATGGATCGGACGGTGACCTCCGACGAGCCGGGCACCGGGCCCTACGCCGTGTTTCCCGCTCCGGTGGGAGCGGTGCGACGTGCCACGAAGTCCGAAGGCGTCATGCTGTGCCCGGTGTCCTCGCAGTATGCCGGCGTGGTCGTTGCCGATGGCCATGAGACGATCGCGGTCGTCGACGACGTCCTCTTTCTGTCCGGTGTGTGTCTGGCTGCCGGCGCCCTGCTCGGTGATCACGTCGGGCCGGTGTGGGAGCGGGCCGACCAATACCTCGATCGGGTTCAGTCGATGGGTGTGCTGATCGCCGAGGCGGTCACCGACGGGTCGTGACCGGGTTTTCCTGAGTTGGGATCTCGGTGATGTCGGTCGTGGTGATGTAGCCGCCCTGTGATGGCGCCAGCGGGGTGAGCGTGGGCTGGAGTGTCTCCTCCAGGACGACGATCTCGACGCCGCCGACGACGTCGGAGATCAGGTTGTACATCACGGCTGAGAGGGTCGTGAGGCCGCACCCGAGGATCGCCCATGCGATCGAACCGAACAGTGCGAGCCGGAAGAAGGCGTCGTCGTCGCCGAAGGGGTTGCTGCCTTCGTCGACGAGCGTGATGGTCACGAGGAAGTCGGTGATCTTCTCGGGAATCCCGGACGCCGTGACGATGGACCAGAACATGATCAGGCCGAGTACGAGTCCGAGCGCGGCCACGGCCCAGAAGATCGAGGACACCTTGAACACGGTCCAGGCGTCGATCTTTCGGATGATGCGGCGAACCCGCCTGACTTCGGCCATGTTGAACTCCTGACAGGGGCACGACCGGCGTGCCTGCGTCAAGTGTAGGGAAGGTCCCGCCGATACCAACGCTCACCGTCACATCCGGGGTTGCCTCGGTTGTGAGGTCCACCGCTCGACGCTGTCGCTGCAGTTCTCCGCGCACGCACGATCTCGCTCGACGGTGATCTCGGAGATCGTCGGTCTGTGAGTGTGGAGCGTCGCGTCACAGAACCCGGTAGTCGCCGGTCCCGAGCTCCTCTCGGATCTGGTCGACTCGCTCGTCGATCAGCTGCTCGAGCCGTTCGATCGGGATCTGTGTGCCGTCGACGGTGACGAGTGGACGCAGTGGCTCTCCGTTCGTGTCGACGACCTTCTCCCGAGCGTCATGTGCCTTGCGGAGCGAGAAGATCGTCTTCTGGAGCCAGCGTGCCTCCTTCTGAAGGCTCTGTTCGAGGCGGCGGCGCTCCCGGGCGGTCAAGGTGCGCTCCTCGGTGGTCATGGAGTGGTGCTTTTCTGTGTAGACAGCTTTCACATCCATTCTAGCGGTTTGCCATAGGAGAACCAAAAAGACTGCTTGTGGGGTATCGACTGGTCGGGCTGTCACGGGTCGGAGCGTTCAGCGATCACCGTGCCTGCGGTCGCTTCGCGGATCGACGCAGCGAACGTTTCTGCCCCGGATGCCGGCACCAGCACGTCGAGGGTCACCTCCGCCTCGTAGCGAGATGCCACCACGTCGGCCTCTTCCGCTGCGAGCACGCGTTCGATTGCGGCCGACACCTCGTAGGGGTGACGCAACCGGAACCGGATCGTCTGACGGCGGGCGACGATCCTGGCGGCATTGATCGCGGCCGCCGCAGCCGAGCCATATGCCCTGACCAATCCACCGGTGCCGAGATTGGTTCCGCCGTAGTAGCGAGTGACCACTGCAACGACATCGGAGAGGTCGGCGGATTCGAGCCTGCGGAGAATGGGCGGACCTGCCGTGCCACCGGGCTCGCCATCGTCGGACGATCGGGCCGGTCCCGAGCTGAGCCGGTAGGCCCAGCAGTGATGCGTGGCACTTGGTTCGATAGACCGGATCCCATCCACGAACGCTATGGCCGTGGCATCGTCATCGGCCGGCGCCAGGTCGCAGATGAATCGCGACCCCTTGATCTTGTCGATCTCGCTCCGGACCGGTTCGGCGATGGTGTGGATCACATCACTGGCGGGTTCGTCGTTCATGGTGTTGTTCACGGGTTCGGGCGCTGCGGCGTGGTCGAACGAGGCTAGGTGAATACTCGATTCCCCCGCGCTCGTTCTACCGTTCTGGCCATGGGTCGATTCAAGCCGGCGGTACTGGTGCCAGCCGTGTTCGTCGTCATCGCCACACTGGTGTTCGCGACGATCGCGCTCGGCGGAGGCGAAGACCATGCCGCTCCGTACATCGAGGCGAAGCCGGACCCGATGGCCGGCATCCCTGGCACCGAGCGCCCCGGTTTCATCAAGGCGAACGCCGGTTGTGAGGATCACCCGCGTCGGTCGTTCACGGACGGAGACTTCGAATTCACGACAGAGGTTGCACTTGACGGCCTCGAGGCTCCAACGACCCTGGAGTTCTTCGACGATGACTCGGCATTCATCGGTCAGCGGGACGGCATGGTGCTGCGGTGGGATCTGGCTGCGGGCACGGTCACTCCCGTGATCGATTTGACCGGGGTGACCGGTACCGACACCGACCAGGGTCTGCTCGGTCTCGCCGTGACACCCGATCGCAAGCATCTGCTGGTCCACTTCACGACGACAAACGAGTCGAAGATCATCGCCCAGCCGCTCGAGGACGGGGTCCCGACCGTGACCGGCCGGGTCGAGGTGCTCACCGTCGAGCAGCCTTCGGCTCAGCACAACGGCGGGACCATCGCATTCGACGCCGACGGGTACCTGTGGGCCACGTTCGGCGACGGCGGGGGACAGGGCGACAAGTGGCAGAACGCCCAGGATCCGTTCACACCGCTCGGCTCGATGCTCCGGCTCGAGCTCGGCCACGACCTCGAGGTGTCGGGCGCGCCTGGGAACCCGTACCTCGACGGAGTGGATGGGCATCCTTGGGTGTTCGCGATCGGGATTCGCAACCCGTTCCGGTTCTCCATCGATCCCACCACCGGTGATCTCTGGATCGCCGACGTCGGCCAAGCGTGTGTCGAGGAGATCTCGGTGCTGGATCCGACGACGGACGTCGGGGCGAATCTCGGCTGGAGCGTCTTCGAGGGCAACCGGCCGTTTCTCGGTGATCTGGACGGCCCGCACCACGAGCCGATCTTCGATTTCTGGCGTGACGGAGGGTTCTGTGCGGTGGTCGGCGGTGAGGTGTATCGCGGGACTGAGCTGGCCGCTCTCGACGGGCTGTACGTCTTCTCCGACTTCTGCCGCTCTGAGATCCTCGTCTTCGATCGAACGTCGGGTGTCGGATACACGACGGGCGTTCGGGTCGAGAGCCCCTTGGACATCTCGAGCAGTCCCGGCGGCCGCACCTATGTCGTGTCGATGACGGGAGAGATCCTCGAGCTGGTCCCCGAGGCCTGAGCGGCGTCCACAGCCCTTACGTGTCATCCCGTTTCGCTCGGACTAGTCCATTGGTGTACCGGGGAATAGTCACCGAGTGCAACTAACGTTCTCGAAGCCTTCTGCCGACTGAAGGGGATGGGCGCGCACTGCGCCCTCAGTCGAGATCGAAGGAAGATCGTGGCAGGAGCGTCGTCGCGCCGAGCTTGGGTCGTCACCACCGTCGTGGGGGTGACTCTCTTGCTCGTGTCCGCTGCGGTCTTCGCCATCACCACCGCCACCGCTCGCATCGCCGGCGACAGCCGCGAACTACACCACCTCGACGAGACGCTCCGGATCGTCACGATCGTCCGGGCCAACGTCGCGAACGCCGTGCATTTCGACTCGCTCGAGCGGAACCTCGAGAGCCTCGACATCGGTGATGCTACGAGCGTCTCGCTCGAGACGACCCGGGCTGCCTTGGCCTCGCTCGACCAGCTGCTCGTCGAAGACGTCGGCCCCGAGCTCCAGGCGACCAGGGACTTCGATGACCTCGCCACCCAGATCGTCGAGCTGGTCGCTGCCGGGGATCCCGCCGCACAGCCACTCGCCGAGGACCGCCTGGTCTCGCGCTTCGGAGCGGCGAAGGCAGAGATCGAAGCAGCGCGCGAGTCGTCGCTGCAGGCGATCGTCACCGCCGACGGGGGTAGCGCCCGCACCGGGGACTTCGCCCGGTTCGCCGTCTCGCTCATCGTCCCTCTGGCCATCGTGCTGGTCTACCGCGAGATCGTCTCCCGTCAGTTCAGGCAGAAGGAGCTCGAGCTTCGTCTCCAGGCGGAACAGGAGCTCGGCAAGGCGAGAGACGAGTTCGTTGCCAACACGTCGCACGAACTCCGCACCCCGCTCACCGCCATCATCGGGCTCGGCCAGATGATCGAGATGGACGGAGAGCTCACCGAAGACAGTCGCGAGATGCTCGGGATGTTGAACTCGGAGGCCGCCGATCTCGCCCGGATGGTCGAGGATCTGTTGACGACTTCCCGGCTCGCCGCCGGCCAGCTCCGGTTTGAACCACGCGAGGTCTCCGTGAATGAGGAGGCCGAGGCGGTCTCCCAACCGTTCACTCAGAACGGCCACATCATCAAGGTGGATGTTGCAGACGCACAGATCTGGGTCGATCGGCTACGCCTTCGACAAGTACTGCGCAACCTGCTGTCGAACGGGGTCAAGTACGGCGGTGGACGGCTCGAGATACGCGGCCACGTGGTCGGCGACTCCTACGAGTGGATGATCGTCGACGACGGCCCCGGCATCCCCAAGGAACTCGAAGACCGCCTGTTCCAGCGATACATCCACTCGCTCACGTTCCAGCAGGCAGTGGTCGGTGGGGTCGGTCTCGGTCTGTCGATCGTCAAGTCCCTGGTCGAAGGGATGGGCGGCGAGGTCAGCTACCGGCGATCGAACGGTGACACCATCTTCGCCGTGCGAGTACCGCTCGCAAGGGCGGTCTCGCCGGCAGCCAGGCGCGCAGCCGAGATGGAGCCGATCTCGCCATGATCTTCGCTTCCGCACCACGGACGGTGTCGGCCCGCATACGCCACCTCTATCTCGCGATCGCCTTCGGTTTGATCATCGGCATGATCCCGATCGGCTTCGGCGTTCAGCCCGCCCTCGCTGCAACCACGAGCTTCACGCAGGGGGTCAGCGGCTACACAGGTACGCTCGACACGTGGCTCGATGGCACATCACCGAACTCGAACTTCGGTGCCACGTCAAGTGCCGATCTGGTCTCGACCGACCCGGAGTACGTGCTCCTCCGCTTCGACTCGATCTTGGGAACCGGTCCTGGTCAGATCCCTTCTGGATCGACGATCACGAGCGCAACGCTGACCGTCCACAACAACTCGAACCCTTCGCCGGGCACCCTGTCGCTCCATCGCATGCTGGTCACCTGGTCGGCGTCGTCCACGTACAACACCATGGGTGGCGGTATCCAGACGGACGATGTCGAAGCGGCAGCTTCGCCGGATGCGTCGACCTCGACCAACGTGAACGTTTCGAATGCCGCCGTCACTTTCTCCGGCCTCCAGGCAGCCGTACAGGCGTGGGTCGACGGGACCCCGAACTACGGTTGGGTTCTGAAACTCGACAGCCCCGACGACTGGTCGATGCACCTGTCCGAGGCATCATCAGGCGTCCGGCCGAGTCTGGCCGTCACGTACGACCCACCCACTGCCACATATGCCGACTATTTCACTTCCGTCGCATACAACGGCACCGGAGGCTCGGTCGATTGGAGCTCGAGTCCGTGGATCGAGGTCGGGGACGACGCCAACGTCACCTCCGGCGAGATCTTCGTGGAGTCTCATGTTCAGAATCCGACTGCAAATGCCCCAGCGCTGAAGATCAAGCCCGCCACGACCGGTACGTACGTCTACCGACAGGCGGATCTGTCCGGCTCGGGATCCGCAACCCTCGAATACGAGTATCACAACGAGATCGATGCGACAGGTGAGGTGCAGCTGCAGATCTCTAGCAACGGCGGGGGGAGCTGGACTCCGCTCCGGACCTACAACGCTGCTAACGCCTTCGGTTCCGAGTCGATCGACATCGCGGCGTACCGCGCCGCCAATACGCAGATCCGCTTCGTCACGACCGTGGTTGGCGGTAGGCACCTCCGAGTGGACGACTTGACCATCACGGTTTCGAGCGCGGGCACTGCGACCGTCAACTCGACGGGGGATTCCGGGGACAACAATCCCGGCGACGACATCTGCAACACCGGTGGGATGGTCGGATCCGATCCCGAGTGCACGCTTCGTGCTGCGATCCAGGAAGCCAACGCCTCTGCCACCGTTGACACGATCCACTTCGACATCCCGACTTCGGACGGCAACTACGAGGCATCGCCCGTCGCCTTCCGGATCCAGCCGAGCACGCAGCTCCCCGACATCACCGATCCGGTCACGATCGACGGCACCACGCAATCCGAGTTCTCCACACAGGGGCGTCCCGTGGTCGTGCTCGACGGCACGAACGTGCCGCTGTCCGGCGATCCGAACGGGATCAGCCTCAACGCCGGCAGCTCCACCATCCGGGGTCTCGTGATTCAGAACTTCGGCGAGGACGGCATCGAGATCGACGTCAACGGTGGCAACCAGATCGTCGGCAACTACATCGGCACCGACGTGACCGGAACCCTTTCGAGGCCAAATGGCCTCATGGACGTCTTCCCGGTCGCAGGCATCTCGATCAAGACGGACAACAACACGATCGGAGGCGTAACCGCCGCCGACCGCAACATCATCTCGGGAAATACTCAATTCGGAATCGCCATCCGCGACGGCGGCACGAACAACACGGTCATCGGCAACTACATCGGCACCAACGCTGCAGGCAACGCCATGGTCCCGAACCAGGACCCCGGTATCTATCTCGACGCAACCAGCGGGGGCAACACCATCGGCGGTACCGCTGCCGGCGCGGGGAACGTCATCTCCGGCAACAACACGTCGAACACGGCAACCTCGGCCGGAATCTACGTGCTGAGCTCGACCAACACGATCCAGGGCAACCTCATCGGGACGGACGCAGGCGGAACGGCCAACCTTCAGAACGACGGGGCAGGAATCACCCTCGCCGGAGGCGCCGTCAACAACCTGATCGGAGGCACGTCGGCCGGGGCGGGAAACACCATCGCCTTCAACAAGGGCGACGGTGTTCGCCTGATGTCGGCGGCAGGAACTGGCAATTCGATTCTCGGGAACTCCATCTATGGCAGCGAGGACCCCGGTCTCGGCATCGATCTCCAGAACAACGCGGTCACAGCGAACGATTCGGGCGACGGCGACACCGGTACCAACGACCTGCTCAACTTCCCGGCGATCACCTCTGCGGTCGGGTCCGGTGGGACGGTGACGGTGACGTTCGATCTCGACGTCCCGGCCAACGCCGATCAGTACCGGGTCGAGTTCTTCACGAACCCGTCCGGCGCCGATCCGACCGGATACGGCGAAGGCGAGACCTTCGCGTCGGCGGTCACTGCTGCGTCTGGCACCGGTCTCACGCATGCGTTCGCCGGCTCGGCCGGCGACGTGATCACCGCCACCGCGACCCGGATCGACTCCGGTGCGACGAGCGGGTTCTCGTCGACCTCCGAGTTCTCTGCGGCGTACACCGTCACTGGAGGGCTCGATCCTGTGGTGCTCGACAACATCCAGAAGGGAACGGCGACGCTCGCCAGCGGGACATCATCGGTATCGGCGACGATCACGGCGGTCGATCCGGCCAAGTCGTTCCTGGTCTTCAACATCAACGGGCACCAGTCGTTTCCGGGAGGAATGTCGGTCAGCGGGCGACTGGCCGATGCGACCACTGTCACCTTCGAACGGGACGGCTCCCCGACCGCCGACGTCGCCATCGAATGGTCGGTCGTCGAGTTCGTGAGCGGGGTATCGGTTCAGCGAGGCTCATTCACTCCTGTCTCGAACACCTCGAACGTTGCGATCGCTTCCGTCGACCAGACGCGAGCCTTCCCGATCGTCACGATGCGCGCCTCGGGCGGTACCTACGGGAACTCCGACTGGGTACGGGCCCGGCTCACCACGTCGACGAACCTCGAGCTGGCGCTCAACGGCACTGGCGGCAACGTATTCGAGTGGCAGGTTGTCCAGTACAACGACAGCGCCGTCCAGTCGGGCACACTCTCGCTCGGAACTGCCGGTTCGAGTGCGACTACGTCGCTCACGGCGGTCGACCCGGCGAAGACCTGGCTCGTCTACAGCTACAAGACCGACTCAGGTACCAGTACGAACATCGGTCAGAAGATGGTGCGCGGCACTGTCACCGATGCGACGACGCTGACGTTCGACCGGATCAACACCGGACAGGCGATCGACATCGCATGGCACGCCATCGAGTTCACCGACAGCACCGAGGTTCAACAGATCACGACCGCATGGGCTTCCGCCACCGACTCTGTGGTGGAAACGATCAACGCAGTCGATCCGACCAGGGCGATCAGCGCCGCCGGATACGCCCAGACCGGCGGTAGCACGAACTACTCGGCAGACGACAACCCCGGCACCGGCTGGTTCACTACCCGCGTGACCGGGTCGACCAGCCTCCAGATCGACCGTGACCCGCTCGCCCCCGGAAGCATCGCCAACACAACGGCCTTCGTGGTCCATTGGCCGGGAGGGGCAGCACCGCCTGTTGGAGTCGACGATACCGCCTCGACCACGGTCGACACGCCAGTGTTCATCGATGTGCTCGCCAACGACACCGACCCCAACTCGGACCCGCTGATCGTGCAGTCCGTCACCCAGAGCGCGAACGGAACCGTTGTCAACAACGGCACCCACGTCACCTACACGCCTGAGGCCGGCTGGACGGGAGCGGACAACTTCACCTATACGGCTACCGACGGCGTGCAGTCCGACACGGCAACCGTGACCCTTCTCGTAGGGGACGCATATCTGATCGCAGGCACGGGAGGGGTCGGCGGCGGCGACGATCTCCTCACCGTAATCGACTCCGCAGATTTCAACCCTGCTACGAACGAGGCGCCAATCGGATCAGGAACCGGCACGTCAACGATCAAGGCAATGGACGTGGACCCGGCCACCGGCGCCGTATACGCCGCCGTGGCAGGTCAACTCGGCCTGGTCTCTCGCAGTTCCGGAACGTGGACACCCCTGGGGTCCTTCGGCGTAGCCGACGGAGCTTCGGGCGCCATCACCATCGATGACGTCAACGGCCTAGCTTTCGATCCAACCACCGGACTGCTCTACGGCGTTCACAGTCGTTCGGCTCTAGAAGACCTGCTCTTCAGAGCCGATCCGGTGACGGGGACGGTTGTCGCGGACGCCTTTGGTGCGGGCATCGACTACATCCGGATTCAGGCACTCGGCACCCGGATCAACGTGAACGCCATCGCGGTGAATCCAACCACAGGTGCGATGTACGGAACCATCACCGACACCACGCAGTTTCAGTTGGTGCAGATCGACAAGATCACCGGCAACACGACCAATCTCGGCAAGCTGGACCCAATCCAGATCTTCGGACTTGGCTTCGACCGGGCCGGAAATCTCTGGGGGACCGGATACAACAAGTCCGACACCACGTCGCAGTTCGCATACCGCCTGAGTGTGGTCGATGCCTCGATCCTGGCGTCGGTTCCGGTGGACAGCGGCGGAAGCTATCAGAGCATTGCGTTCTCTGCGGCGAACGCTCCGCCAGTCGCCTCCGACGATTCGTACTCGACGGCTGAAGACACGCCGCTGTCGGTTGCCTCCTCGGGCGTTCTGGCCAACGACTTCGACCCTGAAGGCGGGACCCTGACAGCCTCGCTCCTGAGCGGACCCTCCAACGCCGTATCTTTCACACTCAACGGCGACGGCTCTTTCGACTACAGCCCGGCGGGCGGCTTCAGCGGTTTCGACAGCTTCACGTACACCGCAGGCGATGGCTGGAATACGTCGAATACCGCCACCGTGACGGTGACGGTATTCCCGGTGGGATTCGTCGTGAACTCGACCGGTGATTCGTCTGACGCGAGCCCAGGGGACGGTTTCTGCGACACCGGAGGCGTCAACTCCGAGGCTGCCGACGAGTGCACGCTGCGGGCTGCGGTCCAGGAGGCCAACGCCCTGGCCGGACCAGACTCGATCACCTTCGACATGCCGGCAACCGAGACGGGTCATGTTGCAGGCGTGTGGACGATCACGCCCGGTTCGGTGCTGCCGACGATCTCGTCGACGGTGGTTCTGGATGCCACCACGCAGACCGGTTGGACCACGACGCCGGTAGTCGAGTTGAACGGCACTTCTGCCGGAGGAACCAGCGACGGGTTCGTCATCACCGGCGACGGCGTCGAGATCAGGGGGTTTGCCATCAACCGGTTCGGCGGGG